>CAXUHU010000036.1:0-27846 GCA_964250925.1 uncultured Acetobacteraceae bacterium
GCGCGGCACGTGGGCGGGGCCGGTGGGCGGCAGGCCGAACAGCTCGGCGAAGGCGAGGTCGGACCGGCCGGACAGTGCGAAGTTGAACGCGGCGTAGATCAGGCAGGCCAAGGTGACCGCCGCGAGTGCCACGGCCCAGAGCGGGATGCGCTGGGCCAGCGGCTTGTGGCCGGTGTCCAGGCCGCGCCAGTTGGGCGAGAGGTCGCGCTCGAACTCGCCGCGGCGCGTGCGTATGGCGCGGTAGATGCCCTGGCGCAGCTCGGTCAGGGCCGCGACGCCGCGCGGCATCACCCGGTATCGCCCCTCGAAGCCCAGCGAGGTGCATAGGTACATCAGCTCGACCACCTCGGCGTGGCGGCCCAGCTCGCGCGACATCTGCTCGAGGATCTCGAAGAAGCGCTCGCCGCCGGTGACCTCGTTGTGGAAGATGCTGGTCAGCGTCTGCTGCGACCAGCCGCCGGAGGCGCCCCAGGGCGTGCTGAGCACGATGTCGTCGATGGTGGCGCACAGCGCGTAGCGCGCCGCCCGCAGCGATTTGGTGTCGAGCCCGGTGGCCAGCGCGCTCTTCTCGAAGCCGCGCATGGCGTCCACCATGCCGCGGCGCAGCTGGTCGGTGTCGGGGCCATTCTGGCCGCGCGTGCCGGCCAGACGGATGATCGCGGCGAGCACGGGTGCGGCCGCGGCCAGCAACGGGTTGGCGCCGTTGAGCGGCACCGGCGCGTCGGCAAGGCTGTTGCCGCGGCGCGGGAGTGCGGCCGGCGCGGGTGTCGGCGCGGTGCGCGCGGCCTGGCCGCCGGGGCGTGGCCGGATGATCGTGCGCTCGCTGTCCGAGCTCTCCGCGAACGGATCGTCGCTCATCGGTCAGCTGCCATCAGCTTCGTATCGCCCAGCATTCCATCTCCAGCCCCGGCACGTCGCCGGAAACGTGGATCGCGATGCCGCCGGACCGCGCCAGCGCCGCCCAGTACGGCCCGCTCCGTTCGAGCTCGAAATAGCTGGTCCCGGCGTAGTAAGGAAGCTGGCGCGGCGCCACCGGCAGGGCGCGCACGGCGATGCCGGGCAGCGCCACGTTGATCAGCTCGCGTATCTGCTCCACCGGGCCGATCTTTACCTGGTTGGGGAAGCCGCGACGCAGCGTCTCGGCCGGCAGCTGCGCCTTCACCGCCAGCACCCAGGTCGCGTCGGTGACCAGGCTGCGGTCGGTGATCGGCCCCACGCGTATGCCGAACTTGCGTTCCTGCAACGGGATCGGCACGGCGGTCTGTTCCAGCACGGCCGACAGCGCCTGACGCAGGGCGGCGATCACCGGGCGCCAGGTGGCCTGCTGGTCGTCGTGACGATAGGCGGGGAAGCTCACCGGGCGCTTGCGCGTCTCGGTGAAGGTGGCCAGCTCGCCGGCCAGGCTCACGCAGACGCGGTAGAAATCCTCCGGGTGCAGCTGCTGGGCGATGGAGGCCATGTGGGCCACCAGCGGCTCGTAGCGGTTGCACAGCTGCAGCAGCAGGTAGTCGGCGATTTCGGCCGCACCGCGCACCGAACCCTCCGACACGCGGCCGGCCAGCGCCTCGGCCCGGTGGTGCAGCAGGCCCTGCAACTGGTTGAGGAAGCCGGCCAGGACGCCGGAAGCGCTGCACGCCATGGCCGGCGGGATGAACCCCTCGTCCAGCACCACGCTGCGGTCGGCCCGCATCTCAACGATGCGCACCAGGCCGACGGCGGTAAACCCCGCCCGCGCCTCGCCCTCCAGCGCGTAGCGCAGCCGCAGCTTGCCCACCGGCACCGTAGCGGTGGACTGATAGCCGGCATTGGTGTCGGTCGCCTCGTGCTCGGCGGTCGAAAAACGCGCCACCGTCTCGATCTGCTCGGGCGGGGCGGTCTCCACCCCGCCAGGGTGGCGGATCGGCAGCAGCAGGTAGACCACGCTGTTGCGCACCTGTTCGGGCAGGTCGGCCGGGCGCGGGTGGTCGGCGTCGCCCGGCAGGCTGAACGGCGTGCCGTCGGGCAGGATGCCGGCCGCGCTGCGCAGGGCGAACTTGCCCAGGGTCAGCTTGTCGGTATCCAGCTCCAGCGACGACAGGCCCCAGGCGAAGGGCCGCAGCCCGGCGCCGCTGGTTCGGACCAGCCGCTCGAAGTAACGCTCCTGCTGCTGCAGATGCTGCGGCTGCAGGAACAGGCCTTCGCCCCAGACGACCTTGTTATCCCAGCCCATGTCAGGATCTGTGCTTTGTCGGCACTGTTTGCGACTGGATCGCGACGCCGTCCCGGGTCAGTGTCACGGTCACGTTCGTGGTCTGATGAGGCGGAATGTCGTCCGTCGCCCGCCATGTTTCGGCCTGGAAGTCACGCAGGCCGGCGAAGAAGCCGAGCGCGTGCACCTGGTCGCCCGGGTTGAGCGTCATGGTCTTCGTTCCGCCAGGGTTAAGCGGCACGTCGTCGCGCCGGATCAGGTCAGTCCCGAGCGTGCTAGCATCGGCGTTGTAGACGGGGAAGAACTCCGCATTGGCAAGGCCGGAGGACGAGCCGAGCTGATAGACGCGCAGCACCGTGGGGTTGGCAGCACCGTCGGTGCCGGGGTTGAGGTCGGGGCCCGCCTTGATCGACACGTTCACCACGGTGGGTGGCGCCAGCTTCGGCGCCCCGCCGCATCCCGACAGGAGGCAGGCCAAACCCAGCGCCGCCCAATGCCGACCCGCACGCACCATCGAAGAAACTCCGTACCGTGCTGCATTGTGCCTGGCTAATCGCGCGCAGGGAAGATGTGCGATGCCGAAACGTTGTGCGCGTCCCGCCGGCGTGGCGCGTTTACCGGGCCCGCCGGCCGTGCGAGCAAGGCCCGGGAGAAGGAGCAGCATGCAGCGGACACAATCGGGCGACAGCGCATCTTGGACGGCGTTTCTGCTGGTGGCCTTCGGCGTGGTCGGGCTGATCGGCGCGTTCGCCACGTTCGCAGCGCAGATCCCGTTCGACCGGGCCATGGCCCGTAGCGAGGCGCTGGACCAGGCGGTGCTGGCCGCCCATGCGCCCAACCCGCAGGCGTCGCTGGACGCGTTGCGCCCGCTGCTGGGCGACAGCGCCGACCGCGTGCTGGCCGGCCCCGGCGACATCGCCGATCGTGCGGCCGCCGAGCGCACGCGCATGCTGGCTGATTTCCACGATCAATCGGTGGATTACGGTTTCAGGCTGCGTCTGGTCATCGCCGCCTTTACCGCGGCCGCGGCCCTGTTCGGCAGCATGATTCTCGGCATCGCACGCCGCTGAGCCTGACGGTCGCGCTCGCTAAAATCCCGGCCTGGGAAGGTCGTTACTATTCAGCACAGCTTTCGAGCCTGCAGGCCGGATGGGCCACAACCCATTGCGGTTCCTTGCTGGGCACAGCGTTCGATCGAATGGGTTGCAACGACAAACGGAACCTCGAACGGCGCCGGCGAGCGTTCGGCGATTGCTGCGGCACTCGCGCCCGCGATCGCCTAACCATAAAATGGCTGGCCCAAGCATCGCTGGCGGCTAAGGTAGCCGCGTGAACATCCTTGCCCCGCCCAAGGCGCGCCTGTCGGTCGAGATCGTGCACGATCTGGTCTGCCCGTGGTGCTACCTGGGCATCCGGCGCGTGTTTCGCACGCTGGCGCGCCGGCCCGATCTGCTGGTGGACGTGACGTGGCGGCCGTTCCTGCTAAACCCGGACATGCCGCGTGCCGGCATGTCGCGCACCGATTACGTGTTGCGCAAGTTCGGCGGCGAGGAGCGGGCGCGGCGCATGTATGCGTCCATCACCGATATCGGCCGCGCCGAAGGGCTGATGTTCCGCTTCGACCGGCTGCGCCGCACCCCCTCCAGCGTGGATGCCCACCGGCTGGTGCGCTGGTCGGCCGGCTTCGGCCGCGCCGACGAGGTGGTGGAAGCCGTGCTTGCCGCCTATTTTGCCGACGGGCGGGATATCGGCGATGTATCCGTGCTCGCGGCCATAGCCGCCTCGTGCGGCCTGCGCGCCGCCTCCGCGCGCGCGTTCCTGGCCGGCACCGCCGACATCGACGCCGTGCACGCCGAGAACTTGCGTGCCCACCGCCTGGGCATCAACGGCGTGCCCTGCCTTGTCGTCTCCGGCTGCCACGCGATTGCCGGCGCGCAGGAGCCCGAAGTGATCGAGCGCCTGTTGGATGTGGCGGCCTCCGAGGTGATGGAGGGCTGAATGCCGATCGACATCGCCCCGGCGTCCAGCACGGCCTTCTGCCTCGAGTTTGTCGACCAGCGCGACCACATCGAAGAATTGGCCCCGCTTGCCGTCGCGGATTGAGGCGCGAGTCAATGCAATCGCCAGGTGTCTCGATGCTCGGGCCGATGGCGCTCTGCGCGATCGCGTCTTGACGGCCGATTGCGCGTTGACGCTTCCGGCTGCAGGACGGCGATCATGGCACGGGTGTTCATCACAGGCTCTTCGGACGGCCTCGGACGCATGGCGGCGCAGCGTCTCGTGGCGGAGGGGCACAGCGTGGCGCTGCATGCCCGCAATGCAGCCCGCGCCGGGGACGCCATGGCCGCCGTTCCGGGGGCCGAAGCCGTCGTTGTCGGCGACCTGGCGAGCATGGCCCAGACCTGCGGCGTGGCCGCACAGGTCAACGCGCTCGGCCGGTTCGACGCTGTCATCCACAACGCTGCGGTCGGCTTCCGCGAGCGTAACCGCGTTTCTACCGAGGACGGCCTGGCGCATGTGTTTGCGGTGAACACGCTGGCGCCCTACCTGCTAACGGCCCTGATCAGGAGGCCCGATCGGCTGGTTTATGTCAGCTCCGAGCTGCACCGGCGCGGGGACCAGAGCCTGGACGACCTGAACTGGGAACGCAGGCCGTGGCGAGGCAACCAGGCCTACTCAGACACCAAGCTGCACGATGCCCTCTTGTCCTGCGCCATCGCGCGGCGGTGGGCGGGCATACGGTCCAACGCCATTGAGCCGGGCTGGGTGGCGACGAAGATGGGCGGCGCCCATGCGACCGGCGACCTGGACGCGGCGCACCGAACGCAGGTGTGGCTGGCCAGCAGCGATGATCCGGCCGCGGACGTCTCTGGCGGTTACTTCTTTCACATGCGCCCGCGTAAGCCGAGCGGCGCCGTGAACGATATCGCGCGGCAGGACATGCTGCTCGACGCCTGCGCGCGGCTGTCCGGCGTGGAACTTGCCGGACAAAATGGCTGACCCGCGGCCGTGCGCTCCCTGGCAAGCTCCGGGTCCGGCTGCGGCAACCTAGCTGCCGGAAGATGGTTGCTTTGCAACACCGGCCGCCTCGCAGGCCCTCGTTGGAGCGTTTTGGCATGGAGTTCGACCTCGCGGCGGCAGCGGACATCAACGAAGGTGGCATGCTCGCTGTGGAGGCGGGAGGCCGGACACTACTCCTGGCCAAGATCGGCGGTCGGTGCCACGCCGTGGGCGAGACCTGCCCGCATGCCGGCGGCCCGCTCGGTGAAGGCGTGCTGCGCGGTCAGGTCGTAACCTGTCCCTGGCACAAGGCCGCGTTCGACGTCACCACCGGCCGACGGGCTGAGCCGCCCGCACTCGACGACCTGCCCCGTTTCGAGACCCGCCTATCGGCTGGCCGTGTTCTGGTGGAGGTCGGCGACGCGCCGAGCGAGGCAAGCCCGCCGTATGCCAGGGACAGCGCCGATCCCCGGTGCATGGTCGTCGTAGGCGCCGGCGCAGCCGGGGCGGCGGCCGCCCAGACGCTGCGCGAGCAGGGGTTCACCGGCCGGGTCGTGATGATCGGCCTGGAGGACCGCCTTCCCTACGACCGCACGATCCTCAGCAAATACGCGCTGTCGGGCAAGAAGGGCGGCGAGAAGACGCCCTTGCAGGACGAGAATTTTTACGGCCGGCATGCCATCGAGCGCGTCGCCCGCCGCGTGGCCCGAGTGGAACCCGCGTCCCGCTCCATCCTGTTCGAGGACGGCGGCACCTTGGCTTACGACGCCGCCCTTGTCGCGACCGGCGGGGAGCCTCGCAAGCTGGACGTGCCTGGCGCCGACCTGCCCGGGGTGTTTCTCCTGCGCAGCGCGGCGGACGCCGAAGCGATCGCCGCGGCTGCGTCGTCCGCGCGGTCGGCCGTGATCGCCGGTTCGGGGTTCATCGCGATGGAGGCCGCCGCCAGCCTGCGCGAGCGCGGCCTGGACGTCACGGTCGTGGGGCCGCAGGCCGTGCCGTTCCAGCGCCAACTCGGCGAGGAGGTCGGGCAGGTATTCCGTCGCGTGCACGAGCGCGAGGGAGTGGTTTTCCGCCTCGGGGACGAGGTCGTGGCGCTTGAGGGTGGGCACCGCCTGCAGGGCGTGAAGCTCCGGAGCGGCGCACGGCTGGATGCGGACCTCGTCGTGGTCGGCCTGGGTGTCTCCCCCGCGACCGACATCCTGAAAGGGGTTACGAATCGCGAGGACGGCGGCGTTCTGGTCGATGCTCGGCTCCGCGCGGCGAATGGTCTGTACGCGGCCGGGGACATCGCCGCCTTTCCGCTCCGCGGCGATAGGGAGCCTGTGCGCGTGGAGCACTGGCGAGTGGCCGAGCAGCACGGCCGGGTGGCGGCGCTGAACATGCTGGGCGGCTCCGTCGCCTACGACGCCGTGCCCTATTTCTGGACCATTCATTTCATGAAGCGTCTCGACTACGTGGGACATGCGGAGCGCTGGGACGAGGTCGTGCTGGACGGCGACCTGGAGGAGCCCCGGTTCATTGCGTTCTACATCCAGGACGGCCGGGTCGCGGCACTGGCCGGCTGGGGCCAGGACAGGCAGATGGCCGCCGCGCTCGGCCTGATGGCCGAACAACGACGCTGGACCATGACCGAACTGCGCGAGGCGTTGGCGCCGTGGGCCTGACCTAGCTGGCGTAGCGCCGCGCCGCGGTGCAACCTTTGCCCGATAACGACGAGCCAGCACGCCATCGGCGACCTGCCAACGCCTCGACCTCATACGGACCTACCACGCCCGAACGGCTCCCGCCGCATTTGCTTGTGACAACTCGCCGTCGCCGCCAGGATCAACCCAGCAACGTGTGGGGGGGGTGATGAGCAAGGTGGTTCCTTGTCTGTGGTTCAACGGCAATGCCGAAGAGGCGGCGCGCTTCTACGCGGCAACCTTCCCCGACAGTCGTGTCGAGCGGGTCAACAAGGCATTCGCCGATTACCCGGCGGGCAAGGAAGGCGATGCCCTGACCGTCGAGTTCACCGTGCTCGGGATGCAGTTTCTCGGGCTGAACGCGGGGCCGCGTTACGTTTTCAACGAAGCCGTTTCGTTCCAAATCCATACCGACGATCAAGCCGAGACGGATCGATACTGGCAGGCCATCACGACGAATGGCGGCGAGCCCGGCCAATGCGGGTGGTGTAAGGACCGGTTCGGACTGTCCTGGCAAGTCACGCCACGCCGACTGATGGAACTGATGAAGGATCCTGACCAGGGCCATGCGGGACGTGTCATGACGGCCTTGATGGGAATGCAGAAGGTCGACATTGCTGCGCTTGAGCGAGCAGCCTTCGAAACCGAATTGCCTTAGTCGCACAAGGCCAGCGTCATCTCGCCCTACGGCGCCGCCGCGTTGCGATAGCAGGATTCAGTCGCAACACCCTGGCCATGGTGCGACCCGCACGCAGTCCTTCACTTGACTCCCGCAAGAAACGCCGACCAACTTCAGCCTGAAAGGGAACAAAGATGTCATACAAGAGCCAAAAATGGACAGCGCTTCAGACGACGAACCTTATCGGGTCAGAATACAAGTTGACCGTCACCGGCGAGATCGAGGTGCTGAAATCCAATGAGGAGCCACACTTGGCCGAAGCCAAGCCTCAAGGTATAAACCCGACGGAACTCATCCTTGAACTGGCGGTCGCCGGCGAGGGCGAAATCGGCGGCCACGTCGTGCTATGGAAACCAGTGAGTTTCGAAAAGGCCATATCGGCGAACGGCTATCATACAGTGATGATCCGGCAAGAGAGCGGGCCAAGCGAGGCCATCAAGGTAGAGAAGGCGTTGTCCTAGAGCGCGTTCAGGCTGACCGTAAACGGTCAGCGCGCTCTAAATATATGTTCGAACGAGCAATTTACTCACTTCGACTGTTCCAGTCTGCGTGAAATTGCTCTAAGCGGCGTCATAGGTTTAGTCGTACCATGCCCCGTTTGGATACCAGACGAGCGTGATCGGTGGAGCTTATCGTCTCTCCCGCCGAGCACAGCATCGGCCGCGGCGCGTTTGTTTTTGGATCGCTGGACGAAGCATTAGACACAAGCAGGCGAGCCCCAATCGTTTGCTTCGTTGCTCCGACGCAAGTGGCATCGAGCCAGGCCCAAGGCTAACCACGCTCGATCGGCCGGGCAAGGACGGCGTGCACGCGCCGACCCGTCGCCCGCCTTCCACGCCGGTGCACTCAAGCAGCGGGTGGGACCGCTTCGTGCTGCAGCGGGCGAAGAGCCGTGATGCGGCGGGGTTGCTTGCATTCAACGCGGGCCAACCATGCTTCGGCTCGCCGGCTGTCCGGTCTCGAGTGCGCGGCCCGTGCCGGTCGCGTGGTGCAGACGGCTATGCGACCGTTCCGGCCGACCCGCGTTGCAACACCACCAACCACGGGAGACGACCATGAAGCTCTATTATGCACCGGGCGCCTGCAGCCTAGCCGACCACATCGCGCTGCACGAGGCGGGTTTGTCCTTCGATCACGAGAAAGTCGATCTTAAGGCCGGGCGCACGGAAAGCGGCGTCGATTTCTCGACAGTAAACAGGAAGGGCTACGTGCCGGCGCTGACGCTCGATTCGGGCGAGACGATCACCGAGAACATCGCAATCCTGGACTGGATCGCGCGCCAGGACAGCAAACTCGCGCCGTCCGGGCCGATGGGGCAAACGCATCTGCTGCAAGCGCTGGCGTTTATCTCGACGGAAATTCACAAGAGCTTCAAACCCTTCTTTGCAGGAGGAAGCGACAGTGACAAGACGAAAGCTGGCGAGATGATCGGCAAGCGTATGGGGTACCTGGCCGACGCCATGAAGGGCGATTACCTGTTCGGCTCGGCTGTTAGCGTGGCCGACTTTTACCTATTCGTGATGCTGCTGTGGGCCAAGAAGTTCAACGTCGAGCCACCCGCAAAACTTGTTGCGTTTCGCGAGCATATGATGACGCTCCAATCTGTTCAAAAGGCGATGGCTCACGAGGGACTGCACTAGCTCCTCGAGGACGGGTCGACGGCGGACCGCTGCCGTCGCTTCGTCGCTGTCAAACGTGGTCGATTTGCGATCTGGGCAGCGTCATCGTCGGTGACTGTCGTCTACGATGTGGTCTCGTCCAATTTAGGCCGACACTGAAATCCAGATCGCCTGCTTCAGAGCGGACGTAATGTCGTGTCCTTCTCGACGGTGCAGGAGCTGTGGGTAAGTCGCGGGCCGTAGCGACCGACGAGATGGCGGTCACCGTGGCGGTGCTGAACAGGGTCGTGTTGCAATGCGCAACCTAGTTAGCCTATGTCGCGAATGCCCTAAGAAGCCGCATCGTCGATGAGCAGGTTGGCGATCTGATCGCGCACCCATTTCAGCCGCCCGCCGGTAAGCACGTCGATGTGGGATCTGCCAATGGTCATGGTGGTCTGCCCCCGGCGACCGGGAGTGCTGTCGATCATGATCCGCCCCTGCACGGCGAAGAAACGTTCGGGCGCCACGGCCGCCAGGATCGCGATGGCATCATGAGGGTTGCATCCGTCGATGCCTTCAGCGTTCTTGTAGAAATCCATGTACTTCATGTGTGACTCGGCGATCAGCTGGCCGCGCGGATTGCGGCAAACGCGGCCGTATTCCTGGATTGCCGCGCGCGTCAGTTGCACCTTGCGGCAGAGATCGAGCGGCACGATGATGGTGGGAATGCCCAGCATCAGCGTCTCGCGCAGTGCATCCGGATCGCAATGCGCGTTGAATTCTGCTGCTGGGGTAATGTTGCCCACATCGAAATAGGCGCCCGACATCAGGATGATACGCCCGACCGTGGCGCGCCCATACCAGGACACCAGCCGGGGAAGATTTGTCGCCGGCCCCAATCCGATCAGTACAACCTGCGATACCGCGGGGGGCGGCGCCTCTACCAAATAGGCGCATGAATCGGCGGCCGACGCGCCGAGCAGCGCCGGATCTAGCCCGTCCGTCGCCCCGCCCATGCCGTCCTCCCCATGAACGTGCCGGGCGTTGGGCGCAAACCCGTCCTGGGCGCAGGCTGCGCCGGCCAGAATTCTCCAGCACGCGGTGCGGCCGAGCAGCGCGCGGAAGATCAGGGCGTTCTTGGTGGCGACCTCGACCGGCACGTTGCCGAACACCGTGGACAGGGTGACCGCAGTCCCGAGCAGCCGGCTGGCCAGCAGCAGCGCCAAGCCATCATCCACGCCCATGTCCGTATCGATATGGTAGTGCGGCGTGGGCGAAACGCCGGTGTCTGCCATGCTCAACTGTCCTGCGTAGCCGCCAGTTCGGCGCGGTGCGGCAGGGATGATTGCGCACCGGGGCGCATCACGCACAGGCTGGAGGCTGCAATACCGAGCGCTGCCGCCTGATCGAGCGGCATGTCCTCGCACAGGCCGGCGACCAGGCCGCCGATGAAGCAGTCTCCGGCCGCCGTGGTATCCTTTGCCGCAACTTGGCGGGCGGGCAGCAGCCGCTCGCCCGACGCATCGGACAGGAACACGCCCTGGGCACCCAGCGTGATCAGCACGTGCCGCACCCCTCGGCCGCGTAGCACGCGGGAGGCCTGGCTTGCGGAAGCCGCGTCGTGAACGCGTATGCCCGTCAGCAGCTCGGCTTCCGTTTCGTTGGGCACCAGGTAATCCGTCGCCGGCCACAGTTCGGCCGGTAGCTCGGCTGCCGGCGCCGGGTTGAGCACGACCTGAGCGCCGGACCGTGCGGCGAGACGGGCGGCTTGCACCACGGCATCCATGGGCACCTCCAGCTGCAGCACGACCAGCGCGGCGCGGCCGACAAGCGCCGCGGCGGCATCGACATCGGCCGGATGGAGCGAGAAATTGGCTCCGGGCGCCAGAACGATCCGGTTTTCGCCGGCATCGTCAACCATGATCATGGCGACCCCGGTTGGCTCGGCGGCAGAGACGCCGACATGCGTCACGTCAACGCCGTCCCTGCGGAGGGCCGCACCGAGCTGGGCACCAAAGCCATCGCGGCCGACCTTACCCACCATGGCCACGTGTGCGCCGAGCCTGGCGCTGGCGACCGCTTGGTTGGCACCCTTGCCGCCTTCCGCCTGGCTGAAGCCGCGGCCGAACATCGTCTCGCCAGCGTGCGGCACCCGCCCCACCCGCATCACCAGGTCCATGTTCAGGCTGCCAACAACGACCGCCGAGGCCATCTCTTTTCTTTCAGACAAAGTGCGGTGAGAGCGGCCGGCGCTGTCCTGCTGCCCGCCCTGTCAGAATTTATAGGCGATTTCCACGCCGGCCGTCAGCGGCAGGTTGGTGGCGACGCGGGTGACCGACGGCGTTACCCAGCTGAACGAGGTGGTGTTGATGCTGAGCTCCGCATGCTTGTTCGTCAGGTTATCGACGAACAGGAAGCCGGACCAGTGCGGGCCCACCAGCCCGGCGCGCACGCCGACGATGTCGTAAGGCTCGAGCTGCTTGTAGGTGTAGGAGATATCGGTGGATGGCCCGACATAGGAGTTGGAGATGCGGCCGATGAATTCGTAGGCGTCGGTGACCGGGCGACGATAGGTGAGCGACGTGCTCTCGGTGTATTTCGGGATGTTCAGGATCGGTGTGCCCTTGACCAAAGCCGGGTCGGCCGCGGTCAGCGTGTCGTTCACGCTGGTCAGGACGGCATGGGTGTAGGCGCCGCTGGCCGTCAGCGTAAGATCGGGCGTCAGCTGTGCGGAGATCTCCAGCTCCGGCCCGTAGGATTGCGCATTACCGGCATTCTGCGTGAGCGGATAGCCGCAGCTTTGGTTGATGAGCTGCTGAACATTGTTCCACTCGATGTAGTACACGTCTGCGTTCACGGTCAGCCTGCCGTCGAACACGCGCGCCTTTTCGCCGACCTCGTAGTTCCAGCTGGTATCCGGCCCATACACCTCGTTGGTCACGTTGCAGCCGATCGAAGTGGGTATCGGCAGGTTGACGCCGCCCGGCCTGAAGCCTTTCGAGATTTCCGTGTAGACCGTCAGGTTCGGATTAGGCTGGTAGGCAAGGTTGAACTTCGGCGTGACGCCGTTGGCCGACGTCCGGTAGCTCGCAGCGGTGGCAACGGCGTTGCCCGAAGTGGTGCCGATGCCGTTCTCCGCTTCGTAGACATGGGTGTTATAGTCGAAGTAACGCAGCCCGGCGGTGAATTTCAGCGTGTCCAGCAGCTTGTAGGACGCTTCGCCGAACAGGGCGTACTGATCCACGTGGTAGGGGTTGTTGGCATCGTAGATGATGCCCTGCGGGTTGGCGGCCGCCCCGCCGACCGAAAGGCCGGCGTAACCCGGCGCGTTGTTGGTGTCGCGGAACACCGATAGCAGCCGGCTGTAGAAGCCGCCGACCAGCCAGGTCAGCCTTTGGTTGCTTGGCGAGGCGATGCGGATTTCCTGGCTGAACTGGTCGGAGATGTCTTCCTCGGTGAACACCGACGGCGTGTACCCGGCAGGCTGGAGTCCGAACGAGTTCAGCAGGTTGTAGATGGATTCGGAGATGTCCTGCGACTGCCGCTCGTCGCGTTGCCAATAGGAGGTGGACGCGGTGAGCGTTCCGAATCCCAAATTGTAGTTGGCCGTGCCGCTGAACAGCTTGAAGCTGTCGGAAAACGGCTCGGACGTGTCGAAAGGCTGGTAGTGGGCGAGCGAGCTGGAGCCCGGCGGCATGTCGAACTCGTTGTAGCCGCCCATGCCGATGCGCTGGTACATGAAATTCAGCGTGACCGACAGGTCTTCCGTCGGCTTGGCAAGCAGGCTGGCGCGCGCCGACTGCTGCAGTTCCCAGTTCACGTTCGAGATGGTGTGCGACGGTTCGGCCGTGACGTCGCCTCGGTTGCAGGCAAGAAATGGGGCGCAAGACGGGCTTGGGTTGGTGGGAAACGGAAAGGGCGTATCGACAATCCTGTCGATCCAGCCGCTGATGTACTTCTCCTCGCCGACGATGCGCAGGGCGAGCTTGTCGTTCACGAGGGGGATGTTGACGGCGGCCTTGCCGGTCGGGTTCACCCCGCCGCCTGCCGTGCCCGACAGGGTCGTATCGATCTGGCCGGAGTATCTGGTCAGGTCCGGCGGGTTGGTCAGCAGCTTGATGGTGCCGCCCATGGAACCCGAGCCGTACAACGTGCCCTGCGGCCCGCGCAGCACCTCCACCCGGTTGAGGTCGAACAAGTCCGGATCGATGACCACCTTGCCGTTCAGCGACGCCGCTGGTGGCGTAAGCGGCGTCTCGTCGAGGTAGAAGCCGACGGTGGGCGAGGCGCCGCCGGACGACGACATCCCGCGCATCTCCAGCTCCGTCTGCCCTGGGCCGGAGCTGCGCAGCGATATGCCAGGCACCGTCTCGGCGACCTGGGTCACGGTGGTGATACCGGCCTGCTGCATCTGTCGGCCGGAGAGTGCCGTGATGCTGAGCGGCGTGTTCTGCACGGTGGATGCCCGCTTTTCTGCCGTGACGACCACTTCCTCTATGGCAGTCGTTGCGGGCGCCCTTGCCTGGGCCGCTTGGCTGCGGGGTGCTGCGGTGGCCGGTGCTGCTGCTTTAGGCGATGTGTCGGGCGGGGGCTGCGCGTGCGACAGGCCGACGAACGCCGTCGCACCCAGCAGCGCCACGCCTAAGACGCATGCCTTGGATGCTTTGCTGGCGGTGACCATGTCCATATCTCCTCTGATCGGCGGCGCAGGCGGTGTGACGCATGATTTGACGGCGCATCATTCAGGCACGTGACGTCCGACGCAGACGTTATCTGCTAGCCTGGAACATGCCCGACTCGTGCCCGTCAGCACGTGACCGTTCAGATCCGGAGCGGCGGCTCCAGAACGTCGGGCGTGCGATGCGTCGACTGCATCGTAAACTCTGTCGTGCGATCGAGCGGACGATTACCCCGTTCATCACGACATCCATCTCCATTATCGTGATGGACGGCGTTCGCTGATGTCAAGAATGAACTGGTTCATTCAGCCGAGAAAATGCTCGTGTCCACCCTTTGGTGTAGTGCAACACTGTACCTCGCCAAAGCGCTTCGAATTCAGGCAGCCTTGACGGGGAAAGATGAAGAATCGAGCAATGCTGGTAGGCCAAGCCGACGGCGCGTCTGATGCGTCGTAAAACGAACCGTTTCAGATTTCCCTTGCGGGCCGGCTTGTCTCTGTGCTGTGGTGCGCACGCCCAAGGCAGCGTGCGTCGCCCGGCACCCGTCCTGGTTGTCTGTTCGGGTGCGGCAGTCGGTTCGGGTTGAGCAAGACCTTGGCACTGCAATGTCGGAGGAATGTGTTGGCAAGCTCCGAAAACCTCATTCTCAACACGGACAACTATAAGCACTGCCATTATTCGCTCTATCCGGAGGGAACGGAGTTCGTATCGAGCTACATAGAATCGCGCGGCGGTCTCTATCCCGTGACGATGTTCGTGGGCTTGCAGGCGTTCTTGCGCGAGTACCTGATGAACCCGATCACGCTCGATCAGATCGACGAGGCCGAGTTCCATTGCCGCGAGATCGGCATGCCGTTCCGCAAGGAGAATTGGCTGGGCGTGCTCAACGATCACGGCGGCTTCCTGCCGGTCGAGATCGAGGCGGTGGCGGAAGGCACTGTCATGCCGGCGCGTAACGTGCTGGTGCAGGTGATCAACACCGATCCGAAGTACTACTGGGTTACCAGCTTCTTCGAGACGGCCCTGTTGCGCGCGGTTTGGTACCCCACGACGATCGGCACGATCAGCTGGATGGCGAAGGCGGTGATCAAGCGGGCGCTGGAGCAGACGTCGGACAACCCCGGGATCGTCCGTCACATGCTGCACGATTACGGCGCGCGGGGCGTCAGCTCACGCGAGTCCGCGGCATTGGGCGGGCTGGCTCACCTGGTCAACTTCAACCAGAGCGACACGGTGCCTGGTGTCACCGCTTCCAAGCGCTACTACAACCACGTAGCGCCGGCGCTGTCGGGTCCGAATTCGGAACACGCTTCCTTCACCGCCTGGGGCATCGATGGGGAGGCGGCGGCGATGCGGAACATGATCGAACGCTACCGCAGCTACGGCGTGGTCATCCTGCTCACCGATTCCTACGACCACGAGAACGCCGTGCGCAACATCATCGGCGGCGAGCTGAAGGATTTGATAAAGGCGGGGCCAGGTCTGATCGGGGTTCGGCCGGATTCCGGCGATCCCGTACAGGTGACGGCGGACACGACCGAGTGGCTGATGGAAAGCTTCGGCTGCGCCGTCAATAAGAAGGGCTATAAGATCTTGCCCGATTACATTCGCGTCGTGCAGGGCGACGGAGTGACGCTGGAGAGCCTGCGCGCTATCTACATCGAGCTGGCACGCCGTGGGCTGGCGGCGGACAACGCGGTCTTCGGCATGGGCGGCGGTCTGCTGCAGCACTGCAACCGCGACACGATGAACTTCGCGCAGAAGACCAGCGCCGTGCAGATTCGCGGGCACTGGGTCGATGTGTTCAAGCAGCCGTCGGGCGCGGCCTTCAAGGCGTCCAAGCGGGGCCGGCTGGGGCTGCAATTCGTCGATGGCGACTTCCGCACCGTTGCGCGCAACACGATTCCGCTCGGCGAGAACCTGCTGCAGCCGGTGTTCCGCGATGGCAAGCTGCTTAAGCTGTGGAATTTCTCTGAGCTGATCGAACGCAGCGAACGGCCGGTGCCCGCAAGCTACACTGCTGCGTTCCTGGCACCGATGGCGGTGGCAAATGCGGCGGCCGCAGAATAGCGCACGCCGTTACGGGACCATAGAGCCGTTGGCCAACGACATCATCGAGGGTGAGAATGTCCGACTACGACCCGCAAGCCACCAACGCGCGACGCTTCCCGCGCGTGATCACCATGGACGAGATCTCGGCCATGCCGCGGCTGCCGTTCAACACGGGCATCGGCACGTCGATCTTCCTGTCGCAGGAGCGCGACGATGCGCGTCACTTCCGCCAGGGCGTCTGCTGGCAGGAGCCCGACCATCTCCCCTATAATTGGAAACAGGCGGATTTCGACGAGACGCATTACTGCCTCAAGGGCAAGATTAGGCTGCGGGTGAAGGATGCTGCCGGACGCGAGGTGATCCTGGAGGCGGGAGTGGGCGAACACATCTACCTGCCGGGCGGTTACGAATACACGCTGGAGGCGACAGGTGTCGCCACCGAGTTTTTCTGGACCAGCGGCCCGTCGCCGCGCTTCGGCTTGGCCGAACTGCCGGAGTTCAGCGCCGAGTTGTCCAGGCTGAGGGGAGCCGACCACCATGGCTGACGCGATCGGCAAGCGCATGGATCCGATCCATGGCATGAAGGGCGCCAAACGCTGGGCCTACATCACGCGCCAGAAAACAATACGCGTGGCAACCGTGAACGAGGACGGCAGCATTTACCTTTCTCCGCTGTGGTTCGTGGTGCACGACAAACGCATTTTCCTGCCGCTCGATGCCGGCAGCAGGCACGCCACCAACAGCCAGGCCGGCCGGCCGCTGGCCGCCGTGATCGACAGCGGCGACGAATACGCCACGGTCCACGGCATACGCTTCACCGGTTCGCTGAAACCCGTGGAGGATGCAGCGTTCTTCGACACGGCGATGGAGATGATCTTCCAGAAATACTTCTATGAGGGTCACCCGTACGCGGAAGCCTACTTCCAGTTCGGGCAGGCGGCGAGCCGCAGGGTTGTCGAGTTGGTCACGCAAAAGGCCGTCGGCTGGGACATGCGCGAGACGTCCTTGCCGACGGTGCCAGAGGCGCGCGTGCTGCCCAGTTTCGTGACCGACAGGCTGATCGGCGGATAACATGAGCGGCGGCAAAATCCTCTTCGTCGGTGAATCCTGGGTCAAGCACACGACCCACATCAAGGGGTTCGACCAGTTCACCTCCGTCGAGTACGAGGAAGGCGCCTCCGTCTTCCTCGGCTGTCTGGAGCGCGGCGGGTTCGAGACCGAGTACGTCCGGGCGCACGAGGTATCGCGGCGTTTTCCGACCAGCGCTGCGGACTTGGCCGCCTACGACGCCATCGTGCTGAGCGACATCGGGTCGAACTCGTTCCTGCTGACCGACGAGACGTTCCTGCGTTCCGAGATCGGCGTGAACCGGCTTCAGCTGATTGCCGATTACGTGGCGGCCGGCGGCGGGCTGGTGATGGTTGGCGGCTACATGTCGTTTACCGGCATCGATGCGCGCGCGCGCTACGGCATGAGCCCGCTGGCCGCCGTGCTCCCGGTCGAGCTGCTGCCCACCGACGACCGGATCGAGGCACCGCAAGGCCTGTCACCCGAGCTGGTGGCCCGGCACCCCGCCATCGGCGACACCCCAGCGGACTGGCCCGTCCTGCTCGGCTACAACAAGACGGTTGCCAAGCCGGCCAGCACCGTGATCGCCACCGTCGACGGCGACCCGCTGCTTGTGGTGGGCGAGCATGGCGCCGGCCGCGTCGCCGCCTTCACCTCCGATCTGGCGCCGCACTGGGCACCGCCGGTGTTCCTGCATTGGGACGGCTACCCCGTCCTGTGGACGGCGCTGCTGGGCTGGACGTGCCGACAGAGGACGGCGTAGGCGGCGTGGGGGTCATCGCCGGAAGCCGCAACCCTAAACCGGCAGGGGCTTTGGCATGATCAAAATCGGCTACAAGGCGTCCGCCGAACAGTTCGCACCCCGGACGCTGCTGGATTTCGGGGTGCTGGCCGAGGAGCTGGGGTTTCGGTCCTGCTTCGTCAGCGACCATTTCCAGCCCTGGCGCCACACCGACGGCCACGCCCCGTTTGCGTTCGCCTGGATGGCTGCTCTGGGCGAGCGCACGCGCGCCATGCAGCTGGGCACCAGCGTGGTCACGCCGACCTTCCGTTATCACCCATCGGTCGTTGCCCATGCGGTGGCCACCCTGGCCGTGCTGTATCCGGACCGCCTGCTGCTGGGCGTGGGCACCGGTGAGTCGCTGAACGAGGTGCCGTCCACCGGCATCGCCTGGCCGGGCTTCAAGGAACGCGAGGGCCGCCTGCGCGAGGCCGTGCAGCTGATGCGCCGCCTGTGGACCGAGGAGCGGGTGACGCACCACGGGACCTACTACAAGACGGAGAACGCGACGCTGTACGATCGGCCGTCATCCCCGGTGCCGATCTATCTGGGTGCTGCCGGGCCCAAGGCCGCGTTGATGGCCGGTGAACTGGGCGACGGTTTCATCTGCACCAGCGGCAAGGCACCGGCTTTGTATGCCGACACGCTCGTCCCCAACGTGCAGGCCGGCCGCCAGCGTTCCGGCCGGATCGGCGACTACGACATGATGATGGAGATCAAACTTTCCTTCGACACCGACCGCCCGGCGGCGCTGGAGAACACCCGCCCCTGGGCCGCGTTGTCGTTGTCGCCCGAAGAGAAGACGGGCATCGAGGACCCGATGGAGATGGAGCGGCTGGCCGACGCGCTGCCGCTGGAACGCTGCGCCAGCCGCTGGATCGTCACCACGGACGCGGACGAGGTGGTGGAGCGGGTCAGGCCCTATGTCGAGCTGGGGTTCCGGCACCTGGTGTTCCACGCGCCCGGGCCGGACCAGCCGCGCTTCCTGCGCCTGTTCGCCGAGGCCGTGGCGCCGCGTCTTCAGGCCGCCTTCTGACCGTATGCAGCCAGTGGTCGCAACACCCTTGCCGCTGCCCCTGGTGCGCCCCGGCGACGATCTGGGCGCGCTGGTCGCCTCGGCGCTGAGCGGCATCGCGCTCGCGGCGCAGGACGTGGTGGTGGTGGCGCAGAAGATCGTTTCCAAGGCCGAAGGACGCTACGTGCGCCTGGCCTCCGTGCAATGCACGGAGGAGGCGCGCGCCCTGGCCACGCAGCTGGACCGCGATCCGGCGATGGTCACCCTGGTGCTGCAGGAATCCGACCATGTGGTGCGCGCCGAGCGCCAGGCGCTGATCGTGCAGCACCGGCTGGGCTACGTCATGGCCAACGCCGGCATCGACCAGTCCAACCTGGATCCCGCGGCCGAGGACGGGCCGGCGGCACTGCTGCTGCCGGAAGATCCGGACGCGTCGGCCGCCCGCCTGAGCGAGCGTCTGGGCGCGTTGCTGGGCATACGCCTGCCGGTCATCGTCAGCGACAGCTTCGGCCGGCCCTGGCGGCGCGGCAGCGTGGGCGTGGCGTTGGGCGTCAGCGGACTGCCCGCCGTGCTGGACCTGCGCGGTGCCGCCGACCTGTTCGGCCGCGCCCTGCAAATCACCATCGCGGGCTTCGCCGACCAGATCGCCAGCCTGGCCTGCCTGCTGATGGGCGAGGGGGCAGAGGGCATTCCAGCCGTGCTGGTGCAGGGCCTGTCCTGGTCCGCGCCGGCGGGCACCGGCGCCGACCTGCTGCGCCCGGTGCAGGAGGATCTGTTCCGGTGACCGCGCGGGGCGGGACCGTGCTGGCCCTGTCCGGCGGCGTGGGCGGCGCCAAGCTGGCGCTGGGCCTCGCGCACGCCTTGGCGGCCGAGGGTGCGCCGGCCTCCGACCTGCTCGTGCTGGCCAATACCGGCGACGATTTCGAGCATCTCGGCCTGCACGTCTCGCCCGATGTCGACACGCTGCTCTACGCGCTGTCCGGCCGCGACGACGCGCAGCGCGGCTGGGGCAGGGCGGACGAGACCTGGCATTTCATGGCGGCGCTGCGCGAGCTGGGCGGGCAGGACTGGTTCCAGCTGGGCGACCGCGACCTCGCTCTGCACGTGGAACGCACGCGCCGCCTGCGCGCCGGCGAAACCCTGTCGGATGTCACCCTGGCCGTGGCGGAGAAATTCGGTATCGGCGCGCGCGTGCTGCCGATGTCGGACGATCCGGTGCGCACCCGCCTGGAATGCGCGCAGGGCTGGATGGGCTTCCAGGAATGGTTCGTGGGCGCAAGCTGCGAACCCGCGGTGCGCGCGCTGGATTTCGTCGGCGCGCAGACGGCCCGCCCGAACCCTCGCGCCCTGGCCGCCCTGGCCGATCCCGGGCTGCGCGCGGTGATCGTCTGCCCGTCCAACCCGTTGCTGAGCGTCGGCCCTATCCTGGCCATGCCGGCGTTCAGGGCGGCCCTGGCCGCGTGCCGGGCGCCCGTGGTCGCCGTCTCGCCGATCATCGCCGGTCAGGCGGTGCGCGGCCCCACGGTAAAGCTGATGGGCGAGCTCGGCCTGCCCGCCACCGCCGCCGGCGTGGCGCTGGGCTATGACGGCCTGATCGGCGGCTACGTGCTGGACCAGGCGGACGCCCATGCGGCGTCGTCGTTGCCCCATCTGGCGACGGTGTCGCTGCCCACGCTGATGGTCTCGCTGCAGGACCGGATACGCGTGGCCGGAGCCGCCCTGGCGTTGGCCGACCGCTTGGCCGTGGGCAGGATTGCCGCATGACCACGTTCGGCATCTGGGCCGCCGTTCCAGTCAAGAGCCTGGAGGTTGCTAAGCAGCGGCTAGCGCCACGACTGTCGGCCTACCAGCGTCGCCTGCTGGTGCTGGCCATGCTGAACGACGTGTTGGAGGCCCTGGCCGACACGCCGAGGCTGCGCGGCGTCATGGTGATCAGCCCGGACGACAGCGTTCTGCGGGCGGCCGCACAAGCCGGCGCGTCGTGCATCCGCCAGGCCGCCGATACCGGCTTCGCGGCCTCGGCCGACGAGGCGGCACGGCTGGCGTCCCGGCTCTATGGCGCCGACGGGATCATGGTGGTGCCGGGCGACGTGCCGGCTGCCACGCCGGCGGATTTCATCGCCGTTCTGGCGGCCCATACCGGCCCGGGCTGCACGATCGTGCCGTCCTGGGACGGCGAGGGGAGCAACTGCGTGCTGCTGTCGCCACCGGCGGCCATGCGGTTCCGGTTCGGCGTCGACAGCTTCCGCCGGCACGTCGACGAAGCTTCCCGCGCTGGCCTCGCCGTGAGGGTGGTCGAGCGCCCGCGCCTGTCGCGCGACGTCGATCACTGGGCCGACCTCGTCCGCCTCGTCGGCGAGCCCTGCGGCACTCATCTGCGCCATCTGCTGCCGACGCTGGTGGCAGTCCCGCCACCGCCATCCGTGCCGCGACCGCAGGCACGGCCATGACCGCGGACGCGCTGCTGCTTCGCGCCTTGAACGGCAAGCTGCCCACCGCGGACGACGCGGCCGCACTGGCCGATTGCCAGGACCTGCCCGCCATGATGCGGGTCGCCTCCGAACTGCGCGACCGCGGTTTCGGCGCAAACGTCACCTACTCGCCCAAAGTCTTCATTCCGCTGACCAAACTGTGCCGCGACGTCTGCCACTACTGCACCTTCGCCACCGCACCCCGGCCCGGCGAGGCGGCGTACCTGACCCCGGACGACGTGCTGTCCATTGCACGCGATGGCAAGGCGGCCGGCTGCCGAGAGGCGCTGTTCACGCTGGGCGACAAGCCGGAACTGCGTTGGGAGCAGGCGCGGACCGAGTTGGCCGCACTCGGCTACGCAACGACGATCGCCTACCTCGCCGCGATGGCCGAGCTGGTGGCCCAGGAAACCGGGCTGCTGCCGCATCTCAACCCCGGCGTGATGACCCCAGCCGACATCGCTGCGCTGCGCCCGCATGCGGCGTCGATGGGCATCATGCTCGAGGCCTCCACCGCGCGTCTGGCCGAGCGCGGCGGCCCGCATTTCGGCAGCCCCGACAAGGCGCCCGCGCTGCGTCTGGCCTGCATCGCGCAGGCCGGCGAAGCGCGCGTGCCCTTCACCAGCGGCATCCTGATCGGCCTGGGGGAGTCGCGCGCGGAGCGGACCGCCGCCCTGCTGGATCTGCGCGCGCTGCACGAACGCCATGGCCACTTGCAGGAAATCATCGTCCAGAACTTCCAGCCCAAGCCCGGCACGCGCATGGCCGCGCACGCGGCACCGTCCTGCGACGACCATTTATGGACCATCGCGGCGTCCCGCATCCTGTTCGGCCCGGCGATGTCCATACAGGCGCCGCCGAACCTCGCTGCGGGCGCGCTGGAGCGCTACGTGGCGGCCGGAGTGAACGATTGGGGCGGCGTGTCGCCGGTGACGCCAGACCATGTGAACCCCGAAGCGCCCTGGCCGCCCATCGTCGCGTTGCAGGCAGCCACGGCGCGTGCCGGCAAGACGTTGGCGGCGCGGCTGACGATCTACCCCGCCTACGCCAACGACGCGCAGCATTGGGCGGCGCCGGAGATGCGCCGGCTGATCCTGCGTGCCAGCGATGCGGAGGGATTGGCGCGCGAGGACGAGTGGCGCACCGGCGCCGACGTGCCGCCGCCAGCGAACCGGTTAAAGGGGCCGCCGACGCAGCCGGCACTGCGCGAGATCATCGGCCGTGCGCAAGACGGCGCCGACCTGGACGAGGCCGCCATCGTGCGTCTGTTTGCCGCGCGCGGCAGCGCTTTCGTGGCGGTGTGCCAGGCAGCCGACGCGCTGCGGGCGGAGGTTTGCGGCGACACCGTCAGCTACGTCGTCACCCGCAACATCAACTACACCAACGTGTGCACGTATTCCTGCCGATTCTGCGCCTTCTCGAAGGGCGACACGCACCAGGACCTGCGGGGGCTGCCCTACGACCTCGACCGCGCCGAATTCACCCGTCGCGTCGCCGAGGCGTGGGGCAGGGGGGCCACCGAAATCTGTCTGCAGGGGGGCATCCACCCCACCTATGACGGCAACACCTACCTGCAGATCGTGCGTGCCGCGCGCGAGGCGGCTCCCGACATGCACATCCATGCCTTCTCGCCGCTGGAAATCACCCACGGCGCGCGTACGTTGGGTCTGTCGCTGGAGGATTATCTCCGCCGTCTGAAGCAGGCGGGCCTGTCCACTCTGCCAGGCACTGCGGCCGAAATACTGGACGATGAAATTCGCGCTACGCTGTGCAAGGACAAGCTTTCGACCGCGGAGTGGTTCGATGTGATGCAGGCCGCCCACACTGTGGGCCTGCGCAGCACCGCCACCATCATGTTCGGCCACATCGAGGCGCCGGTGCATTGGGCGCGCCACCTGATGCGCCTGCGCGCCCACCAGCAGCGCTTCGGCGGTTTCACGGAGTTCGTGCCGCTGCCCTTCGTGGCCCAGGAGGCGCCGATCTATCGTTCCGGCCAAGCGCGCATGGGGCCGACCTGGCGCGAGGCGGTTCTGATGCACGCGGTAGCCCGCCTGGTGCTGCACGGCGCCATCGGCAACATCCAGACGTCGTGGGTGAAAATGGGACCGCTCGGCGCGTGTGCGGCGCTGCAGTCGGGTGCCAACGATCTGGGCGGTACGCTGATGGACGAGAGCATCACCCGTGCCGCCGGCGCCGTGCACGGGCAGGAGATGCCGCCCGCGCGCATGGAAGTGATCATCCGGCAGGCAGGTCGCGAGCCGCGACAGCGCACGACGCTGTATGGTCGACCGAGCGCCGAGCGCATCGACAGATCGTTTGCAGCCGGCAGGTTGGCCGAGAAGGTCAACACCAGGCTGCCGCGAAAAAACGAGCCGAACCGCCTGGATTGGGCGCTTCGTGAAGAGCATGAGGAGAAGATAGCATGAGCAACAACGGGAAGTTCTATATCGACGGTGCCTGGGTGGATCCCGCCGAGCCTCGCCTGATCGACGTCGTCGATCCCTCGACCGAGGAGGTGTTCACCCAGATCGCCGCCGGCAGCGCGGCCGACGTGGACCGCGCCGTGGCCGCGGCCAAGCGTGCGTTTCCCCGCTTTTCGGTCACCAAAGTCGCCGACCGGCGCGAGCTTCTGGCCAACATCAGCCGTGAATATGCCAAGCGCTACACCGATATCGCCGACGCCGTGTCGCTGGAAATGGGAGCGCCGCTCGCCTTCGCGCACGCAGCCCAGGCTTGGATCGGCGGCGCGCATATCGACGAGATGGTCAGGCTGCTCGGCGAATACCGGTTCGAATGGATGCGGGGCACCACGCGCATCGTCAAGGAAGCGGTGGGCGTGGTCGGCATGATCACGCCGTGGAATTGGCCGCTGAACCAGATCGCCTGCAAGGTGGCGCCGGCCATTGCCGCGGGCTGCACGATGGTGCTCAAGCCCAGCGAGCTGTCGCCGGTCAACGCGGTCATCTTTGCCGAGGTGATGCACGCAGCCGGCGTACCCGCAGGCGTGTTCAACCTGGTCAACGGCGAGGGCCACGTCGTCGGCGCCGCGATGTCGTCGCACCCTGACATCGACATGATGTCGTTCACCGGTTCCACGCGGGCCGGCATCCTGGTCGCGGAAGCTGCGGCCAAGACTGTCAAGCGCGTGCACCAGGAGTTGGGTGGCAAGTCTGCCAATCTTCTGCTGCAGGATGCCGACTTCTCGACCGCGGTATCCAAGGGGGTGGCGCAGTGCTTCGGTAATAGCGGCCAGACCTGCAACGCACCGACGCGCATGCTGGTGCCGGCCGCCCGCCATGCCGAGGTGCTGGAGCTGGCCCGGACGGCCGCCGCGGGCTTCGTGGTGGGCGACCCGCGCAGCGCCAACAGCAACCTGGGCCCCGTCGTGAGCAAGACCCAGTTTGACCGCATCCAGTCGCTGATCCAGTCCGCCTTGGACGAGGGGGCCGAGCTGGTCACCGGCGGCCCGGGCCTGCCCGACGGCTTGTCCAAGGGCTATTACGTCAAGCCGACCGTGTTCGGCGGGGTGACGCCGCAGATGCGCATCGCGCGCGAGGAGGTGTTCGGCCCCGTTCTGGCCGTGATGCCCTACCAGAGCGAGGTAGAAGCGGTCGAGACGGCGAATGACAGCGAGTTCGGGCTGGCGGCCTATGTTCAGTCAGAAAACCGCGATCGGGCCAGGGAAGTGGCCATGCAGATGCGCGCCGGGACCGTCTATATCAACTATCCCGATTTCGACATCGGCGCGCCGTTTGGTGGCTACAAGAAGTCGGGCAACGGGCGCGAATGGGCCGAATTTGGTCTCGACGACTTCCTGGAAGTTAAGGGAATCGCCGGCTACGCCTAACGATGTAGCCCGGCGGCAGTGGATGGGGCGTGTTGCTTCACGGGCACGCCGCTGTCCCGCGCCGTTCGTAGCGCAATCAACAAAACAAGACGTCCGACAAAGGCACGCGATGATCCTTCAGAAGACTGTGTTATCGACGAGCCGGAGGCGCTCAACGATCCGAGACGTGGCGCGCGAAGCAGGCGTGTCGGTCGGCACGGTGAGTGCCGTCATCAACAACTCCGCCAACGTTACCGAGAAAAACCGGCAACGTGTGCTGCAGTGCATCGCGATCCTGGATTACGAGCCGAACACGGCCGCGCGCAGCCTGAAGCGGCAGCTGAGCTCCTCCATCGGGCTTATCATGCCGGACCTGCAAAATCCGTTTTTCGCTTCCGTGGCCAGCGGAGTGCAGGCCTATGCTCAATTGCATGACGTGCTCATGGTGCTCGGCACGACCGGCTCGGAAATGCACTGGGAGGAATATTACGCACAAACTTTGCGTACCCGGCGCCTGGACGGCATGGTGCTGCTGTCAGGATCGGGCAGGCCGACGGCAGGTTTGATCAAGCTCGTCGAGTCTGGTTCGGTCGTTTTTGTGGACGAATGCGTGCCTGGACTGGACGCTCCGTTCATCAGCGCGGCCAACCGCAAGGGAGCCAGGCACGTAGCCCAGGAGTTGCTGGAGGCGGGCCATCGTGACGTCGCCATCGTCGCGGGGCCATTGTGGTTGTGGACGAGCCAGCAGCGCTTGGCTGGCTATCGGGAGGCGCTCGCGAGCGTAGGCCGCGACCCCGATACTGTCCCTGTGTTCAGCGGCGATTACACGGAAGAGTCCGGGTATAGCGCGACACGGTCGATACTGGACAGCGCGCGCACGGCCGTTGTGACTGCGATCATCTATGGCAACGACCTCATGGCGGTGGGTGGCAATCGGCTGCTTAGAGAGGCAGGCCGGCGCGTTCCCGAGGACATTTCTATCGTTGGTTTCGACGACATCCTGCCATCGACATACATGTCGCCCTCGCTGACAACGGTCGCGCAGCCGGGCTATGAGATGGGCAAGGCCGCGTCCCAGTTGCTGCTGCACAAGCTCGGCTTGGCTGACGAACCGAAGACCACGCGGTTTCCGACAATTCTCAAGACTCGCGATTCTGTCGCTGTACCCCGACAATTGTAGCCAACCGGTGGCGCCGCCAATCGTTGAGGATAATGGCCCGTGGGCAAGCTGCACGTCTTCGACATGGATGGAACGTTGCTGGACGGATCGGCATGCGTACACATCTCTCGGCACATGGGCGTTTTGGAACGCGTGAACATCATTGAGGAAGCTTGGGGAAGAGGTGAGGTCGGACATGTTGAGTTCTATGAACTCTGTCTGCCTTTGTGGGCCGGGATTTCCGAGTCCGACATCGAGACGGTGTTTGAAAACGTGCCTTGGATCGCTAACATCCCACTCGTTTTCAACGATATTGCAAAAAGGGGCGAGTACAGCGCGGTGATTACGCTCTCGCCGATGTTCTTCGCCGAGCGCCTGCTGCGCTGGGGCGTAACGACGGCGCATGGCGCCGTCGTTGCCGGCGGCGTTCGACCCGAACCTGAGCAGGTCCTCACGCCAAAGTCGAAAGTGGAGATCACCCGCTTGCTTGTTGCCCGCTATGGCCTGGAGCTATCGGATTGTATTTGCTACGGCGACTCCGCGTCGGACATCCCGCTGTTCCGAACGCTGCGCAATTCCGTTGCTGTCAACGCATCCAGGCAGATCATGGAGATGACCGCCTTGCATTATACCGGGCGCGACCTGTGGGATGCTTACCGGCTCGGCCGTGCCCTTGCCGATGTACAGGAATAAGCGTACTAACAGTACGTTGTGAAAGACGGGGTCCTAACAAGGTGTTGTTCTCATGACACAGCAGACGAAAACCGAATTGGAGACTCTTCACGACACAATGCGCAACACGATGAGTTCGTTCACTGCTGCTTGGGCACGTGGTGACATCGACAGTCTGATGACGCTGTTCGGCGACGACCCAATCTACCGGACCTCGTCAGGCGCTGCATTCGAGGGTCGGACTTTGTTGCGCGAAGGTCTGGTGAAGATGTGCCAACCCTCAGCATCCGACAGCCCGCCGCCTGCCAACCAGGCCAGAATGCACTTTTTCGACCGATCATGCCTGACCTACTGGACGCTAGAGCTGGCGGCGGGTGACACGCAGGCCGTCGTAGATGGCGTTGACGTCATAACGTTTGACGACCAGGGACGGATCATCGTCAAGGATGCATATCGCAAGCTTGCCTGAGTATCTCCGTCGCCAAGTGCGCTCGCAGCCGACGACTGGGAAACGGTTTGAACCCCTGCCGTGTGGATTGGCGATATGGGTGTCTTCAACGGGAATATCCGGAACTTCCCTGGCACCATCCGCTAGGATACGTGCGAAACGCAGTACGTCGTCGATCACTATCGGCTGTATGGCGTTCAGCTCGAAATTACCTTGATTGCGGGCGAACGCGACGACCGAGTCTTTGCCGATGACTTGGATGGAGATCAGTACGATCGCCTCACGCTGCGTCGAATCGACCTTGCTAGGCATGATACTGCTCCCGGGCTCGTTCTGCGGCAGCTTCAGCTCGCCCAGGCCGCAGCGCGGCCCCGATGCAAGCCAACGCATGTCGCTGGCGATCTTTCTCAAGGCAACGGCCACGCCGCGCAAACGCGGCCGACGCACGAACCGCGTCATCAAGCGAGCCCTGCGCCACCTGTCAGCTCCGCTATTCTAGCGGCGACCGAAGCACTGAACCCTTAG
>CAXUHU010000037.1:0-1249 GCA_964250925.1 uncultured Acetobacteraceae bacterium
GAATTAGCGATTTGTTCGCCTGGTTTGCTTAATGCATACTGTTCTGTCGGAACGCATCCCTGCCACGACATAAAACAATCAGCCTCAAATAGTTTTATCCAAGGGCTGCGTTTCTCGCGCAGCAGCGCCGCACCAAAGCTGGGCCTTATTGACGGCCGGTGCAGATTGGCCACGGACAATGGCGCCCACTCGGACGTCGTACCGTCCACTGCAGGCCGAACGATCCCCTAACCTCTGGACGGTCGCGCCTTTACCGGCCGCAACGTCATCGAACGGCTGTTCGGCCGGCTGATACGGGCGTCGCATCGCCACCCGATATGACCGCTTGGCACGCAACTACATCGCAGCCGTCGCACTCATCGCCATCGTGACCGAGCGGACCTGAATGCGTCCTCTACCTAGTCCGGGGCGTCGCGGTATAACTATTTTCCCGCCACCCACGCACGGGACCAGAACGCGCATGACGCATGGCTTCCTCGACGCTTCATTCGCCACCGCGCTGCTGCTGGTGGCACACGCGGCCTCCTGCCAGCCTGGCGCCGAGCCCTCGGCACCTACCCGCCACGATTTCGTGCTGAAAAATTTCGCGACCGAGGGCGGTGCCGTGCTTCCCGAGGCTCACATCGTTTACGGCACGACCGGGCAGTTGAACGCCGCGCGCGACAACGCGGTGCTGCTGCCGTCCCACTACATGGCGGACATGACGGGCTACGACTGGCTGATCGGGCCGCACAAGGCGCTCGACCCGACCAAGTTTTTCCTGATCACGAGTGAACTGTTCGGCAACGGACGTTCGTCCTCGCCCAGCAACACGGCAGTGCCGTTCCACGGCCCGGATTTTCCGGTGACAACGATCCGCGACAACGTGGCGGCCGTGCATCGTTTGCTCACCGAGGAGCTTCACATCAGCCACCTGCGGGCGGTGATCGGTTTTTCGATGGGCGCACAACAGGCTTTCCAATGGGCCGTAAGCTACCCGGACTTCATGGACCGAATCGTCGCCACCTCCGGGACCGCAAAAACCTACGGCCACGGCATCGTGCGCCTGCAGAGCCAGATCAACGCAATCATGCTTGATCCTGCTTTCGATGCCGGCCGCTACACCGCAGAGCCGATCCGCGGCATTGAGGCGACCGGGCTGATCTGGCTCGCCTGGCTATATGGCCAGGAATGGTGGCGGAGGGAGTATTGGAAGCTGGACAACCCGCCCGGCACCACGCTGGCGCAGGCAATCACCCGCGCCACCACG
>CAXUHU010000037.1:1259-27233 GCA_964250925.1 uncultured Acetobacteraceae bacterium
GTTCTTCCGTGGCGCGGACGCCAACGCCCTGATACTGCAGATGCGAACGTGGGAGAAACACGACGTGGGCAGCACGCCGCTGTTCCACGGCGACGTCGAAGCGGCGCTGCGGTCGATCAAGGTGCCGGTGCTGTATATGCCGTCCGCCACCGACCTGTATTTTCCGGTAGAGGACGCGGCTTACGAGTCGCGTTTCATCGCCCACTGCACGCTACTGCCCATTCCGTCCGTCTGGGGCCATCCTGCGGGGGCAGGGGCAAGTCCCGCTGACGCGACGTTCCTCAACGAGCAGATCGGAAAATTCATCAAGGAATAGAGGCCGATAGGCCCCTTATGGATGCACACGACGACGATCCTCGAGGCCTGCATCCGCGAGCGACGTGAACGCGCCGGGTTGGCGCGCCCTGGTGGACTCGAACCACCGACCCACAGCTTAGAAGGCTGTTGCTCTATCCACCTGAGCTAAGGACGCCCGCGGCCGCACCATCGCGTTGCCGCGTCAGTGAGTCCAGTTCTCCAGCCGGCCGTACTTGAAATTGTCGGCGTACACCTTCGGCGTGTGCACCCGGACCGGCGGCAGCTCCACGTCATAGGCTACGCCCGCCTTCTCGGCATAGGCGATCGCCTCCTCCTTGCTGTCGAAGTGCAGATGGACCTGGGATTGCATGTCGCCGCTACCGAACCAACCCATCAGCGGATCCTGGGTGCGGCGTTCGGACGGGCCCCATTCGAGCGCCCACTGGCTCGTATAGGCGGTTCCGGACGACATGGCTGTCTTGGGCTGCTGAAAGATGCGGGCGCGCATGGTCACTCCGTGAACGGCTGGTCGGGGCGAGAGGATTCGAACCTCCGGCCCCCTGCTCCCAAAGCAGGTGCTCTACCAGGCTGAGCTACGCCCCGGACCTGGGCGTGTCTCTAGAGGAAGCAAGGCCCGAAAGAAAGGCTGGCCGCCCCAACTGGCACCTGGCAGCCGATAGCTGGTAACTGAAGCCATGCGGGTGCTGCACGTGGGCAATTTCGGGTCGCGGGCGAAGGGCGCGTTTCTGCACTCGGTAGGGCCGAAGCTGAGCCGGGGACTGATCCGGACAGGCCACCAGGTTACGGAGTTCGCGGACCGCGACGTGGCGCGGGCCGCCACCCCGTTCGGCGCACGAAAGCTGGGCGGCGCGCACGCTAACCGTGCCCTGACCACGCTGGCCCACGACATGCGGCCCGACCTGCTGCTGCTCGGCCACGCCGACATGATACGGCCAGAGACCGTCGCGCAATTGCGCCGGGCCATGCCTGCGATGCGGGTGCTGCAATGGAACGTCGATCCGCTGTTCGAGCCGGACAACATCGCACGCCTGCGCAGCAAGCTGGCGGTGGTCGATGCAACGCTGGTCTCCACCGCGGGCGATGCGCTGCGGCCACTGAGGCGCGCGGGCATGCGGCTGGGATTTCTGCCCAACCCCGTCGATTTCTCCATCGAGAGCGGGCGCGCCGACCTGGCATCCGCTCTGCCGTACGACCTGTTCTACGCCTGCGGCAACCCATCCCGCCCGCGCCGCGCGTTGTGCGGCCAGGACTGGGATATGGAGGATTTCTTCGCCGCCCTGCGCGGCGCGTTACCCGGGCTGCGAACCTGTCTGGCCGGGCTGGAAGGCCGGCCGCATCTGGCGGGTGCCGCCTATCAGGAGGCGCTGGCACGGTGCGCGGCGGGGCTGAACGTCAGCCGCCGGCAGGACGCGCTGCTCTACAGCAGCGACCGCCTGGCGCACATGGTGGGCAACGGCCAGGCGATCCTGATCGACCGGGCAACCGGCTACGACAGGCTGTTCGGCCCGGACGAGCTGGGCTTCTTCTCCGGCATGGACGAGTTGACTGGCCTGCTGCGCCGGATGAGCGCCGAGCCGGCCTGGCGCCAAGCCGTCGCCACGGCAGGCAGGACCCGCTATCACGAGCTCTTCAACGAGACGTTGGTGGCAAGCTACGTGCTGGGCGTCGCGTTCGGGACCCACGATCCCGAAGCCTACGCCTGGCCCACGCTGATCGACTGAGGACGACCTGTGCTACACTCCTGGTCAAGCCCGACATCGGCGAAGGCGGCGTCGTACTGGCGCACCGCCCTGCTGGCGTTCGTGGCCAGCGCCTTTCTGCTCCCGACGCAGCCAGCGTACTCGCTTGTCTTCTACGTACTGCTGGCCGTTCTTGGGGTCCAGCGTTTGCGGGGCGTGGCCGGCCGCAATCTCGGCCAGGACATGCGCACCAAGGACGCGGGCGTGGTGCTGGCCGGCCTGCTGATCGCCTGGTCAGCGCTGACCTTGCTGTGGGGCCACGATGACGGGCACCGCACCCGGAAGTTCGCAATCGATGCCGTCTGTACGCTGGGCTTCGTGATCATGATGCTGCAGGCCTGGGCAGACGCGCCGTTCATTCGCCGCAGGCTGGAGACGGTGCTGATCTGGGCCGGCACGGCCAATGCCACCATCGCCAACCTTCTGGGCGTGCTGGTTCACAGCCACGACCCGCGGATGCACGGATGGGGCGTCACCTCCCACCCCATCCTCGGCGCCTCTGTCATGACCATCGCCTACCTGGCTGCCGTCAGCCGCGCGCTGGACGAGGCGCGGTGGCGGGCGGCCCACCTTGCTGCCGCGGCCCTCATGATGGTGTTCATCCTGTTCACCGGGAGTCGTGGTCCCATGCTGGCCGCTTGTGTGGCCACGTTGTTCCTGTTCGCCGCCGGGCCGTGGCGCTGGCGCGCCCTGGGCAGTGTCGTGCTGGCAGCCGGAGCCTGGTTCCTGCTACCGGCCAGGATCAAGCACCATGAGGCCGTGTTGCTGGCCGCGCGCGGCGCCTCGCACCGCTTCGAGATCTGGAACCGTACGCTGCGGATGGTGGGCAACCATCCGCTGCTGGGCAACGGCCTGGCGGCCAACCTCGACCTGCCGGGCATGACCTTTCCGCACGACCTCTACCTATCGGTGCTGTTCTATAGCGGGGCCGTGGGCCTGGCCCTGTTCGCGGCGCTGGCCGTGGTGGTCACCCTGCGCCTTTGGCGCAGCCGGACCGCCACCGGGCCAGGTTGGCGGTGGATGGCGGCACTGTGGATCAACACGTTGATGTCCGGGCTGACCGACCTTGGCCAGATCGTCAAAGGACCCGGCCCCATCTGGCTCATCGTCTGGCTGCCTATCGGTCTGATCCTCGCTACATCGCCCCGGCCGGCTCTTCTCGCACGCCGGGGTGGAAGCCGTCGTCCGGCGGCAATCACCCCACCCGCAGCAGCCTAGCCCCCTCGGCAGCGAGCCAGGCAGACGCCCGGGTGCGATGCGGGGAGAGCGTGTCGGTCAACACCCAGAAGCCGGGGCCGTGGTCCATATGGCGCAGATGCGCCACCTCGTGCGCCACCACGTAATCCTGCACGTAGGGCGGCGCCATCAGCAGGCGCCAGCAAAACATCAGCACGCCGTCTGAGGAGCAGCTTCCCCAGCGGCTGCGCGTGTCCTTCACCGTCACTCGTCGTAGACGCAAGCCCGCATGGCCCGCCTTCGCCGCGGCCTGAAGCGCGAAACGCCGGCGTGCCTCGGTCCGCAGAAAGTCGCCAACGCGGCGCGGCAGGAAATGGGCGTCGCCCGAGACGTGGATCGCGCCGTTGGCCAGCCAGGCGCCGCCGACATCCGTCGGGCTATGTCGTATCATATGGGCAACCCCGTCGATGGTCACGCTGGCGCCATCGGCGAAGGGGGCGCTGGCCGGCAAGGCGGCCAGGCGGTCGGACACCCAGGCCGCGTTCTCCTTAACCAGCGCCAAGCCTGCCGACCGCCCGGCGCGTTTGGGCAGGGTGACCACGACGGCCCCCTGCCTGGCGTCGATGCGCAGCGTGATCCGGCGGGCCTTGGCATGGCGGCGCCAGCATATCATGGCGGGCCCGCCCGGCAGGGCGAGCGACTCCGGCGGCAGGTGTCCCACGGGGGAACCATGGGCGAAACGCGCTCAGCTTTCCAGCGTGTCGGCCAGATGCACCAGGTCGTCCGCCTGCATGTCCCACTCGCCGCCCGGCTCGGCACGGCTCGCCGCACCGTGTTCGAGCGGCCGCGGGATGAAGCAGGTGCGCAGCCCGCAGGCCTGGGCGGCCGCCAGGTCGCTTGGATGGGCGGCCACCATGCACAGCTCGTCCGGCCGCATCGCCAGCACTTCGGCGGTGCGCAAATAGGCCTCCGGCGCCGGCTTGTAAGCCTGCACGATCTCGGCCCCAAGGATCGCATCCCAGGGCAGGCCGGCGCGCTTGGCCATGTCGATCATGAGCACGATGTTGCCGTTGGAGAGCGGGGCGATGATGAAGCGGCGGCGCAGCCTGATCAGGCCGGGCACCGAGTCGGGCCAGGGATCGAGCCGGTGCCAGGCCAGGTTCAGCTCGTCGAGTTCGCCGTGCGCCAGGCGCGCGGGGTCGATGCCGAAATCGGGCAGGACCGCCGCCAGGTTCTCGCGATGCAAGACGTCCAGCCGGACGAACGGCCGGCTGCCGTTGCGTACGGCAGCCATCGCCGGAGCGTAGCGCCGCCGCCAAGCATCGGCGAAGGCCGGTGCAGCCGTAGGATCGGCGCCGTGACGCTGCAGGAAGGGAGCGGCGTCACGGATCACGCCGCTGCGCCAGTCCACAACCGTCCCGAACACATCGAACACTAGCGCGCGCACCGATTCCAGCATTGCCACCACTCCCCCAGCCTGCCGACACGTTCGAATAACGAGCAATGCGCGATCCACGTTCATCGCTACGCCCCTCATTGAGCTGGCGACCGGCGAGACAGGATGCGGAACGATACCGGCCGCCTCGCCCGGCGCGCCGTCGTGCCTTGATCGTTTGCATCGCCCCGCGCCCGTCAAAGTATCGGGCTAGGCCGTTCATTGTGCCGCAGGCTCCTGGGCCGGTGATTTGACCTTAAGGGCAAATACCCTAACCTGGCGGCAGGGAAGATGGCCGCCTTGAAGGCGGCCCGGAGCGTTGGCCGCCCGGCGGCACAAAAGGGGGCGAGAGATGGACCAGCATGGTTCAGCAGTGCGCGAGGCGCCTGATCCTGTCGTGGCGCATCCGTGGCAGGAACACTACCCGGCCCACGTCAGCTGGCGCCAGCCGTTCGAGCGCGGCACGCTGCCCAGCCTGCTGGACCGCGCCGCAGACCGCTGGGGCGACCGCCCGGCGGTGGAATATCGCGATCGCCAGATCGGCTTCCGCAAGCTGGCCGACATGGTCGACCACCTGGCTGCCGGCTTCATCGCGGCCGGTTACGGCGCCGGCACGACCATCGCGCTGTTCCTGCCCAACACGCCCTGGCATAGCGTGTGCTTCTTTGCCGCTCTGAAGGCTGGCGCGCGGCTGGTGCACCTGAGCCCGCTGGATGCGCCGCGCGAGATCATGTTCAAGCTAAGCGACAGCGGCGCCACTTTGGTGGTCACGACGAACCTAGGCGGCCTGGCCGCAGGGGCCGCCAAGCTGGCTGCGGCCGGCGCCGTGGCCCATGTGGCGGTTGGCGAGGACAGTCATTGGGGCGGCACCGGCGACCCGGTCGCCTATGACGAGCGGGTGACCAAGCTGGATGCGCTGCTTGCTGCCGGCCTGCCCGCCGCCTGGCCACCCGTGCACCCGCAAGACGTGGCACTCCTGCAATACACGGGTGGCACGACCGGCATGCCCAAGGGCGCCATGCTGACCCACGACAACATGATGGCTGCCACCCAGAGCTACCTGGGCTGGCGCGACCAGGACGGGCCGCCGCAGGGTGCAGAACGCGTGATCGGTGTGCTGCCGATGTTCCACGTCTATGCGCTGGGCGTGGTGCTGCTGCTCAACATCGCCGACGGCAACGAAATCCTGTTGCGCCCGCGCTTCGACATCGCCACCACGCTGCAGGACATCACGGTCAAGCACGCCACCAGCTTTCCGGCGGTGCCCACGATGCTGATCGCTTTGTTAAGCGACCCTGCGACCGAAGACGCGGATTTCTCGTCCCTGACCACCGTGGGCTCGGGCGGGGCGCCGCTGCCCACCGAGGTGGCCGAGCGGATCGGCCGGCTCACCGGACGGGAGATGCGCACCGGCTGGGGCATGACGGAAACGGCCGCGATCGGCACCCGCGTGCCGCCCGGCGTGCCGCAGACCCCTGGCCTGATCGGGGTGCCGCTGCCCAATGTGGAGCTGCGGATTGTGGCCCTGTCCGATCCTAACCAGGTGCTGCCGCCGGGCCAGGTTGGCGAGATCGCCATACGCGGCCCCAACGTGACATCCGGCTACTGGAACCAGCCGGAGTTGTCGGCCCAGAGCTTTGCCGACGGCTTCTTCCTGACGGGCGACATTGGCAGCATGGATGCCAGCGGCCTGTTCACGCTGGTCGATCGCAAGAAGCGGATGATCATCTCTGGCGGGTTCAACGTCTATCCGGCGATGATCGAGAACAGCATCTACGAGCATCCTTCGGTGGAGGAGGTGATCGTGATTGGCGTGCCCGATCCGTATCGCGGCGAGGCGGCCAAGGCGTTCGTCAAGCAGCGGGCGGGCACGCCGCCCCTGACGATTGAGGAGTTGCGCGAGTTCCTGCGCGAGCGGGTGGGCAAGCACGAGATGCCCACCGCCCTTGAAATTCGCGAAAGCCTTCCGAGAAGCCCTGTAGGCAAGCTGCTGGCAGCGCAGCTGACCGAAGAAGAACGCGCCAAGGCAACGGCTATCTTGGCGAATCAGGCATAAGGATCGACCACCATGGACCTACGTTTCACGCCCGAAGAGAATTCGTTTCGCGCGGAGATGCGCAGCTTCTTCCAGGATAAGATTCCGGCTTCCACGCGGGAAAGACTGGGCGCGGGCCGGCATGTCGGGCGCGATGCCTGGGTGGAGAGTCAGCAGATCCTGAACAAGGCGGGGCTCGCCGTGCCGCATTGGCCGGTGCAATACGGCGGCCGCGGCTGGAGCCCCATCCAGCTGTATATCTACAATGAGGAGATGCTGAAGGAGAACGTGCCCGCCCCACTGCCCTTCGGCACGCACATGGTCGGCCCGGTGATCATCGCGTTCGGCACCGAGGAGCAGAAGGCACGCTACCTGCCGCGCATCGCCAACATGGACGATTGGTGGTGCCAGGGCTTCTCCGAGCCGGGTGCGGGGTCCGACCTGGCCAGCCTGAAAACCAAGGCGGTGCGCGACGGCGACCACTACGTGATCAACGGCCAGAAGACCTGGACCACGCTGGCGCAATGGGCCAATTGGATCTTCGTGCTCGCCCGCACGAACCCCGAGGCGCGCAAGCCGCAGGAAGGCATCAGCTTCATCCTGGTCGACATGAAGACGCCGGGCGTGACGGTACGCCCGATTCAATTGATCGACGGCGAGGCCGAGGTGAACGAGGTGTGGTTCGACGACGTGCGCGTGCCGGTGGCCAACCTGGTCGGCCAGGAGAACCGCGGCTGGGATTGCGCGAAGTTCCTGCTGGGCAACGAGCGCAGCAACATCGCCCGCATCGGCGCCAGCAAGAGCCGCCTGAAGCGCATACGCGAGCTGGCCCGCCAAGTGCCGGCCGGCGACGGCGCGCTGTGGGACGACATTGCGTTCCGCACGAAGGTGAACGCTGTGGAGGTGGAGTTGAAAGCGCTGGAGATGACGCAGTTACGCGTGGTGGCCGACGAACGGGACCACGGCAACAAGCCGAACCCCGCCTCCTCGATCCTGAAGATCAAGGGGTCGGAGATCCAGCAGGCAACGACCGAGCTGGCACTGGAAATGGCGGGACCATTTGCGCTGGCCTATCACGATGCCGAACACGAGATCCCGGACGGTGCGAACGATTTGCCGGACGGTTTCGATTGGGCCGACACGGCGGCGCCCGAGTATTTCAATTACCGCAAGGTGTCGATCTATGGCGGATCGAACGAGATACAGCGCAACATCATCGCTAAAATGGTGTTGGGTTTCTAGGGGAAGGCAAGCAGTCCTTTTTTAAGAATAACCTCTACACTTACGCGCTTTCTTCTTACAGGGACTATCCATGGACTTCGAGTATTCCGACGAGCAACGCATGCTGAAGGACAGCGTCGATCGCCTGATCGGGCCGGCCTACGATGACCTCGGCAAGCGTCGCGAGACGCAGAAGGCTACCGGCGGGTTTAGCGTCGAGTTGTGGAGCAAATACGCCGAGCTGGGCCTGCTGGCCGTCAACTTCTCGGAAGACGATGGCGGCTTCGGCGGCGGCCCGGTGGAGACCATGATCGTCATGGAAGCCATCGGCCGTGGCCTGGCGCTGGAACCATACCTCGCAACCGTGGTGTTCGGCGGCAACCTGATCCGCCTGGGCGGTACGCCCGAACAGCGCGAGGCGGTCATTCCGGCAATCGCAGATGGCTCGCTGAAGCTGGCTTTCGCGCATGTGGAGCGGCAGGCGCGCTACGACCTGTTTGACGTCAAGACGCATGCCCGCAAGACCGGAGACGGCTACACGATCGAGGGCGACAAGAGCGTCGTCGTGCACGGCGACAGCGCCGACAAGCTGATCGTCAGCGCACGCACGTCGTCGGCCAGCCACCGCGACCGGCACGGCATCACGCTGTTCCTGGTGGATGCAAACACACCGGGCATCTCGCGCCGTGGTTTTGCGACGCAGGACGGCCAGCGCGGCGCCTCTGTCTCGTTCGGCAGCGTACAGGTCCCGGGAAGCGCCATACTGGGCACACTGGACCATGGCGGTGACCTCATCGAGCAGGTGAGCGACATCGCGATTGCTGCCGTGTGCGCAGAGGCCGTGGGCGCGATGACGGCGCTGCACGCGTTGACTCTGGACTACCTCAAGACGCGCAAGCAGTTCGGCGTGCCGATCGGCAGCTTCCAGGTGCTGCAGCACAAGGCGGTTGATATGTTCACCGCACTCGAACAGGCCCGCAGCATGGAGTTCTATGCGGCAATGATGGCAAGCTCGGATGATCAGCGCGCGCGCCGGGCTGCGTTATCGGCGGCTAAGGTGCAGATCAACAACTCGGCCCGTTTCATCGGGCAGACCGCGGTACAGCTGCATGGCGGCATCGGGGTTACCATGGAGTATCGCGCCGGCCATTACTTTAAGCGCCTCACGATGATTGAGGGTCTGCTTGGCGACACCGATCATCACATGCGCCAGATCGACGCAGTCGGGAGTCTGCTGGAGGCCGCTTGAGCGACGGTGGGGAGCCCGGACTGACCGGCGAGTTCAGGGCGCTCCTGCTCCCGAAGGTACGCCGCCGGCTCGGCGAGAAATCCGCCCTGATCAACATGGGCAAGTACTCGCTCACGAAGAAGGGCGTGCCGAGCTACGACTGGGCCGATCCGTACGGCATGGCCGTGCGCCTTGGCTGGCGGGGCTTTTTGGCAACGATCGTGGGCATCTATGTCCTGGTCACCAGCATCTTCGCATTGGCTTACATGGCATTCCCGAATGCCGTGGCCAACTCCCGGCCGAACTCATTCGCCGACCATTTCTTTTTCAGTCTCGAAACCCTGGCTACGGTCGGTTATGGCGAACTTTATCCAGCCACGTTCTATGGCCATTGCGTGGCCACGACCGAGATACTGACCGGCGTGTTCTTCAGCGCGATCTTGACGGGATTGATCTTCGTCCGCTTTTCGAAGCCTCGCGCAAAATTCGTCTTCGCTGACCATCCTGTCGTCACCAGGCATAATGGCCAGCCGACCCTGATGCTGCGGGTCGGAAACGGGCGAGCGGCCGTGCTGGCGGATGCGCGGGTGAAGATGAGCGTCCTGCTGTCGGAGCAGTCGGTGGAAGGTGCCTCGTTCAGGCGCACGCACGAGCTGGCCTTGGCGCGCAACACGATCCCGGTCTTCCCATTGACATGGACGATCATGCACGCGATCGACGAGCACAGCCCGTTGCACGGCCATGACGCGGCGCGTTTCGTGACCGACGACGTCCGCATGTTCGTCTCATTGGAGGCGCGCGATCCGGATCTGGGCACCGTCGTTCACGACTTGCACGACTACGACCCGTCCGACGTGCTGTTCGGCATGCGCTATGCCGACGTGATTACGATCGACGACGAGAATCGCCCGACAGCGGACATGACAAGGGTGAGCGATGTGGAGCCTGATCCGGCGTGACCGGCGCATTCGGCTGACGCCCACGCCGTCGCCCAGGTAAAACGAGTACTGCGCCGTTATCGGTTGCTTTGCCGAATCAATTGCGCCGCCCGTTCCCCGATCATCGCTGAGGGTGCCGCCGTGTTGCCGCTCACCAGCGTGGGCATGATCGACGCGTCCACGACACGCAACGCCTCCACCCCGCGAACGCGCAGCATCGGGTCCAGCACCGCTCGCTCGTCCGATCCCATGCGGCACGTCCCCACAGGATGATAGATCGTGTCGGCACCGTCCCGAATGCGGGGAACCAGGCTCTCGCCGGGTTCCTCCGCCGGCGAACGCAACGGGCGCCCGGCATAGGGCTGCAAGGCGGGCGCAGCCAGAATACGCAGCGCCAAGCCAACGCCGCGCACCAGCAGATGCAGATCCTCCGGGTCGGCGAAAAAATTGGGGTCGATCAGCGGGTCGCTGCGCATGTCGGCGTCGGCCAGCCGAACCGTGCCGCGGCTGCGCGGTCGCAGCACGCAGGTGTGCAGCGACAGGCCGCGGAACATGTGCCGCCTCCGCCCATGGTCATCCACCACGGCCGTGCAGAAATGCAGTTGCACGTCGGGTCGCGCCGCCCCTTCGGTGGCGCGCAGGAAGCCGCCCGACTCGGCCACGTTGGTGGTCAACATGCCGCGGCCATCGCGTTTGTAGTCGCCCCAGCCGCGCCAGATGTCAGGCAGGATGGCGGGCGACCCGGTGAACAGCCGCCTGTCGTTCACGCGCCGGTTGATCGTGTAATCGACATGGTCCTGCAGATTGCCGCCAACATCGGGGCTGTCGACTACGACCTTGATGCCGTGTTCGCGCAGGTGCGCGGCTGGCCCGATACCGGAGCACATCAGCAGTTGCGGCGAGCCGAACGCGCCGCCCGAGACGATCACCTCGCCACGCGCGCTGATCGTGTCGCCTTGCCCATCCCGCTGGACGGTCACGCCGGCCGCGCGCTTGCCCTCGAACACCACGCGCATCGCCTGCGCATCGGTGATCACACTCAGGTTGCCATGCGGGTTGGCGACGATGTAGCCGCGCGCGGCGCCGAAGCGGGAGCCGTTCTTCTGGCTCACCTGGTAGAAGCCAACCCCTTCCTGATCCGGTCCGTTGAAATCGGGGTTCTTGGCAAACCCCGCCTGTGCGGCGGCCTGCACGAAGGCGGCTGCGACCGGATTGGGGTCGCGCAGATCGGCGACGTTGAGCGGGCCGTCTGCACCATGATACTCGTCAGCGCCACGCTCGTTATGCTCGGCCGCACGGAAACAGGGCAGCACATCGCGCCATGCCCAACCGTGGCAGCCCGCATCGCGCGACCAGCTCTCATAGTCCTCGGCTTGGCCGCGGATGTAGATCATGCCGTTGATCAGGCTGCTGCCGCCCAGGCCGCGACCGCGCGGCTGGAACCCACGACGCCCATTCAGTCCCGCCTGCGGCACCGTCTGATAGGCGTAGTTGCGCGCCGACTTGCGATTGACGGTGGCGGCAATTCCCAGCGGCACATCCGAGAGAACGCCGGACTTGGCCGGCCCACGTTCGATCAACGCCACCGTCAGGTCCGGCCGTGCCTCGGCCAACCGCGCGGCCACCGCGCAGCCCGCAGGCCCGCCGCCGACAACCACGTAGTCGAAACCGTCAGGCACCCGCACGCTCGCGCATGTGCTTCTCCCGCGCCGCCTTTACACCGCGCCTCAGCTTGGCCATGCCGCCGACCCAGCGGTCGTAGCTCTCCGCCTTAACCCGCATGTAGTTTGCCACGTTCGGGTGGGGCAGGATCACGAACTGTCCTGCGCGCAGGCCCGCCAGCGCAGAGGCGGCCACTTGTTCGGCGGTCAGCACGCCGTCCACGTCCGCGCCGCCGAAGAACGTGCCGCCGACCACGAACGGGGTCGCCACACCCTGCGGACACAGTACGGAAACGCCCACGCCCTGATCCTTGCTGGCGATGGCGAGGCTTTCGGCAAAACCGATCGCGGCATGCTTGGTGGTGCTGTAAGTGGCCGAACCGATCTGGCTCAGCAGGCCGGCCGCGGAAACCGTGTTCAGCAACCAGCCGGATCGCCGCTGCATCATCCCCGGCAACACGGCGCGCGCGGCGTACACATGCGCCATCACGTGAACCTGCCAGGCGCGCGTCCACGCCGCATCGGGCGCGGACGCCGCGTTGTCGAACTCCGGATCGAGCGTGATCACGCCGGCATTGCTGCAGAACAGGTCGATCGGCCCAGCGCCCTGCTCCGTCTCGTTCACCACGCGCTGGATGTCGGTTTCGCTCGTCACATCGCACGCAAACGCGCGCCCGCCGACCATCTCGGCCGTCTCGCACGCACCGGCCTCGTTCAGGTCGGCCACCGCGATGTGCTTGGCACCTTCCGCATGAAACAGCTGCGCCATCGCGCGTCCAATGCCGCTGCCGCCGCCCGTGATGACGATCGTCTTATTCCGCACGTCCATCTCAGCCCCCAGAAACAAAAGGAAGGAGTTCTTTCTTGAAAGAAAGAACCAAACGCCTTTTGTTATGAGAAAATTTCGAACAGCCCGGCGGCGCCCATGCCGCCGCCGACGCACATGGTGACCACGCCCCACTTGGCGCGCCGGCGGCGGCCTTCGATCAGCAGGTGCCCCGCCATACGCGCCCCGGACATGCCGTAGGGATGACCGATCGAGATCGCACCGCCGTCCACGTTCAGCTTGGCCGGATCGATGCCGAGCCGGTCGCGGCAGTAAATCACTTGAACGGCGAACGCCTCGTTGAGCTCCCACAAATCGATGTCGTCCACGCTCAGGTCGTTGCGCTCCAGCAAACGTGGCACCGCAAACACCGGCCCGATGCCCATCTCGTCCGGTTCACAGCCTGCGACGGCCAAGCCGCGCAAAGCTCCGAGCGGCGTCAGACCGCGCCGCGCCGCCTCGCCAGCCTCCATCACCACACAGGCCGAAGCCCCATCGGACAATTGCGAGGCGTTGCCGGCGGTGATCACATGCCCCTCACCCCGCACCGGCTTGAGCGACGCCAATCCCTCGGCCGTGGTGTCCGGCCGATTGCCTTCGTCTTTCTTCAGCGTGGTCTGCTTGAACGTCACCGCGCCCGTCGCCTTATCGGCAACTCCCATACGGGTTTCGAACGGCACTATTTCGTCGTCGAACCGGCCGGCGGCTTGCGCCACGGCGGTGCGCTTCTGGGATTCCAGCGCGTAGGCGTCCTGCGTCTCGCGGGTGATCTGGTAGCGCTGCGCCACGATCTCGGCCGTGTCGATCATCGGCATGTATATCTCGGGCTTGTGCTCCTGCAGCCACTCGTCGAAGCCGTGCCAGCGGTTCATGTGCTCGTTCTGTACCAGGCTGATGCTGTCCAGCCCGCCGCCAATCGCCACCGGCAGCCCGTCGAACATTACCCGCTGTGATGCGATGGAAATTGCCTGCAACCCGCTGCTGCACTGCCGATCCACCGTCGTGCCAGCCGTGGTCACCGGCAGGCCGGCGCGTATGGCGGCCTGACGCGCGATGTTGCCGCCCGTCGCCCCCTGCTGCAACGCGCAGCCCAGGATCACGTCCTCGACCTCAGCGCCGTCCACGCCGGCGCGCGCCATCGCCTGGGCCACGGCATGGCCGGCGAGCGTGGCCCCATGCGTGTCGTTGAACGCGCCGCGATAGGCGCGGCCGATCGGCGTGCGGGCGGTGGAAACGATAACGGCTTCACGCATCCGGAGAACTCCCTGGCGCAGCGCTCGTGGCGCCACCTGTTGATGGGGCTGCCTGCCAGCCGTGCCCAAGACTTATGGACGATCGAGCGTCGTTCCGCATCGGCTGGACCCGAACGGGGAGGCTTGTCATAGTCGGCAGTCTCGGGTGTCCACCCCAAGCCTGTCAACGGACCGCCAGGAAACAGTGCATCAGCATGGCCGAACCCCGACCCAGCACGCGCGACCGTATCCTGGAGGTGTGCCGCACGCTGTTCAATGAGCGCGGTCCGGCCGAGGTGACGACCTCGGAGATTGCACAGTGCGTTGGCATTAGCGAGGGCAACCTGCACTACCATTTTCGTCGCAAGGAACAGCTCCTGGTAGCATTGTTCGACCAGTTCGAGGCAGCACTCGACCGCGCCGGTACGCCGCAGGCGGGGCTGGCCCACTTGCCCGAGCCGCACCGCGCCTACCTCGCCGGCTGGTTCAACACGATGTGGGAATGGCGGCTATTCTACGCCGCCGGCGTGTACCGGCTGGCACCCTCGTTGCAGCCTCGCCTCATGAAGCTGACCGACCGCGGGCAGATGCAGATCAAGAGCACGCTGAACGGGCTGGTGGAAAGCGGCCTGCTGCGCGCCGAGCCCGCCGAGATCGGTCGGCTCGTCGTCAACGCCTGGATCGTGGCGAGCTACTGGATCGACTACCTCCGCTCCCGCCAGGGCGTGGAGACGATCGCACGCGACCATCTGCGCTGGGGTTACGCGCAAGTGGAAGCGTTGTTCGTCCCCTATGCGACCGCTGCACGGCCCGCCCTCGTCCGCCAGGCTGGCTAAGCGGCCGATGCCTGTCTCCTGACACCTGAAAGCTGATTATGACCGAACTGATCGAGGTGCGCGTGCAGCACCGTTTCGACGAGGCGGCGCTGCAAGCCTACCTGGCAACGCATCTCCCCGAAACGTCGCTACCCATTGCCGTAAGCCAGTTCCAGGGCGGGCAGTCCAACCCCACGTTTCTGCTGACCGATGCCGCCGGCCGGCGCACCGTGCTGCGCAAGAAGCCGCCCGGTGCCATCCTGCCGTCCGCCCACGCGGTAGAGCGTGAATACGCTGTCATGCGCGCGTTAGGACCGACCGGCGCCCCCGTCCCCAAAGCACGCCTGCTGTGCGAGGACGGCACGGTGATCGGCACGCCGTTCTACGTGATGGACTATATAGAAGGCCGTGTGATGACCGACATCCGGCTGTCCGACGTGCCCTCGCAAAGCCGCCTTGCCTATTACGATGCCATGGCCGACGGGCTGGCGGCGCTGCATCGCGTCGATTGGCGGGCGGCGGGCTTGGAGGGGTTCGGCCGGCCCGACGCCTACATCGCGCGTCAGATCGGCCGCTGGACCAAGCAATACCTGGCCTCCGACCCGGCACCGAACGCCGAGATGGAAGCGCTCATCGCGTGGTTGCCCGCCCACCTGCCGCCGGACGAGCCGGCGGTGATCGCGCATGGCGATTACCGGCTCGGCAACCTGATATGGGCGCCGAACGGCCCGCATCTGCTGGCGATCCTCGACTGGGAGTTGGCAACGATCGGCCACCCGATGGCAGACCTGGCCTACCTCGCCTCGTTCTACCACCTGCCGCAGCACGGCGACCCTTTCAAGGGATTGGGTGGCGCCGACCTGGCCGCCCTGGGGCTGCCCACCGAACAGCATTTGGTAACTCGCTATTGCGAGGGCGTCGGGCGCGTGTTTCCGGCCGGCGACTGGCCGTTCTACCTCGCGTTTTCGCTTTTCCGTTCCGCCTCTATCGGGTGGGGCGTCTACGACCGCTCACGCCGCGGCAACGCGGCCGACAAGCGTGCCCATCTGTATAACGAGATGTTCAGCACGTGCGCCCGCGTCGCCTGGGAAATCGCGCAAGGCTGATCCGAACCCGGCCGTGCTGGCGCGTTCTAGCCCTGTTCACCAAGGACGAGGGACATGCCAGACAAGAACGAACACACCGGCCGCTTCGGCGGCCCGGGAAGCAGCCACCAGGATCGCGAGCACCCCGGCAAGAATCACCAGGAGCATGGCCACAAGGCCGGCGGCGGCAAGCCTGGGTCGCAGCCCGACCACCAGAAGGACACTGGCGGGGACGATGCCGGCGGCGGCCACCACTATCGGGAGCACGGGCGCACCAACAGCTAAAGCGCGACTGCACGAGGTCAACAGTCAGCCGCGATGAAATGCTCGGCGAGACAAAGAGTTATACTACGATAGCCTCGGCCGCCAAAGCCATCGTGGTGTTACGTGTGACCCGATTCGGGTAGATGGCCCGGAAGCGGTGGCTTCCGGGCCGTTCGTATCAGCGGCGTCCGGCGCGACGCAGCGCGTCGGCGGTGAAATCCGCAGGCGTCAGTGCTGTTGTGGTGTAGGTCGGCGCCGATGATTCCTGGCTGTGCAGACCTTGGACAAGGTAGCGGCGTGCGAGCAGGTCCATGAACTCATACCCGTCGGCACCGCACAGCGGCACTTCCGGCGACTCGGAGACGAACGCAATGGCCGTGCGCCACAATTGGCCGCGGGTGTCGTAGCGGTCGGCAACGGCTACCTGCCAGCTATCCTCGTCGATGTAGAACGTACGGCGCGCATAGATGTGCCGGAAGCCGGGCTTCAACGTGGCTTCCACTACCCATACGCGATGCAGTTCGAAACGCAGAAGGTCGGGGTTGACGGCGGTCGGCTTGACGATGTCGCTGTACTTCACGCCAGGCTGCTGTATCTTGTAGTTGTTATAGGGAATGTAGATCTCCTTCTTCCCCTTCAGCGTCCAGTTGTAGCGGTCGATCGCGCCGTTGTACATGTCGTAATCGTCAACGGTCTCCAAGCCGTCGGTGTTCTGCACCGGGGTGTCATAGTTGATCTCGGGCGCGCGGCGCACCCGGCGTTCGCCCGGGTTGTACGTCCAGGCTTCCCGCGGTTGGGTAAACGGGTCTTGGTAGCTGCGCACCAGGGTCAGCTGGCCGGCGATGCGCGGCGGCTCCAGCACTTCCTGCCAGAACAGGCTGTCCCACTTCTGGGGGTTGTCGAGACCCGGCGTGTTGTAGGCGAGCATGATCTGCTCGTGCCAGCGGGTCAGCGAATAGTCGCCGTTTGGCGTGGTGATGGCGTTGTCGACCGTGCGCACCACCTGGCCGCCGCGCCAGCGCAGGATGTGGTTCCAGATCGCCTGGTTGCCGTTGGCCGGAATGGGGAACGGGATCGACAGCTTGGCCCCTTCGACGCCCTGGCCGTTTGCGGTCAGGTGGGCGCGCGACGCGTTGGCGATCGCGTTGTCGTAGATGAACTGCGGTGCCGCAGCCGTGCGATGGGTCGGGTAGACGTCCACGTGATAGCCGGGCAGCGTGCGGACCATGGCGACCGTGCCGTCGGCCAGCTTGCCGGCGTAACGGTCGACGTTGGACGCGGTGATGGAGAACAGCGGGCGCTCGCCGGCGAACGGGTCCGGGCGATACTTGCCGGGAACGTAGCCGGCTGCCGGCGTGGTCAGCCCACCGGTCCAGGCCGGGATGGAGCCATCGGCATTGCCGGCCTTCACCGCGCCCATCGGAGTTAGCGTGTGACCGAGGTCGGCCGCGGTTTGCGCCCCCGCATGCGTCGCCAACATGGCGCTGGCCACCATCGTGGCCGCAAGCAGCATTGTCTTCATCATACGTCACCATCCCTTACTTCGCGGCGATTACCACCTGCTGGGCCATCTAAGCCGCAGCATCCTAGGGTGTCCACCCTTGATCCAAGTCGTTATGAAATAGCAATGGACACGGAAAAGTTATCACGGTTATAAAACGATTGTGAAACGGTGAGGTGTCTTTTATGAAACGCATGCTGCTGGCAGCCACGATGCTGGTTGCCGTCCAGATCGGCGCGTCCGGCACAGCGCTGGCGCAAATCGACGATCCCTCAATACAGAGCGGCGATTCATCGCCCAGCCCTACGCCCCGGCACCACAAGCACCGCCATCACAAACATCAGGCCGCCGCCCAGGCACCCGCCGCCGATCCTGAATCCGCTCCGGCCGCGGCGTCCGAGCAGGCCGTAGCCGAGCCCGCCCACACCGTAACCGCGCAGCCGGCGATGGCCAGCCTTCGCCTGCCGGACGTGGCCACAGCGGCCCAGGGGGCAGGCCCAGGACTGACGCCCACGGGCGCCATACGCGCCGGCAACGCAGACGGCACCATCCCTGCGTGGACCGGCGGGCTGGCCGGCACGTCGAGCACGAAGTCTGTGCGCTACCGGCCCGACCCCTTCGCCGCCGAACGGCCACTGTTCATTATTACCGCCCAAAACGTGGACCAGTATGCCGACAGGCTGGCGGCCGGCACGGTCGCCATGATCCGCACCATCCATGGCTACCACGTGGACATCTACCCGTCCCACCGCACTTTTGCCGCACCGCAGTACATCTATGACAACGCGGTGGGCAACATGGCGCGCGCCCGCTTGGTGCATAACGGCGAAGGTGTTGCGGATGCCTCGCTCTCGGTCCCGTTTCCCGCGCCCCACAACGGCGCCGAGGCAATGTGGAACCACGTGCTGCGCTGGCGCGGCACGCAGATCGTACGCACGGTCGACAACGTGATCTCGACCCCCGCGGGCGATTACTCGATCCAGAAATGGCACGAGGACATCATGTTTCCCTACAACACGCAGGGTTTCAACAACACGCGGCAGTTGGACAGCCTGTTCCGCCAGGAGGTGCTGGCCCCGCCGCGCGACGCGGGCGCACTGACGCTGGTCGTCAACCACGAAAACCCGTACGACCAGGACCGCGAAGCCTGGAGCTACAACCCGGGCGAACGCCGCGTACGCCGCGCGCCGGACATCAACTACGACACGCCGCTGACCGACACAGACGGGCTGGAGACGGTCGATGACTACGACCTGTTCAACGGCCCCCTGGACCGCTACGACTGGCGCCTGATCGGGCGGCGCGAGATGTACGTGCCCTACAACACGAACAAGCTGCAGGATCCTGGCGTGCACTACGCCAGCCTGATCGGCCGCGAGTCGATCAAACCCGAATACCTGCGCTTCGAACTGCACCGCGTGTGGGTTGTGGAAGCCAAGCTGAAGCCCGAGTTCCGCCACATCTATACGCGCCGTACGTTCTACCTGGACGAGGACAGCTGGCAGGCCCTGATCGCCGACCGCTACGACGGCCGCGGCAACCTCTGGCGCACCGCGATGGCGTTCCCGTCGGAGGCCGCTGAAGTACCGGTGTTCGTGGCGGACGGCTACGAATACATCGACCTCTACCAGCACCGCTACCTTGTGCAGGGCCTGCATAACGAGGAGCCGCAGGCGCCGCTCTACAACGCGACGACGCTGACGCTGGCCGACTACACGGCCGAAGCGCTGCGGCGTATGGGGCATCGATGAAAAGACTGCGCGTCGCCGTCCGGGGTTGCCGGTCGGTGACGCGCAGCAGGCGCCGTCCGTTCGGCGCAGCAGTTGCAACGGCGTAGTTGCGAAGCGCGTTGGCGGCCGCCACAGTCACGCGGGTCGCGCAACGCGTTTTGTGTCCAGCGTTCAGCAAGCCAGCTGCTCTATGCACCCGAACCGGACCAAGCGCTTCTTCAACCGCCTGAAAGCAGACGCGTAGCTTCACGATACGATCATACCGCGATCGGCCTTCTTAGCTTGCCAAGCTGGCTGCAATCAAACAGTGGATTGGCTTTGTCCACGCGTCCTGAATTGAGCACTCACGTTCCGTTTGAGAGTGGAATGTGCCACTCTTTTGCCCAAAGACAGCATCGGCATCTCGATAGTTTTGTGCAACGCCCACGCAGTCAGCAACACCACGCCTGCAGCTATCGCAACCGCAACCCAATATGATCTCCCAAATCGAAGTATAACAAAGCTCATCACCGAGTAACCGCCGATCGAGTGAATCAGATAAAACGGAAAAGACACGTCGGCCAGAAAGTCGAGCCAACGCGACGGACGGAAAAGCTTTCGCGCAAAATAGGCAGCGCCGAACAACACTATTGCATAGAGGTATGTTGCCGGGATCGTCGGAAACGAAGTTTGGCGAGAGCCGAAGCGCCAGCACAGCAGGAAAAAGCTCAGCAACGTAGCTACAGTTGCAAACGCCTTACCAACGCCGACCATGCCGCTGTACCGGAAGTAGAAAATCGTACCGATGAACATGAAGCTGATATACATCGGCTCGCTCGCCAAATCGTCGGAGAGTCTCAGAAACCCATCATGCTGCGCGATTGCGAGACCGAGTGCGGCGACAGAGAAGGCAATCAAGGGCAGTGTGGCGCCACGCAAAATGCTCGTCCGCAGCACGGCCGCCACGATGTAGAACTTGACTTCAACGATCAAGGTCCAATGGACCAGATCGACGCTGCCGCTGTCGATGGTGGTATCGATCATCAGGGCATCGTAGAAATAGTTCATCGGGCGAAATGCCATCGAGCGCCCGTATAGGTGCGACTGCGCGAAAACAATCAGCCACTCGAGAAACAGGGCCGCCCAGAACAGTGGGAAGATGCGAAAAAAACGTGCCATTAGAAACTGGACGACGGTATTGGAGCGCAATGAGAACGGTATGACGAAGCCGCTGATCAGGAAAAATACGGCTACGCCGAGCGATCCGAAATTCAGCCATCGCCATTGCAAGACATGCAGGATGAACGGTCGTCCAACACTTAGGTTTGGCGAACTGGTCATCCATCCCACGGTCGGCGCCATCAGCAGGTAAACGCCGCCCCAATGGCTGAACGCTACGCACAGGGCCGCGAGGCCGCGTAGTTGGTTGGCAAAGATCAATTTGACCCCAAGGGGGGGGAGAGGCGCCCACGCCCGCCTCGGCTTCGCTCAATGCAGCTTCACCCCCGGCTCCGGCCGGCGCTGTATGTTGCCCACCACAAGCTGCCACAGGGCCGAGCGGCCGCCATGCAGCGCCGCCTGGTGCATGGCATACAGCGAGCGGTACATCATCCGCGCCAGGTAACCCTCGATGAACAACCCGCGCCCGACTGCAAAACCCATCAGGTTGCCAACCGTGCTGTAGCGGCCCAGCGAGACCAGCGAGCCGAAATCGCGGTAAACGAACGGCTTGAGCGGCTGGCCGTCCAGCCGCCGGTTGACCTGCTCCACCATGTGCGTCGCCATCTGGTGGGCGGCCTGCGCGCGCGGCGGCACCCCCTGCGGAAAGCCCTCACGCGGGCAGGCGCAGCAATCGCCGATGGCGAACACGTTCTCGTCCCGCGTGGCCTGCAACGTCTGCTCCACCACAAGCTGGTTGATGCGGTTGCACTCCAGCCCCAGGCCGCGCAAGAACTCGGGCGCCTTCACGCCGGCGGACCACACGACCAGCTCGCTCGGGATGAACTCGCCACCCTCCAGCACCACGCCGTCGGCGCGCACCTCGGCCACCTTGGCGCTGGTGCGAACCTGCACGTTCAGGCTTTCCAGAAGCAACGTGGTGGAGGCCGATATGCGCTCGGGCAGCGCCGGCAGGATGCGCGGCGCCGCCTCGATCAGGACGATGCGTATGTCGCGTTCCGGATCCAGCCTGGTCATGCCGTAGGCCACCACCTCGCGCACGGTGCGGTGCAGCTCGGCGGCCAGCTCCGTGCCGGTGGCGCCCGCCCCGATGATGGCCACGTGCAGCTGCCCCGGCCGCACCGGCTCGGGCTGCGCGTTGGCGCGCAGGCAGGCGTTCACCATCCGCTTGTTGAAGCGCGTCGCCTGGTCCGCCGTCTCCAAGGGCACGGCGAACTCGGCCGCCCCAGGCGTGCCGAAATCGTTGGTCACCGAGCCCACCGCCACGATCAGCGTGTCGTAGGGGAACGTGCGCGGCGGCGTCACCTCGCGCCCCTCGTCGTCGGTGGTGGCCGCGATGTGGATTTCGCGCCGTTCGCGATCCAGCCCGGACAGCGCGCCTAGCCGGCAGGTAAAATGGTGCCAGCGGGCCTGGGCGAGGTAATTCAGCTCGTGTTGCGAGCGGCGCATGCCGCCGGCGGCGATCGCGTGCAGCAGCGGCTTCCAAATGTGGGTGCGCGACCGCTCCACCAGCATGATCCGCGCCTGGCCGCGCTTGCCCAGCGTGTCGCCCAGCTTGGTCACCAGCTCCAGCCCGGCCGCGCCGCCGCCCACCACCACCACCTCGTGCAGCCGGCTGCCCCCCTTGCCACCGCGCCGGGGGATCGGGTTGCCGGGCGTCGGGCTATCCTCCGGTACCTGCATCGTTTCCACAGCGTCGTTCATCGTCTCTCCGGTTCCAGGGCTGCCCGCAGCGTCAGGAAAGCGCAGGCGCGCCGGCCTGCGCGCCCCCTGCCGCCAACAAGTTGGCCACGCCGCCATCCTGGATAAAGGATGCACGCGATCATACGCCACGCTAGCACGGCAACCGGCTGGATTGAACGGCTGCATGACTACGCCCCGAGTCGGGTTAACGCCGCCAGACCAGACACGTGCCGCTCCCGACACAGCCGCGCCTTGCGTGCCCCGCTTGGCGTGCCCCGCTTGGCATGTAAGACCCCCGCAGCCGTGCTGACCCTATCCCGCCTGGTACTCACCGATTTCCGCAGCTACGCGGCGCTCGCCTGGCGCCCCCACTCGCGGATCAGCGTGCTGACCGGCCCGAACGGCTCCGGCAAGACCAACCTGCTGGAGGCCGTCGCCCTGCTGGGTCCAGGCCGCGGCTTCGGCCGCGGCCGCGTGGCCGACCTGGCGCGGCGTGGCGGCCCCGGCCAGTGGGCGGTGGCCGGCCGCCTGACCGGCGATGGCACCACCACCGATATCGGCACCGGCACCCTGCCCGGCCGTGCCGACCGCCGGGTGTTCCGCCTGGACGGCGCCGAGCCGCGTAGCCAGGCCGACATCGCCGCCCGTATCGCCACCGTGTGGCTGACCCCGCAGATGGACACGCTGTTTCAGGAGAGCGCCAGCGGCCGCCGGCGCTTTCTGGACCGGCTGGTGTGGGGGCTGGAGCCAGGTCACGCCCGCGCGGCTTCCACCTACGAAGCCGCGACGGCCGAACGCCGCCGGGTGCTGGCCGACGCCCGCGACGCGGGTGCCGACCCCGACCCTGCCTGGCTCGCCGGGCTGGAGGAGACCATGGCCAGCCAAGCCGTGGCCCTGTCGGCCGCCCGGCGCAGCTTTACCGCCCGGCTGAACGCCGAACCTCACGACAGCGCCGCCTTTCCCCGCGCGCGGCTTGTCCTGTCCGACCCGGTGGCCGACCGCCTGGCCGCCCAGCCCGCGCTGGCGGTGGAGACGTGGATGCGCGAACAAATGGCCCAGCGCCGGGCGGCCGATGCGGCGGCCGGCACCAGCACGCTGGGCGCCCACCGGGCCGACATGCACCTGGAAGATGCCGCAACCGGCCTGCCCGCCGCGCAAGCCAGCACCGGCCAGCAGAAGGCGATGCTGCTGGCCGTCATCCTGGCGCACGCCGCCCTGATCGCCGAGGCGCGCGGCGCTGCCCCGCTGCTCCTCCTCGACGAGCCGGCGGTGCATCTGGACGAGGCACGCCGGGCAGCCTTGTGGGCCGAACTGGCACGGCTACCGGCCCAGATACTCCTCACCGGCACCGACCCGGACGTCTTCGCCGCCCTGCGAGGCCAAGCCGCCTTCCTGCGCACCGGCCAAGGCCAGCTGATAGCCGACGACTGACGACGGACCACTGACTCTGGCTTACCCGGCCCGGAAAGCCTATATTCCAGGCCTTCCACCTCTATCACGGAGTAGCACCTCGGCATGTCCGATTCCGCGGCACCTGTGCCCACACCCGCCTTGCACGACCCGGAGGCGACAGGCCAGGACTACGATGCGGCGTCCATCTCCGTCCTGCGCGGCCTGGACGCCGTGCGCAAGCGCCCCGGCATGTATATTGGCGATACCGACGACGGCTCGGGCCTGCACCACATGGCCTTCGAGATCATCGACAACGCGGTGGACGAGGCGCAGGCCGGCTACGCCCGTAACGTCTCGCTCACGCTGAATGGTGACGGCTCGGTGAGTGTGCGCGACGACGGGCGCGGCATCCCCACCGACCTGCACGCCGAAGAGGGCGTCTCGGCGGCCGAAGTGGTGCTGACGCGCCTGCACGCCGGCGGCAAGTTCAACCAGAACTCCTACAAGGTTTCCGGCGGCCTGCATGGCGTGGGCGCGGCCGTCGTCAACGCGTTGTCCGAATGGATGGAGGTGCGCATCTGGCGCGGCGGGCTGGAACATTTCATTCGCTTCGAACACGGCGACGCGGTGGGGCCGCTGGTGGTGGTGGGGCCGTCGGACAAGCACCAGGGCACCGAAGTAACGTTCAAGCCCAGCAAGGGGACGTTCACCAAGGTGGAGTACGAGTTCGCGATACTGGAACGACGGTTGCGCGAACTGGCCTTTCTCAACTCCGGCCTGCGAATCGTGGTGCGCGACGAACGCCATACGCCGCCCGCCGAAGTCGATTTGTTTTACGAGGGTGGTCTGCGCGCGTTTGTGGACTACCTGGACCGTGCCAAGGTGCCAGTGTTCACGCCGTGCATAAATTCGGTCACCGACGACGCAGCCTCGGGCATCCGCGTCGAGTTCGCGCTGTCCTGGAACGACAGCTTTCACGAAACGATGCTGTGCTTCACCAACAACATTCCGCAGCGTGACGGCGGCGCGCATCTGGCCGGGTTCCGCCAGGCGCTGACCCGCATCGTCGGCAAATACGCCGAGGGGATGGGCAAGAAGGAGGGCCTGGCCCTGGTGGGCGACGACATGCGCGAGGGCATGACGTCGGTGCTGTCCGTCAAGGTGCCCGATCCGAAGTTCTCCAGCCAGACGAAGGACAAGCTGGTCAGCAGCGAGGTGCAGCCGGTGGTGCAGGCCGCGGTGGCCGACGCAGTCTCGCACTGGTTCGAAACGCACCCGAAAGAGGCGCGCGGCATCATCCAGAAGGTGATGGACGCGGCCAGCGCGCGCGAAGCCGCCCGCAAGGCGCGCGAGCTGACGCGGCGCAAGGGCGTGCTCGACATCTCCACCCTGCCCGGCAAGCTGGCCGACTGCCAGGAACGCGACCCTGCGAAATCCGAAATATTTCTCGTCGAGGGCGACAGCGCCGGCGGCTCGGCCAAGGGCGGCCGCGACCGCAAGCACCAGGCCATCCTGCCGCTCAAAGGCAAGATCCTGAACGTGGAGCGCGCGCGCTTCGACCGCATGCTGGGCAGCGCCGAGATCGGCACGCTGATCACCGCACTCGGCACCGGCATCGGCCGCGGCGAGCCCGAACAGGGCGGCTTCGACATCGGCAAGCTGCGCTACCACCGCATCGTCATCATGACCGACGCCGACGTGGACGGCAGCCACATACGCACGCTGCTGCTCACCTTTTTCTACCGTCAGATGCCGCAATTGATCGAGCGCGGGCACCTCTACATCGCCCAGCCGCCGCTCTACCGCGCCAAGCGCGGCAACGACGAACGCTACCTGAAGAACGACGACGCGCTGGACGAGTACCTCCTCGACAAGGCACTCGCCGCGGCGTCGCTCGTGCTGGCCGATGGCGAGCGTCTGGACGGCCCTGAACTCGCGGCCGAAGCGCGCTGGCTGCGCCACATACACGCCCAATTGCGTGGCCTGTCGGAAAATCACATGCCGCTCGCGTTGCTGGAACAGGCCGCCATCGCCGGCGTGCTGACGCCGGACCCAGACCGCGCGCAGGCCGGTGCCCAAGCCCTGGCCGGCCGTCTGGACGCGGTCTCGCTGCCCCGCGAACGCGGCTGGAAGGTTTCGGCCGACGGCGCTGGGCTGCAGGTCGCCCGCATGGTCCGCGGTGTCGCCGAACGCTACAGCTTCGATGCCGCGGCGCTGCGCAGCGCCGAAGCCCGCGTGCTGGCCGACGCCGCCCCTCGCCTGGCCCGATCCTTCGCCACGTCAGCCATGATCAAGCTCGACAACCAGGAGGTCGCCGTCCCCGGTCCCGCCACAGCGTTCGAACGCATGCTCCTGCAAGGCCGCCGCGGACTGGCCCTGCAGCGCTTCAAGGGCCTGGGCGAAATGAACGCCGACCAGCTCTGGAAGACCACGCTCGATCCCGCCATACGCACCCTGCTGCAAGTCCGCATCGGCGATGCCGAAGACGCCGGCCAGGTCTTCTCCACCCTCATGGGCGACGTCGTCGAACCCCGCCG
>CAXUHU010000038.1:0-27127 GCA_964250925.1 uncultured Acetobacteraceae bacterium
CGCCGGCGTGGGAGCCGGGGGCGGTGCCGCGGGATTATGGTGTTTTCGGGTGGCTGGCTGCATGCGGTCCTCTGTTTAGCCGGTCCTGCCGAGACGTCCGGCGCCGTATCTTAGGCGATGGTTACCCTGGGCTGGCCTAGCAGGCGCCCCGTCACGACGGCGCGCGTGCCGGCGCGCGACCGCAGCGTGGTCGAGCGGAACGGCCGCACGGACACCCTCATCCGCTCGGTTCCGACCGCCACGTCGTAGGTCCGCTCGCGCGTGCAGGCGAGCAGCACGAGGGCTGCCAGCAGGAGCAGCAGCACGGCGGCGGCGGTCAGCAGGATCAGCGGCCAGGGCGAAAAGGCGACGTTGATGAAGACCGGCACGGTGGTCGATGCGGCCGCTAGGGCTTCGTGGGCCAGGAAGACGGCCGGCAGGGTGGCGGGCAGGTCGCGCTCCCGCTCGCCGCCGCTCACCTGTCGGCCGGACGCCTCGGCATCGTTGCCGAACAGGTCGCGCATCTTGTCGAGAAAGGCCGGTTGCAGCACCAGGTGGACGTCGGTGAGTTGCAGCCGGAGTTGCCCGCGGAGTTGCCGCCCGCCCTGCAGCAGGCCGTCCAAGCCGGGGGACCGCGCGATGGGCGGGACGCTGAGTTGTACGTGCACGTCGTTCAGCACCTCGTCCGGACCCAGGCCGGTGATCGCTTGCGGCGAAATGCTGGCCGGAATGGCCGGGCCGCCGTCCAGGGGCAGCCAGTCCGCCTGAAGATGCGCGGCCGCGATCACCTGCGGGTAGTAGTTGCTGGTCAGCCGGGCCGGGATGTCGATCTGGGTCTCGGTTCCGCTGGGCAGTCCGTCGATGACGATGGCGCCGGCCGACCGCGAGAGCTTGATGCCCCCTGGCACGTCCCCGGTCAGCGTAAGCGTGACCGGGTCCAGGGTCAGCGGCTTCAGCCGGACTGGATGATCGACCACCAGTTGACGCATCGCCGGGCTGGCAGCCGCCTGCTGTAGCCAGGCAGCGGCCTCGCTGCCATAGGCGATGCCGTAAATCACCAGACCCTTCTCGCTGAAGGTGGGACCCTGTGCGGGCAGCCGGATCGGGTAGGCGATGATCTGGCTGATGAAATCCGAGCCGGTCAGCAGAGTGCTGAAGCGGCTGGTGTTTTCCACCACGTGCTGGTCGTTGCTGCGCGAATTCTTGTTGTTGGTGACCATCCAGATCACGCCGGGGGTTCCGCCCAGCAGGCGGGGAATGGTGTCCGACAGCGCGCCGTCGTAGTCGGCGTCGGTGTATTTGCCGTCGGCACGGCGCGGCAGCGTCAGCTTGCCGAGTGCCGCACCCATTGCGTGGCCGTCGACCGGCCCGGCGTAGAGCGGCAAGGGCGAGGGTGTGTCGCCCAGCTGCCCGGCCTGGTTGAACGAAGCGATGGTGATCTGTGCGCCCGGGATGACGGAGGCGCCGATGAAAGCCCGCAGCAGGGGCAGGAAGGGCGAGCGCGGATCGCGGTAGAACGGCTCCATCCAGCCGCTATTCTGGATGAGATAGACTTCCTTTGGCGCCGCTTGCCCGCCTGCCGCCCGCGCCGGCGCGGGTGGAACAATTAGCCCGGCGGCGCAGGCCAGATGCAAGACGATCCCGAAAAGGCGGCGTGCGGCGGCTCGGGGTCTCGACATGGCCCCGGTTAGACGAGAGATCACGTGCACAGACAATCCTAACCAGGCGCAGATGCTTTACCAGACTTGCACCGGCGGCCGTAAGCGACAGCATGGCGCGCCAGGCGACAGCACGAGGCAACCGCCGGCAGTGCCGCCTGCGATCCGATGAGCAGCCCTGCCGCCCCGCCATCCGGCCCGCGTTGCCGGCAATGCAGCAGGCCGTTCGGCTTTGCCGTCGCGTTCTGCCCCTATTGCGGCAGCGCCCAGCAGGCTGCCCCGCCATCGCCGCCACGGCCCTCGCCGACGCCCGGTGCCGTCACGAATGCGGTTCCGCCACCCGCACCGCGCCCCGCCGCCTCCTCGGTCTGGACGGCTGCCGTGCCTTCGGCCGCCGCCTTCAGGCCGGCTTCGTGGCTGGCGGGCAAGACGTCCGTGCCGACGGTCCCGCCGACGCCAACGAAAGCTCCTCCGACGCCAAAGGTCGCCAAGGCCGTCCGTCCCAGGCGCGCTCGCCGGCAGCCCGGGCTGTTCACGCTGTGCCTTCTCGGCCTGGTCGCGGCGTACCTGCTGCGCCCGGGCCCGGCGGGCACTCTGGTCGTCTATGCCACGCCCAACGTGCCCGGGCGGATCACGGTCGATGGCGAACGGGCCGGTGTTCCTGGCGAGCGCCTGCAGATACCGGTTGGCACGCACCGGCTGGGCTACGAGGCCGATGGCTGGACCGCGGCCGGGCGGCAGGTCAGGGTGACGGCCAATGAACAGCGCGTGATCACCATCGTGCTGTCGCCGGTGCCGGCCGTCCTGGTGATCGACCTGCAAACGCCGGGCACCACGCTGCGGCTGGACGACCGGGGCGTGGACGCGCGGCCGGGCGGGTTGCGGGTGCCCGCCGGGCGCCATCGGCTGACCGCGATGCGGCCGGGCTACGCCACATCCTCTCAGGATGTCGAATTGACCCGCGGCGAGCGGCGCGTCGTTACTGTGGCGCTCGCGCCGATCGTGGCGCGGGACGTGACGCGCACGGCCGTGTTCGGCGCCTGGTCGGAGCCGGTAGCGCTGCCGCCGCACACGGTTTTCACCGTGGCCGCGAGCGGCCGGGTCCGCCTGCGCGTTGGCCAGGAGATCGTGCTGCTACAGCCTGGCAGCACGACGAATCTCGGCGACGTGCGCGGCCAGTCGCTGCAGGTCGAGGCGGTCGATGACCAGCCGGCCGAAGTGCATGTCTACCTCAAGCCGGAGGGGTGACGGTTCGGATGCTACGAAGGGCGGCACTGCTTGCTGTTCTGGCCATCGGATTGCCGCTGCGTGCGGCCGAGGTCGGCCCGGACGATCCGCTGGTGCGTTCGGTCCGCCAGGCAATCGCCGGTGCGCTCAGCACCGCGCTCGAGCACGCAAGCAGCGACCACCCGGTCGCCTGGGGCGATCCGGCCACCGACACGAGTGGCAGCATCACGGTGTCCTCGCCCACGCTTCAGGGCGGCCGCTGGTGCCGTGGCTTCAGCTACGTCGCACGCAACGCCACGACCGAACTGACCGATACCGGCCTTTATTGCCGTGACCCGGCCGGGGTGTGGCGCTTGGCCGGCGGACGCGACGTGCTGGAGGAACGCGCGTTACACGCGGCCGGCGTGGCCTCGCCGGATGCGTCGCTGCTGCGGCTGCAGAAAAACCTGGTTCGCCTGGCCTATGGCGGACCCGCCGACGGCTCCCGCGACGCGGCCTTCACCAGCGCCCTGACCCGGTTTGAAGCCGATGAAGGCATGCGGCAAGGGTTGGATCCCGATGCCATACGACGCGCGCTGGTATTGAGCACGGCGACACTGGCGCGTTCGGCCGCGGGCGGCGTTTGCCAGCCGCCCGACGGACTCTTGGGCGCAGCGCTGGTGTGCGGACGCCGGCGCTGACCGCCACGCGCTACCGGGCGATAACTTGGTTGCGGGCGTTGAACGCCATGCCGACCAGGGAGAAGCCGCCGAACAGAAGGTCGATGCCCACCAGCAGGCCGAGCACCCAGATGGCGCTGCCCGGCAGGCCGGCGATGATGAAGCCCGCGAGAACCAGGTCGAACAGGCCGTTGATCAGCAGCCATTCCCACCGTCCGGACAGCTCGCGGCGGTGCGAGAGGCCCAGCACGATGTTGAACACGCCATCGGCAACGAAATAGGCGGCGAGCACGTAGGTGAGGGTGATCAGGCCGGCGACCGGGTTCCACAGCAGGACCAAGCCCGCCACGACGGCCGCCAGGGCCGACAGCAGCGACCAGCCGAAGCCCGGCGCGCGGCGTGCGCCCAGCGTTGAGACCAGGCCCACAATGCCGGCGGCGAGCAGCAGCCAGCCGAGCAGTATGGCGGTGGCCAGCCCGGCAAAGAGGGGGATCGCCATGGCAACCAGACCGAGCAGCACGAGGACGACGCCCTCGGCCGCAAACAGTCGCCAGTGGTCGTGGATACCCCGCCTGAGCGAGGCCGGCCTGTCGCCGTCGGTGGTTTGCAGACCCAGCGCCATGAGCGGCACTCCATTGACAGTGGTGCGCAGCGACGTCCTGCGTCGCGTTGGCGGCATTGGGCCTTTTACGGCGACAAGGCCGGACGGTTCCGTGAAGCGCTACCGCAGGATCGGCGCGCCGGTGACCGCTTGCAGGTGCTCGAAGCTCACGCTCGGGGCCAGCTCGCGCAGGTGCAGGCCATTCCGCACGTCGATGACGGCCATTTCGGTGTAGATGCGGGTGACCACGCCGGCCGCCGTCAGCGGAAAGGTGCAGCGTTCCAGGATGCGCGGCTTGCCGTCGCGCGTGGTGTGCTCCATCAGCGCCCAGACCACGCGGGCGCCCACGGCCAGGTCCATCGCACCGCCCACGGCCGGCGCGCGGGCATCGCTGTCGGTGATCCAGTTGGCGATGTCGCCGTTGGCTGCCACCTGGTAGGCGCCGAGCAGAGCGTAATCCAGGTGGCCGCCGCGCATCATCACGAAGGCGTCGTTGTGGTGGAAGATGGCGGCACCCGGCAGCAGGGTGACTGGCGCCTTGCCGGCGTTGATCAGCTCCGGGTCGACCTGTTCGGGGGTGGGGGCGGGACCCATGCCCAGCAGCCCGTTCTCGCTGTGGAAGATGATCTCGCGCCCCGGCGGCCGGTGGTCGGCGACCAGCGTGGGGATGCCGATGCCGAGGTTGACATAGGCCCCCTCCGGCAGGTCGGCCGCGGCACGGCGGGCGATGGCGAGGCGGGTGGCGAGCAGGTGGGGTTGCGTCATGCGGGGCGCTGCCAGACGTGGTCGATGAAGATGCCGGGGGTTATCACGTGTTCCGGGTCGAGCGCGCCGAGCGGCACGATTTCCCGCACTTCGGCGACGCTCACCCGGGCGGCCGGCGCCATGACGGGCCCGTAATTGCGCGCGGCGGCGTGGTAGGTGAGGTTGCCCCAGCGGTCGCCGAGATCGGCGCGGATCAGCGCCAGGTCGCCGTGGATCGGGCGTTCGAACACGTAGGTCTCGCCGTCCAGCACGCGTGTCTCCTTTCCGTCGGCCAGAAGCGTGCCCACGCCGGTCTTGACGTAGAAGCCGCCGACGCCGGCGGCGCCCGCGCGTATGCGTTCGCTCAGCGTGCCCTGCGGCACCAGTTCCAGCTCCAGTTCGCCGCGGGCGTAAATCTCCTCGAACACCGTGGAGCCGGCCGAGCGCGGGAACGAGCAGACGATCTTCCGCACCCGGCCGCGGCCCAGCAGTGCCGCCAGCCCCGTCTCTCCTACGCCGGCGTTGTTCGTCACGATGGTCAGCCCGGTGGCGCCCTGCGCCAGCAATGCGTGCAGCAGCGCGTTCGGCGTGCCGGCCTCGCCGAAGCCGCCGACCAGTACGGTGGCGCCGTCCGGCGTGCCGGCCAAGGCCGCCTCGGCTGTGGCCGTGATCTTGTCTATCATCGCCCAATTATCCAGAAAGATCGCCGGCGGCTAGGCCCGCAACGCCCGCCTGCGGCTAGGCCGCGGCGGCCAACTCGCAGACCGATACGGTATGCGGTCCTAGGGCGTCCTGCGCGATCGCGCGCAGGTGGTCGTGATGGGTGAAGAACAGCACCTGCGTCCGGCGCGCGACCTCCCCCAGCACGCGGAAGCCGGCGTGGGCGCGCCGGTCGTCGAAATTGATGAACAGGTCGTCGGCCAGGAAGGGCAGCACCAGGCCGTCCGCCACAGACTGCTCCAGCGCGGCCAGGCGCAGGGCAAGGAAAAGCTGGTCGATGGTGCCGTCGCTCATGCCGTCGAGACCGACCGCCGTCCGCCCATCGCCGCACTGGCCGAGCAGCCTGGCCGGCTGCGTGGTCCGGTCGATCTCCAGCCTGCTGTAACGCCCGAGCGTGAGCATTCGGAACAGAGCGCTGGCCCGGCTCAGCAGAGGGCTTTCCTGGCGTGCGCGATACTCCTCGACAGTGGCACGCAGCAGCACCGCCTGCGCCCGGCGCAGCAGATAGGTTTCGGCCTCTGCTGCCATTGCCGCACGGGCCTGCTGCTCGTCGGCCGCGGCAAGCGGGGCATCCGCGCCATGGTCCAGCGCCGCCAGGGACTGCCGCGCCTCGCCCAACGCCGTCGCCGTGGCGGCGATGTCGGCGTCCAGCGTCACAACCGTGGCGCGGGCTTGTTCGGCGGCGCCGGAAAGGCTGTCTGGATCGGCCCCGGCGATCTCGTCCAGCAACGCCTCCAGCGTGTAGCCGTCGCCATCGGCCAGGATCGACTGGTCGAGCGCGCGAAGCTGTTCGCCCGCTTCCCTATGCAGCCGGGCGGAGGCCAGCGCCGCGGTCAGGCCTGCGTGATCCTGTGCGCCCGCGATGGCGAGCAGAGGAGCCAGCACGGCCTCGGCTGCTGCAATGCTGTGTCTGGCCGACTGTGCCTGCTGCTGCCAGGTCCTGAGAGCCTGATCCTGTTCGCGGGCCGCGCGGTCGTCCTCCAGCGCCCGTTGCAGGCCATGACGCAGCTGCTCGGTCATCGCGTGGGCATCGAGGTCAGGCTGGACGATGGCGCAGGCGGCAGCCAGGCGCAGGGCGTTGGCCTCAAACCGCCGCTGGTCGCGCTGCATGCCGGCGACCCGGCCCTGCTTGTCCAGGCACGCTTCCAACACGGCGCGCAGCCGCTCGAACCGCGGCAGCAGCGCGGGCAGGGCGGCGGGATCGAGCGTCAGAGCCGATCGTGCCACGGTTTCGGTCCAGCCCGTCTCCCACGCGGTCAGGTCACGCTGGGCGTCGAGGAGACGCCGCGCGGAGAGGCCGACAGCGCGTTCGGCCGCCTTGGCCTCGGTCTCTCCCGCCAGACGCAGGCGCGCGGCTGCCTCCGCCTGATCGGCCAGGCGCTGCACCGCTTCCAGCACGGCAGGCAGGGCCGCATCGGGGCCGAGAATGCCGCCGCACATCGCGGCCAGAGTGTCTCTTGCCGACCCGACCTCCCGCTCGTCGGCCTCCTGCAGCTCGCGGGCCTGGGCGAGCGCTTCGATGGCCAGCAGGGCGGCCTGCCGATGCTCGGTCCATTGGCGCAGGGATGCGGGTGGCAGTGCCGGCAGTCCCGAGCCGGTTAGCTGCGCGTGCCAGGCCTGTTCGCGCTGGGCCTGGTCCGACTGCACGCGCTCTGCGCGTGCGCGGGCGTGACGCTCGTCCAACCGGGCCAACGCCGCCTCGGCGTGCAAAGCGGCCAGTCTGGCCGACGCCTCAGCTGTTTCGAACCGGTCGTCGGCGAGCTGATCGGCCGTGGCAATGGCTGCCTCGAACACGTCGCAGGTCTCCGCCTGGGGCGTCTGGCCTGCGGCCAGTTGCGCGCGCAGCCTGGCCCAGTGCGCATCGCGGCGGCTGCGCTGGGCGACGAGGTCCTGGGTGCTGACCGTGCGGCCACGGCAAGCCTGCCTTACCTGCTCGTCCAGCCGCTCGCCCGATTGGACGGCGGCTTGCAGGGCATGGGCTGCTTCCTGGGCGAGACGCTCCGCCAAGGCCCAGGCGGCTTCTTCCGTTCGCATGACGTCGGGCGGGGGCGGCAGCCGTCGCGCGAGCTGACTTGGCGCGCCGCTCCACGGTAGCGCGAGCAGGGCCGTCTGCAAGCCGCGGGTCGCTGCCGCGACGGCGCGTTGCCGTTCCGCAAGGCGGGCCGACACGGCGCGGGCGGCCTGTCCGGTGCGCAGGGCCGCCGTGAAGTCCGTGCCCGGGCCGGGCCGGGCGCCGGCCTCCAGCCCGGCTTCTGCCAAAGCAAGGGTTTGCCTGTCACGCGCGAGCTGGTCCCGCGCGGCCTGGCATCGCACTTCCAGGTTTTGCCGCAGGGTGACCTGCTCGCCCAGCAACGCGAGGGCGCCCGGCGAGGGTAGGGCTTCCAGCATGGGCGCCGCGGGCGCCGGGGCCAATGCCAACTCTCGGGACAGCCGTTCGGCCTCGGCCTGCAAGGCATCGCGCTCCGCCTCGACGCCGGTCAGGTCCTGCGCGGCCTTGGTCGCCTTGCCGCGATCCTCGACCAGGGCGCCGATGGCTTCCTGGTGCCGCAGCAGGGCCTGATCGGGGGTGATCGCCGTGCGTCGCGCCCGGGCTTCCTCCAGGGCGCGCTCGGCTGCCGGCAGCCTCAACCGGGCTTCGGCGATGGCTTGGGTGGCCTGTTCGTGCACCCGATCGTGGCTGGCGTCGAACGGCGGGGGCGCCGTCTGCAAAATCGCCAGCAGATCGCACCGCTGCTGCGCGCGGGCAACCAGGCGGCGGATGCGCTGCAGCCGGTCGAGCGTCGCCTGGGCGGACGAGCGCCGCGCCTCCAGCTCGGCCTGCCGGGCGGCCAGGCTGTCCAGCGTGTCTTGGGCGGCGCGCCAGGCCTTTGGCCGGACCAGCGCATCCTTCAGCCGCCGTTCCGCATCCTGCATCTGCCGCTCGGCTTGCCAGTAGGTGCGCCCTTGGGCGCGGCGCTCGGCCCATACGGCGTCGGCTTCGGCCTCCAGGGTAGTCAGCAGTTCCTGCACGCCGAGAAGACCCGAGCCGGCGGCGAACAGAGCCTGGCCCACGTCGTCCCTGGCATCGACGATCGCGCGGCCGCCCAGGCGGAGCCTGGCGTGGTCCAGGCTGAACTTCTGGCGAAAATCGTCGAGCCCCAGCCCATGCAGGGCGGCGCGCAGCGGCGCTTCCGGCACTGCCGCGCCGGCTTCGTCCATCAGCGTGTTCTTGTCGCCGCGGCGGCGCTGCACCGCCAGCGTGCCGTGGCCGGTGTCCAGCGATGCACCGACCCGCAACAGGGTCGCGTCGAAACGGAAATGATAGGCCTTGGCGTGCGGGAAGCCGAACAGCAGGTCCTGGACGGCCGACATGGTCGTCGATTTGCCGGCCTCGTTGGGGCCGTAGATCAGGTGAAAATCCATCGGACCCTGCGGGAACAGAAGGTCGCAGCCGTCGAAATGGCCGTATTTGCGCAGCGACAGCTGCCGCAGGCGCATCAGCCGGCCGCGCCCAGGCGGTGGCGGAGCGCGGCGGACGCGATCCGCATGATCTCGGTCCAATCGCCGCTGGCTGCCTGGCCCAGCAGCCCGTCCTGGCCAGGCGAGGAGACGCTGGCAAGGAACTTGGCCATGTCCTTCTGGAGTTTGGCGGCCAGCGCGTCGTCGGGCACCGGAATGAGGGCAGCGATGCCGTCCGGCTCCGCGGCCGGCGCGTGCGCCGCGGGATGCGTCGTCCTCACGTGCAGCTTCTCAATCCACAGCGTGTCGGAAAGCTCGGCAGCCAAGCTGCGCACCTCGTCGCGCAAGGTGCGCATGACGTCCTGCAGCGCGCCGTGCAGGGAGGTGCGCCCCGCGATCGTCATACGCACGATCAGCGGCCGGTCCTCGGCGGCTTCGCAGGCCAACCGCAGGCTTGCGGCAATCCGCCGGTGCAACTCGGCCAGCTCGGCGGCGTCGCTCGCATCGACCTCGACGCGCCCCCAGCGGACCACGTCCAGCGCCAGCCGGGTCAGGCCGCACACCTCGCCATCCTCGACCTCGACCAGCATGGCGCCGCGCGGCCCCGCCTCGCGTATGGTGCGGCCTTGCAGATTGCCGGGATAGACGATGTGAGGCGAGGACGAGACGATGTCGTGCTCGTGCACGTGGCCGAGCGCCCAATACTGATAGCCTTTGGCGGCGAGCTCGGCCGGCGTGCAGGGCGCGTAGGGCTCGTGCCCATCATAGCCGCCGCTGAGCGACGTGTGCAGCACGCCGATGTTGAAGGCGCCGCGGACCGCTGGCGGATAGCCCGCCGCCAGGTTCTCCGTCTCGGCACGGGCGCCGAAGCTGCGGCCGTGAATGGCCACGCCCAGGCCGGGCAGATGGTGGGTATGCGCCTTGGTGGACGGGAAGCGGTGGAGGCCGGCAGGCAGCGGCAGCTCTCGCGAGATGATCGAGGCAGCATCGTGATTGCCGTCGATCAGATAGGCCGGGATGCCTTCTCGGGCGAGCTTGCCCATCGCGGCCGCGAAATACAGGCCGGTGCCCGCGTCTTTCCAGTCGCCGTCATAGAGGTCGCCGGCGATGACGACGAAATTCACCCGCCGGTCGATGGCGGCCGCGATCAGGCGGTCGAAGGCCTGGCGCGGTGCGGCGCGAATCGCCTCGGCAGGCACGCCCTCGTAGCGCGAGAGGCCGCGCAGCGGGCTATCGAGGTGGATGTCTGCGGCGTGCAGGAACGAGAAGCGCGTCACCGGGGTGCTGTCTGAGGGGTATATGGATCATCCGACATGGCGCGGAGTCGTGTCAAAGCTCAGGGCAGGTCGCGTGTCGCGCCGCGTTGGCACTGGGCGGCGTCTGTGCCACAGGCCCGTGCATGCTGCATGCACTCTATGCCAGACTTCTCGCGTTGTCGGCCACGCGACTGGCGCCGGTTTGGCTGTTCTGCGTCGCCTTTGCCGAGGCGAGTTTCTTCCCGTTGCCGCCCGACGCGCTGCTGATCCCGATGGTTTTGGCCCGCCCGCGCCGGGCCTGGGCGCTGGCCGGCATCTGCACTGCGGGAAGTGTCGCCGGCGGCTTGCTGGGCTACTGGATCGGCATCGCGCTGTTCGACCAGGTGGCGCAGCCCGTGGTGCATTTCTTTCACGCCGAGCGGGCGTACCAGGCGATGCTGGCGCTGTATCAGCGTTACGGGTTTGCCGCGATACTGATCAAGGGTCTCACGCCTATTCCGTTCAAGCTGGTGACAATTGCGGCCGGCGCCGCCCATTTCGACCTGGGGCAGTTCGTGGCGGCTTGCGCGATCACGCGCGGAGGTCGGTTCTTCCTCGTCGAAGCGTTGCCGCTGAGGCTGTTCGGTGACCGTGCGCGCGTGTTCATCGACAGGCGGATCGTGCAAGTCTCGTGGGCGCTACTGGCGGCGACGATTGTGGGTGTGCTCGCGGTCCGGTTGATCTAGCTGCCGCTACCACGGAGGTCCCTGTCATCGCTGCCACGATCCGCGATGGCCTGCCGCCTGCCGGGCGCCTCAAGATCAAGCCTTGCGGGCGCCTGCGGCGTGTCGCTCGCGCTCGAGACCACCGCAGGCGCCCCGACGGGGTGACGACGCCTAGATCACGACAGCGTCTGGCATCCGAAGCTATCGTGATCTAGGTGTTTGTCGTGAGCGAGCCTGTGATCGCGGTTGAAATCAACCTGGTGCGATCATGCTCCAGAAAGAGCGTGCGTCGTTGTTCATCGTGTTCGAAGGCGGCGAAGGAGCGGGCAAGACCACCGCCGTTGGCGCGCTTGCCGACGCGCTCCGGGCGCGCGGGCGGGACGTGCTGTTGACGCGCGAGCCGGGCGGCACGCCCGAGGGGCTGGCGCTGCGTGCTTTGCTGCTTGCCGCCGATGGCCCGAGCTGGGACGCGGCCGCCGAATTGCTTCTGATGACGGCCGCCCGGGTGCAGCACGTGCAGCGCGTGATACAGCCCGCGCTCGATGCCGGCCGCATGGTGCTTTGCGACCGCTTCATCGGCTCCACCCTGGCCTATCAGGGCGCCGGCCGCGGCCTGGACCAGGATTTCATCCGCGACCTGCATCGTCGTGCCGTGGGCGGCCTGCAGCCCGGCCTGACGGTCCTGCTCGACATAGACCCTGCCATCGGCCTGGCGAGAAGCCGCCGCCGCCTGGGCCTGCAACAGGCCGACGAGGCGCGGTTCGAGGCGCTGGACCGAGCGTTCCACGCCCGCGTCAGGGCCAGCTTCCTGGCACAGGCGGCCCAATCGCCCACGCTCGTCATCGACGCGGTACGGCCGGCGCAGGATGTCGAGGCGGCGGTCATCGACGGCGTCTCGGCCCGGCTGACCGCAGCTACGCCGGCCCAACCGTTTCGGCAAGCCAACCCCGCGCCCTCTGCAGCTCCTGCCACGGAATGGGCCCCAGCGGAAAATGCCCAGCCAAAACCACGCTGATGATGGCGTTCACATGCGCAAGCCCGGTGCGGACGGCGTCGCCGGCGGCCGGCTCCCGCGCGGCCGCGATCAACGCGTTGCGAAAGGCCGCAAGCTCGCGCGTGCAGCGGGAGAACAGGTCGGAGTCCGTCTCGGGCTGCTTGGCCAAGATTGCGTTAAGGTGCCGCAGCGCCTGGTGGCCGGCATCGCAACGAGCCAGGCGCTCGGCCGCCGAAGACGTGGCCCCGGCCATGCTACTGGCCATGGCCCGTCCCGCCAGGCCGGCTCAGCCGGCCAGCGCGCAGGTTCACCGTCACCGCCTTGGTGCTGTGGATGCCGGTGTTGGCGTCCGCCGTGATGGCCAGAAGCACGTTGGCGATGTCGCCGCGCGCGTAGCCTTCCCAGCCGTACACCCAAGGCATGCCCACCTGGTAGATCGTGCGGCCGTCGATCACGAAGGGACGCATGCGCTCGGTCACCATCGCCCGCACCTCGATGTCGCCGCGCAGGGTGGACAGCACGGTCCAGCCCAGGTGCTTGATGCCGAGTTCACCGGCCAGTTCGGGCGGTATCTCGACGAAGGCTTCGGGCTGCAGCTCGGCGGTATGCGGGGTGACGCGGCCCATGATGCCGCCGCAATGCAGTTCGGTCAGCCGGTAGGTGGTGAACACGTAGGGGAAGCGCGGGTCCTGCGGCGTGTGCACCCGGTTGCCCGGGCGGTTCCAGATGTGCGCCGTCGGGTTGTACTGGGTGCCGTAGAGCGGGTTGACGACCGGGCTTTCCACCGGCTCGTAATGCGTGGGCAACGGACCGTCCTTCAGGCCCGTCGGCACGAAGATCTGGCACTTTCCGTCGGCCTCCATGATGAACGGGCTGTCCCCGCCCAGCGCCGCCATGCCGGTCGGGTGCGTGCTCCAGTCCGGCCGGTAATCGGGCCGCGTGGTGGCCACGAAATCGGGCACGTCGGTGCCGGTCCATTTGCCCGCCGCCTCGTCCCACCACACCATCGCCTTGCGCTCGGACCACGGTTTGCCGGCCGGATCGGCCGAGGCGCGGTTGTACAGCGTGCGGCGGTTGGCCGGCCACGCGAACGCCCAGCCGAGGTGGCTGCCAGGACCGCCAGGGCCGTCCGGCTTGCGGGAGCGGGCGACGTTGTGGCCGTCGCGCGGGTAGATGCCGCAGTACATCCAGCCGCCGCAGGCCGTGCTGCCGTCGTCCTTCAGATCCTGGTATTTCGCCACCTGCTTGCGGTCGGCCACCGTGTAGCCGTTGATCTCGCGCAAGATGGCGTTGGCGTCCGGTTCGGCACGCTCGCCGCGTTCCGGATACTGCCAGGTCAGGTCGCGCATCGCGGCGTCGCGCGACCCGGTGCTGCCGGCGTAGAGCTGCTTCAGGCGCTTGCCAAGGTGGTAGATGAACCAGAGGTCCGACCGGCTGTCGCCCGGTGCCTCCAGCACCACGTCGTGCCACTGTACCAGTCGGCTGGTGTTGGTGACGGTGCCGTCCTTTTCACCCCCGAGCGCGGTGGGGAAGAAGAACATCTCCGTTCCGATGTCGGACGGCTTGAGGTCGCCGCGCTGCACCAGGCGGCCCTTCTGCCAGAAATTCGCCGTCTCGGTCAGCGCGAAGTCGCGCACCACCATCCAGTCGAGCTGGGCAAAACCGCGCTCGACAAGGTCGGAGTTGACGGCGCCGACGACCGGGTTCTGGCCCAGGATGAACTGGCCGCGCACCACGCCATCGACCATCGACAGCGTCATCGGCAGTTGCGAGAGGTCGCCGGTCAGCTTCGGCCAGTGCTGGTAGCCGTACTCGTTCTCTTGCGTGGCGCTGGCGCCATACCAGGCCTTCAGCAAGCTGACGACGTATTTCGGCATGTTCGACCACCAGCCGGTCACCGGCGTCTCGGCCTTCAGGTACTCGGCCAGGCTGCCGTGCTGGTGGAACACGTTGGGCTGCGCCAGGTACGTGGGCAGCATGTTGTACAGCGTCGGAATGTCGGTGCTGCCCTGGATGCTGGCATGGCCGCGCAGCGCCATGATGCCGCCGCCCGGACGCCCGATGTTGCCCAGCAACGACTGGATGATGGAGGCGGCACGGATGATCTGCACGCCGGTGGTGTGGTGCGTCCAGCCGACCGCGTAGCAGATGGCGCCGGTGCGCTCCCGCCCCGAGTTGCGGGCCAAGGAACCGGCCACCCGCAGGAACGTGTCGCGCGGGCAGCCGGTGACACGCTCCACCATCTCCGGCGTGTAGCGTGCGTAGTGCCGGCGCATGATCTGATAGACGCAGTTTGGATGCTGCAGCGTCATGTCCTGTGGCGGCGGCGAGTTCGACAGGCTATCGAAATCGTCAGCGTCGCCGGCCTTCTCATCCTTGCGTCTCAGCGAGGGTCCGCGCTGCTCGGCGATGGTCGAAGGAACGGTCTTGCCCTTGTACTGCCAGCTATCCTCGGTATAGGTGTTCGTTTCCGGATCGAAACCGGAGAATACGCCGTCGTTGGTTTCGGGGTCGGAATAGGCGTCCTCGATGATGTGGGCGATGTTGGTGTAGGCCAGCGCAAACTCGCGGAACCAGAGGTCGCCTTCCAGCAGGTGGTGGATGATGCCGCCAAGGAACGCGATGTCGCTGCCCGAGCGGATCGGCGCGTGCACGTCGGCCAGCGCCGAGGTGCGCGTGAATCGCGGATCGACGTGGATGATGTCGGCGCCGCGCCGCTTGGCTTCGACCACGAAGCGGAACGCGATCGGATGGTTCTCCGCCATGTTGGAGCCCATGATCACGACGCAGTCGCTGTTCTCCAAGTCCCACAGGGACATGGTGGCAGCGCCGCGGCCGAAGGAGGTACCCAGACTGGGCACCGAGGAGGAGTGTCAGATGCGGGCTTGGTTCTCGACGTTGACGATTCCCAACCCTCCGCTGAACAGCTTCTTGATCAGGTAGTTCTCTTCGTTGTCGAGCGTAGCCCCGCCCAGCGAGCCGATGCCCAGCGTGTGGTTGACGATGCGGCCGTCCGGCAAGGTTTCGGCAAACGTCTCGTCGCGCGTCTGCTTGGTGAGCTGGGCCACCCGCTCCATCGCCCAGTCGAGCGGCCGCTTTTCCCACTCCGCGGCATACGGCGCGCGGTAGAGGACGGTGTTGATGCGCTGCGGCGAGAGCAGCATGCCCAGCGTGCTGGCACCCTTGGGGCAGAGCGTGCCCTGGTTGACCGGGCTGCGCGGGTCGCCCTCGATGTGGATGGGCTTGCCGTTCTTGGCGTAGATCAACTGGCCGCAGCCGACGGCGCAGAATGGGCAGATGCTGGTGCCGACCGTGTCGGCCTGCTCCAGCCGCGGGCGCAATCCCCGCGAAAGCTCGCTCTCGGCCGCCTTGCCTTGCACGCTCTGGCCCGCAAACTGGCGCGGCAGCGACCAGTCATGCACGAAGGCGGCCGCGCGGTCGGCAAGGGATTGGCGGAGCTTTTTCACCACACCACAATGCTGCGCGCGCAAGCAGGCTGCAAACGACGAACGCGTGACCTGCGCCGAACGCGTGCGGCTGCCCAGCCTTGCTATCGACCCAGCCGGGTGCCGGCGTAGATGTCTGTAGGCGGCAAGCGCAGGCCGATGCACTTCAAATCCAACTCGCCATCAGCCAGCCGTTCCGGCTCCTGCGGCCAGCCACCGTCCGCTTCACGGCGCAGCACCTCCGCCCCGATCGCTGCGGTCCCGAGCACCAGTATATCGCGCACGCTCGGAATCGTCGTGTAGGCCCACACATTGGCCCAGGTCTCGGCCTAGTTGCTCGGCGAGAGGATCTCTACGATCAGCATCGGTCGGTCAGCGCTGTCTCCTCCGCTTCGTAGGGCGAGCCGGTCACCGCCAGGTCGGAAATGCGCATGGTGTGGCTGGCGTCGACATGCGGCACCACGCCGGGGGTCACAACAAGCGTGCAAGGCCCGCCGAGCGCGCGCAAATGGTTGCCGATCAGCCGGCCAAGTTCACCCTGCAACGTGCCGTGGCTTCTGTTGGCCGGAGCCATTGCCTCCGGCACCCCGTCTACAAGCTGCGAGCGAGGCCATCTCTAGGCTCCCATGCCAGAAACGCCTCTACCGACACGCGGATCGGGATTTTCGCGAGCGCCACCATGGCATCTGACTACTCCCGTCCCAGAACCTCTGCCATCTCTGTCGCGAGGCGATGCCATCGATCGGCGGCGGGCAGGGTTCGCTAGCGAAGTCGTGAGATGCACGAGCGTCCGCCTTGCCGGCTTATGCTTCGGGGCATGCCGCCTCGCGGCAAACTGGGATTGCAGATGTCGAAGTTCATGGAGGGCATAGTCACCATCGTGCAGGAAAGCCGCTTCCAGCTCACCGATGACGACGGCGTCGGCCACCTGTTCACCGTCAGCTATGCCTGCGGCACCGAGCCCGGCCAGCTCGCAGCTTTACAGCGCCATCAGTCGCGTGTCCGGGTGAAATACAAGCCGATGCCCAACGCCATCGGCAACGTCGCCCAATCCATCTCCGTCTGAGGCGCCAGCACCCAATGGACATGCACCCACGCGCGCTCGAGCAGACCAGCTCGCAATTCCGCGCCCTGATCCCCAACGAGTCCGAGATTACTGCCCACGTCCTGATCGAGCCCGGCCGCTCCTACGGCTTCTTCACCGACACAACGGTCTGCATCGGCTGCAAAGCGTGCGAGGTGGCCTGCAAGGAATGGAACAACCTGCCGGCTGACAATATCGGCCTGACCGGCCAAAGCTACGACAACACCGGCGCGCTCTCGGCCAATAGCTGGCGCCACGTGGCCTTCGTGGAGAAATCCGACAGCGTCCGCTCGCCCTCGCAGAAGCGCGGGTGCGGCCACGCCAGCGGCCCCAGCGTGCGCGACAACGACCAGACGCCCTTCCAGTCCGGCTGGCTGATGCTGAGCGACGTGTGCAAACACTGCCACAACGCGCCCTGCCTGGAAGCCTGCCCCACCGGCGCGCTGTTCAAGACCGAGTTCGACACGGTCGTCATCCAGCAGGACATCTGCAACGGCTGCGGCTACTGCATCCCGGCCTGCCCGTTCGGCGTGGTGGATGTCAGCGAGGCGGACGGCAAGGCGCATAAATGCACCCTGTGCTACGACCGGCTGAAAGGCGGGCTGGAGCCGGCCTGTGCGAAATCCTGCCCCACCGACAGCATCATGTTCGGCGAATTGTCCGACCTGCAGCACCGTGCTGCCGCGCGCGTCGAAAAGCTGCATTCGATCGGCGTGGACAGCGCCTACCTCTACGGCACGCCGGGTGCGCCAGGGGCCACCGGCGGCCTGGGCCACCTCAACGCCTTCTTCCTGCTGACCGACCGGCCGGAGCGCTACAACCTGCCGGCGGCACCCACCCGCCCATCCGCGCGCGTGGCACCGGCGCTGACCGCCGGCCTGACGGCCGTGTTCGGCCTGGCGCTGACCGCCTTCGCCCTGTTCGCCGCCGAGACGCCCAAAGCCAGGCCGCAGAGGCGCGTACGATGAACTACCAGCCGCCAGCCGCGCATGACCCCGACGAAAAGCCCATCGTCGGCCGCGACGCGCACGACACCATCGAGAAACCCGGCAAATGGGCCGGCCCCACCTATTACGGCCGCTCCCAGCTCAAGCCGGCGCCGTTCAACAACTGGGTGGTCGGCGGCTACATCGCGCTGGCCGGCCTGTCGGGTGCCGCGGCCCTGATCGGCAGCATCGCGGAGGCGGCACGCGGCCGGGCTGGGCGGCCGGTCGGCCGACGTTCGCGCTATCTTTCGTTGCTGGCGCCCACCATCGGCTCGGCGCTGCTGGTGTGGGACCTGCATACGCCGCAGCGCTTCTACAACATGATGCGCGTCGCCAAAAGAACGTCCCCAATGTCCATCGGCACCTGGATCCTGCTCGCCTTCACCGGCCCCGCGATGCTGGCGCGGGCCGCCCAGCTGCTGGCCGATCGGCGCCCGCGCCTGCGCTGGCCCTGGGCCGTAGCGCGCGCCGCGCAGTGGCCCGCCGCCCTGGCCGGCATGGGCCTGGCCACCTACACCGCCTCGCTGCTGGCGGCCACCAGCACGCCGCTCTGGGCCGCTGCCCCGCAATCGCTGGCCGTGCGGTTCGGCGCGTCCAGCGTGGCTTCCGCCGCCGCCGCCCTGGCGCTGGGCGAGCACGCGCCGCGCTCGCGCCGCGCGCTCGACGCGCTCGCCGTCGCCGCGCTGGGCATGGAGCTCGCCGCCGCGATGCGGTCCCACCAAACCTATGCCGCCCGCGGCGTCGAGGAGTCGCTGCAGACGGGCTGGGGCGGCGTGGAGAAGTATGGCGCCACCGGCGTGGGCGTGGTTCTCCCGCTCGGCCTCAAGCTGGCGGGCATGGCCTTTGGCGGACGCGGCCGTATCGCCAACCTGGCCGTGCTGGCCGGCAGCCTGCTGCTGCGCGTGTCCATCATGGAGGCGGGCGATATCTCAGCCGAGCGGCCGGAGATCAGCTTCCGCTTCTCGCAGCCGGACAACCTGCCTGCGGCGATCCACGGATGACCGAGACCAGTCTGCAGCAAGCCCAGGCGATCGTCGCCGGTGCGCTGGCCCACGCCAGCGCCGTCCCAGGCCGCACGGTCACAAGCCCAACGCCGTCAGCCCCGGATGGTCCTCCGGCCGCGGCCCAAGCGGCCAGCCGAACAGCCGTTCGCTCCCGCCAATCGCCACGTCGTTGATCGACGCCTCGCGCCGGCACATCAGTCCGGACGCGTCGAACGCCCACTGCTCGTTGCCGTGGCTGCGGAACCATCGGCCGTCGGCATCGTGCCATTCATAGGCGAAGCGCACCGCGATGCGCTCGCCCGTGTGGGCCCAAACCTCCTTGATCAGCCGATAGTCGAGTTCGTGCCGCCATTTTCGCGTGAGAAAGGCGACGATAGCCTCGCGTCCCGTAAAGAAAGCGTCGCGGTTCCGCCACTGGCTGTCCGGCGTGTAGGCCAACGCGACGCGGCCCGGATCGCGACTGTTCCAGGCGTCTTCGGCCAGGCGCGCCTTTTGCGCGGCCGTGCTCTCGTCGAAGGGCGGCAAAGGAGGGCGGTCCGTCATCGCCGTCACGCCAGCACACCCGCGGCGGCCGATGCAACCCAAGTCCGCCGGAGCCGATCAGACGATGAACGAACACCGAGGAGACAATTGATGGCCGACACACCCCGCACCACCGGCAACGACCCGATCGAGGGTGCCGACCCCGGCGGCACGCACAGCACCAAGCCCGGCAATCCCGACAAATCCGGCCCTTCGCATCCGCAGGCGGTGCAACAGACCGTGGTCAGCGGCGACCGTACGGCCGGCCGGCCCGACGAGCTCGCCCGCGAACCGCACACGCATCGCGAACCCTGATCAGCGAACCCTGGTTAAGATGTGCGCTGGGCCCAGCCCTCGCGCCGCAGCCAAGCCCAGGCGCCCAGCGCTGCGCCCACCGCGCCCCAGGTAGCGTTGTAGTTCTCCAGCGCGGCGATGCCGAACAGCACCGCGCCAAGCTGGGCCGCGAACCTGCCGCGCCAGGCAAACCCCCACAGGCCCAGCGCCAGGGAGACGATGCCCAGCAGGTAGTAGTGCTGCAGCCAGATCAGCCCGTCGCGCGGCACGCAGGCCAGTGGCGGCGCGGCCGACACGCACAGCGCGCCCCATTGGCGCGGTTCCAGATAGACCTGCCGATAGGCGATCAGCCCCGCCGTGGCCAGCACGGCCGCGCTTAGCCCGTAGATGTCGCGTCGCCGCATCCGCCCCCGCCTTGCCCGCCCGCACGCCGAAGTCTAGAGCGGCATGCCCCCTAACCGCGCAGGACACGCACAAGTCAATGGACGCCACCTCTCCCGCCGCAGGCGCGGGGCGAAAGATCAGCTTCCAGGACATCATCCTGCGCCTGCACGCCTACTGGGCCGCGCAAGGCTGCGTCATCCTGCAGCCTTACGACATGGAGATGGGTGCGGGCACCTTTCACCCCGCCACCACGCTGCGGGCCTTGGGTCCCAAGCCCTGGCGCGCCGCCTACGTGCAGCCCTGCCGGCGCCCCAGCGACGGCCGCTACGGCGAGAATCCCAACCGCCTGCAGCACTATTACCAATACCAGGTGATCATGAAGCCCAGCCCGGCCGACGCGCAGGCCCTGGTCCTGGACAGCTACCGGGCCATCGGCATCGACACCGCGCTGCACGATTTCCGCTTCGTCGAAGACGACTGGGAAAGCCCCACGCTCGGCGCCTGGGGCCTGGGCTGGGAGGTGTGGTGCGACGGCATGGAGGTGACGCAGTTCACCTACTTCCAGCAGGTGGGCGGCATACCGGTGGTGCTGCCCTCGGCCGAGTTCACCTACGGCCTGGAACGCCTCGCGATGTATGTGCAGGGCGTGCAGAGCGTGTACGACCTGCAGTTCAACGAGCCCGACGCGCGAGGCGGCAGCGTCACCTACGGCGACGTGTTCCTGCGCGCCGAGCGCGAGTACTCCGCCTACAACTTCGAAGTGGCCGACGTGGCCATTCTGCAGCGCCATTTCGCCGACGCGGAGGCGGAGTGCGCCGCCCTGGTGGCCCGCGCCCTGCCGCTGCCGGCCTACGACCAATGCATCAAGGCCAGTCACCTGTTCAACCTGCTCGACGCGCGCGGCGTGATCAGCGTGTCCGAGCGCGCCGCCTATATCGGCCGGGTGCGCACGTTGGCCAAGGCATGCTGCGAGGGCTGGCTTTCGGCGGAGCTGGGTTGATTTCGGCCGTACGACCAGTTGACAACCGCAACGAAAAACCCAACGCATGCGGCGGCATGATTCCGCCCGCTCGCCCCCGCCCGCCAGACCCGGTGATCTCGCTGATCGTTCCGGTCTATAACGAAGCCGATGCGATCGACGCCTTCCTCGACCAGGTGACACCCGAAATCGTCCGCGCCGGCATCCGTTACGAAACGATCTTCGTCAACGACGGCTCGACCGACGCCACGCTGCCCCTGCTGATCGCGCGGGCGCACACCACGCCCGGCCTGCGCGTGGTCAACCTCTCGCGCAACTTCGGCAAGGAAGCCGCCATGACAGCCGGGCTGGACCAGGCCCACGGCGACGCGGCGGTTCTGATCGACGTCGATCTGCAGGACCCGCCCGAGCTGCTCGGGCGCTTCGTGGCGCTGTGGCGCGAGGGCTACGACGTGGTCTACGGCCTGCGCCAGAGCCGCCATGGCGACGGGCGGCTGAAGGTGCTGACCGCCGGGCTGTTCTACTCCGTCTTCAACTGGATGTCGGCCACGCCCATCCCCCACAACGTGGGCGATTTCCGGCTGATAGACCGCCGCGTGGTGGCCGCCCTGCGCCAGATGCCGGAACGCGGCCGCTTCATGAAGGGCCTGTTCGCCTGGGTGGGCTACCCGTCCATCGCCGTGCCCTACGTGCGCCCGCCCCGCCGCCTGGGGCAGACGAAATGGAACTACTGGCGGCTGTGGAACTTCGCGCTCGACGGCATCGTCAGCTTCTCCACCGCGCCGCTGCGCATCTGGACCTATTTCGGGGCGCTCATCGCGTTGGGCGCGCTCGGCTACGCCGCGTTCATTGCCACCTACACGCTGGTGAAAGGCACCGGCGTGCCCGGCTACGCCTCGCTGATTATCGTGCTGCTGTTCAGCACGGCGGCCAACCTGATCTCGCTCGGCATGATCGGCGAGTACGTCAGCCGCCTGTTCGTAGAGACCAAGCAGCGGCCCATCTACCTGCTGGAGGGCGTGTATCCTCCCGGCGACAGACAGGACTAGGCCAGGGTGGACCTGAAGGAACAGGCGATCCTGGGCGCCCAGGCGGACCGCCACTGGTACTACCGCGCCAAATCGGCCGCCATGCTGCGCATGGTGCGCGGCGCGCCCGTCTCTGCCGTGCTCGACGTGGGCGCCGGCTCCGGTTTCTTTGCCCGCTGCGTGCTGGACCGCACCGAAGCCGCCTACGCCCTGTGCGTCGATCCCAACTATCCACGCGAGCACGACGAGGATCACCGCGGCAAGCCGATCCGTTTCGTGCACGGCATCGACCGGTTCGACGGCAATCTGGTCCTGCTGATGGACGTGCTGGAGCACGTAGCCGACGACGCGGCTCTGCTACGCGACTACGTGGACAAGGCCGCGCCCGGCACCCGCTTCCTGATCACCGTCCCCGCCCATCGCTGGATGTGGAGCGGCCACGACGTGTTCCTGGAGCATTTCCGCCGCTACACCGTGCGGGAAGTGGACCGGCTGGTCGCCGGCGCCGGCCTGAAGCAACGGCGCAGCGGCTATTATTTCGGGCTAGTCCTGCCGCTCGCGGCCGCAATCCGGCTGGGGCGGCGACTGAACCCGTTCGGCGTGGAACGGATAGGATCGGACATGCGCACCCACGGCCCGCTCGCCAACGAGGTCTTGCTACGACTGTCACAAGCGGAATTGCCGCTGCTCGGCATCAACCGCCTGGCAGGGCTATCGGTGATCGCGTCGGCGGTGAAGGAACACTGAGCCGATATGGTTACAGGTGTACTCTGCATATCGGAGCGTGTCGCAACCAGCGGTATCTTATGTCAGCGCGTGGGGCTTTGACTTGTCTGCTGAGGAGCGACCGGTACCAGCTTTCCAGCGTCGTCAAATTGGGACAGTGCATCTTCGGCAACGACAATCTTTCCGTGCAATGGAAATAGCGTCAGAAACCAACTATATTGCCTCAAGGGAGATGTCCAAGGAGGCATCACCCACTCCGGCACGACACCTTCCTTGATACGCGTATCGCCGGCTGTCCTGAGCGATGCCGATACGTTGTTCACGAACGCGGCCACGCGTGTTGGCGGCACAAACCACACCGGCGGGACTCGCGCCGAGGATTGGAAGAGATGTATCGTTAAAAGCAGTGTTGCGACAAGACTTAGTATGAAACTGTGCGCATGCAGCGGCCTGCCAGCAGTCAAGGTTTGACGACCACAGGCGATCATGGCGATAGCGACGAAAAAGCACAATACGTCTGCGTGGTAACGCGAGGTCTCGGAAGACTCAAGTCCGAGAACCACCTGCCTGTTGACGGCTATCGTTGCAAATACCGCAATGAAATAAAGAAAGAATGCTGACCAGAGCGCCATCGTATGGAAATTTCGCAATACGGAAATCGCGATGAGTGTAATGACAAGGAGGTTTGCAAGGGCGATCCTGCCGAAAAAGCCTTCATCAAGACCAATCACACCGATCACAAAACCATGGTTCCATCCATGCCAGATATAATGAAGCACCATAGCGGCGCTTGGCGGCTGCACACCGGATGCATAGTGGCCCAGCAAGACAATCAACGAATAGACGGCGCCTGCGGCGAATACCGGCCAAACCTCCCTTGCGGTATTCATGATTGCGACGAGGAAAACCTCACTTCTCTCGAGGCTTGCGAACAGGCGTACCCCGAGGAGTATGACTGCTACATATAGTCCTTTTGGGAAGAAGCAGAGGCTCGCCGCGTAGCACAACGTTGCCAAGAACTTTCGAAGATTTGTCAACGGCGTGACGTCCGCCATGATGCGAATTGCGAGTAGCGACATAAGCGCTTCCGCAAGCACGTTGATAGCGGCGCTCCACCACTGGTAGGACGACTCGAATATAGGAGAGAACGCGATTACTGCTAAGAGCGGCATGAAGTATTCCAGCTTCAGGCCGCGTCTGGATGGCATCGAGGCGATCAGGAGTATAACGATGCACTGAAATGCTGCCAGCATTACGCGGAACGGCCAAAATGCCAGGCCGAACAGTTGAAAGTAAATCAGGTTGATAGCGCGATAGAGTGGAATGAATTCGCCTTGAGCGTCTCGTGCCAGATAACGCCAAGTTGGTCCCATGTCTTGAGCTATGATGAAATTTAAAAAATCGTCCGAAAAGAAGTAATATCCTTGCGTCCCGTAGAAAACTTTGAACACGGCGGCAATCATCACCACTGCAATCACGCTTAGGGCTATCTGCTGCTCACTGCGAACGCCGCTATGAGACCTGTTGGAGAACGACTCGATGCTCATGATGTCTCCGCATTGTGTCAGACCGTGTCTCACGTCCTATCTTGCCGCACCCCCGTCATCTCCTCAGGCCGAACCCAGGCGTCGAACTCGTCCGCGCTCACAAATCCCAAGGTCAGCGCCGCCTCGCGCAACCCCGTCGCCTCGCGATGCGCCTTCAGCGCGATCTGGGCCGATTTCTCGTAGCCGATATGCGGGTTCAGCGCCGTCACCAGCATCAGCGAGCGTGCCACATTCTGGGCGATACGCTCTTCGTCCGGCTCTATCCCGCGCGCGCAGCCCACGTCGAAAGACAGGCACCCGTCGGCCAGCAGCGCCACGCTCTCCAGCACATTGTGCAGCATCACCGGCTTGAACACGTTGAGTTGGAAATTGCCCTGGCTGCCGCCGAACGCCACGGCGGCGTCGTTGCCGAACACCTGCACCACAACCATCGTCAGCGCTTCCGACTGGGTGGGGTTCACCTTGCCCGGCATGATGGAGGAGCCGGGCTCATTCTCCGGAATGCGGATTTCCGAAAACCCCGCGCGTGGGCCGCACGCGTACCAGCGTACGTCGTTGGCGATCTTCATCAGCGCGCCGGCCAGTGTGCGCAACGTGCCGCTCACCGTCACCATCGCGTCGTGCGCCGAGAGTGCAGCGAACTTGTCGGGCGCCGAGACGAACGGAAAACCCGTCTCAGCCGCGATGTGGTGCGCGGTGCGCGCGCCGAATTGCGGATGCGCGTTCAGCCCGGTGCCGACAGCCGTGCCGCCGATCGCCAGCTCGTAGAGGCCCGGCAGCTCGGCGCGAATGGAGCGCACGGCCCCATCGAGCTGCGCCACCCAGCCGCCGATCACCTGGCCCAGCGTCACCGGGGTCGCATCCTGCAGGTGGGTGCGCCCGATCATCACCACGCCTGCGAACGCCTGCGCGCGGCCGTGCAGCGTCGCGCGCAGCTGCGCCACCGCCGGCAGCAGCCGGTGCTCGATCTGCTCCACCGCGGCTACGTGCATGGCGGTGGGAAAGGTGTCGTTGCTGGACTGGCTGTGGTTCACGTCGTCGTTGGGGTGGATCGGGCTCTTGCTGCCCACCGTGCCGCCGGCCAGCTGGATGGCGCGGTTGGCGATCACCTCGTTGGCGTTCATGTTGGTCTGCGTGCCCGACCCTGTCTGGAACACCACCAGCGGAAACTCCGCGTCCAGCGTCCCATCGACCACCTCGCGGGCCGCCCGCACGATCAGGTCGACTTTTTCGGCCGGCAACTCGCCCAGATCGCCATTGGCCAGGGCGGCCGACGCTTTCAATAACCCCATCGCCCGGATTACCGGCCGGGTGAAGCGGAAACGGTCCGTGCCGATCGGGAAGTTCTGGATCGACCGCTGGGTCTGCGCGCCCCACAGGTGGTCCGCCGGCACGGCCAGGATGCCCATGGCGTCCTTTTCCATGCGGAAGCCGGGCGGTGGATCGTTTGCGGGCATGGCACGGAGTCCTGTCGTGTGTCGGCCGGGGGCTAGCCCAAGCCTGCCGCGTTGAAAAGGTCGCTATATTCGGCCGGTTTGGGCCTGCCTGCCCTGCAGGCAAGGCCCTGTGTTCCCGCCCTCGACACGGCATATGAACAGCCTACCTCGAGAAGCCGCCCAAGTGCTCCGACTGACCGAAGTGAAGCTCCCCCTCGACCACGATGATGCTGCCTTGGCCGCAGCCGCCCGGCGGCGCCTGGGCGAGCAGCCGACCGCGCTCCACGTCTTCCGCCGCGGCCACGATGCGCGCAGCCGCCGGGCTATCCAGCTCGTCTATACGCTGGATGTCGAGCTGGCCGACGAGAACGCTGCATTGGCGCGGCTGGCCGGCGATCCGCACGTGGCGCGCACGCCCGATACCACGTATCGCCCCGTCGCCCGCGCACCCGCCCGCCTGGCAACCCGCCCCGTGGTGATCGGCGCCGGCCCGTGCGGCCTGTTTGCCGCCCTCACGCTGGCGCAAATGGGCTTCCGGCCGATCATCCTGGAACGCGGCCGCGTGGTGCGCCAGCGCACGGTCGATACCTTCGCGCTATGGCGGCAATCCCGGCTCAGCCCCGAGAGCAACGTGCAGTTCGGCGAAGGCGGCGCCGGCACGTTCTCGGACGGCAAACTGTGGTCGGGCATACGCGACCCCGCCCATCTCGGCCGGCGCGTGCTCGAAACCTTCGTCCGCGCCGGCGCGCCGGAGGAGATCCTGGCGGCCGCCAAGCCGCATATCGGCACCTTCCGCCTGGTCACCGTGGTGGAAAGCCTCCGCGCCGAAATCGAGCGCCTGGGCGGCGAGTATCGCTTCGCCACCCGCGTCGCCGACATCGCCACCGGCCGAGCGCCGGATGGCGGTCGCCGGATCGAGGCGTTGATCCTGGACGACGGTTCGGCGCTGGAGGCGGGCCAAGTGGTGCTCGCCCCGGGCCACTCCGCGCGGGACCTGTTCGCCACGCTCGCCCAGCGCGGCGTGCACCTGGACCAGAAGCCGTTTTCCGTCGGCGTGCGCATCGAACACCCGCAATCGGTGATCGACCGCGCGCGCTGGGGCAGTTTCGCCGGCCATGCTATGCTCGGTGCGGCGGATTACAAGCTGGTGCACCACGGCGCGGGCGGCCGGTCGACCTACAGCTTCTGCATGTGCCCGGGCGGTACCGTGGTGGCCGCCACGTCCGAGCCGGGCCGTGTGGTGACCAACGGCATGAGCCAGTATTCGCGCGCCGAGCGCAACGCCAACGCCGGCCTGGTGGTGGCCGTCGGCCCACCGGATTTCGGCGAGGACGGGCACAATCCGCTGGCCGGCATCGCCTTCCAGCGCCGGCTGGAGGAGCAGGCGTTTGCCGCCGGCGGCTCCACCTATGCGGCACCGGCCCAGCGCGTGGGCGATTTTCTGGCCGGGCGTGCCAGCACGTCGCTGGGCCAGGTAATGCCTTCCTACAAGCCGGGCGTGGTGCCGACCGACCTCGCGCACTGCCTGCCGGAGCCTGTCCTGCAGGCGATCCGCGAGGCGCTGCCGGTTTTCGGCCGCCGCATCCCCGGGTTCGACATGGCCGACGCGGTGATGACCGGGGTGGAGACGCGCACGTCCAGCCCGGTCCGTATTACGCGGGGCGAGGATTTCCAGAGCCTGAACACGGCGGGGCTGTATCCGGCGGGGGAG
>CAXUHU010000039.1:0-27037 GCA_964250925.1 uncultured Acetobacteraceae bacterium
ACAAGGGCCCATGACCCCGCGACCCCGCCCCGAGATCCTGGACATCCACCCCTACACGCCCGGCGTCTCCGCGGTCGCAGGCGTGAACCGGGTTATCAAACTGTCTTCCAACGAAGGCGCGTTCGGCCCGCCCCCAAGCGTGGAACCCGCCTTGGCCGCTATCGCCGGCAAGCTGCACCGCTACCCGGACGGTGGCGCCACCGCCTTGCGCCAGGCCATTGGCGCCCGCTTCAGCCTGGATCCCGCGCGCATCGTCTGTGGTGCCGGCTCGGACGACCTTCTCTATCTGCTCTGCCACATCTATGGCGGCCCTCGTCCTGATGGCGAGCGCACCGATCTGATCATGACCGAACACGGCTTCTCGATCTACGAGATTGCCGGCCGTCTCGCCGGCTGCCGCATCGTCAAAGCGCCCGAACGCCGCCGCACCACCGATGTGGACGCCATCCTGGCCGCGGTCACCCCAGCCACCCGCATGGTTTTTATCGCCAACCCCAACAACCCCACCGGCACCTTTCTGCCGGTCGCCGAAGCCACCCGCCTGCGTCACGCCCTGCCGCCGGACGTGCTGCTGGTGCTGGATGCCGCCTATGCCGAGTACCTCGACCGCCCTGACTATGACCCCGGCATCGGCCTGGTCGATGCCACCGACAACACGGTGATGACCCGCACCTTCAGCAAGATGTTCGGCCTGGGCGGCCTGCGCCTCGGCTGGGCCTATGCCCCACTCGCCATCGTGGAAAACCTCAACCGTGTTCGCTCCCCTTTCAACGTGTCGATAGGCGCCCACGACGCGGGTATAGCGGCGCTCGCCGAACCGGGCTGGGTGGAGCGCGGCCGCGCCCACAACACCACCGAACGCGACCGCGTCACCAAGGCGTTGCTGGATGCGGGTCTGGCCGTCACCCCATCAGAGGCCAATTTCGTCCTCGCCGACTTTGCCAGCGCCGAGCGTGCCGAGGCGGCTGATGCGCACCTGCGCACCCGTGGCCTGATCGTTCGCCAGGTCGGCGGCTACGGCCTGCCCACCTGCCTGCGCATCACCATCGGCCTGGTTGCCGAGAACGACGCGCTCATCGATGCCCTGACCGAATTTGCCATCGCCCACCAATGACCGAGCCGCTGTTCCAGCGCCTCACGCTGATCGGATGCGGCCTCATCGGCAGTTCGATCGCGCGGGCGGCCCGCACCCACACGCTCGCCGCCGAAATCGTCATCAGCGATCACGATTCTGCCGCCTGCGCCCGAATCTGCGAACTCGCCATCGCCGACCGCGTGGAGCCCGACCCCGCCCAAGCCGTCCGCGAGGCCGACTGCGTCGTCCTCTGCACCCCTGTCGGCACCTATGCCGACCTTGCTTTCTCCATTGCCCCCCACCTCGCCCCGGGCGCCGTCCTGTCCGACGTCGGCAGCACCAAGCAATCCGTCATCCGCGACGTGGGCCCGCTGGTTCCCGCCGGCGTGCACTTCGTCCCCGCCCACCCGCTCGCCGGCACCGAGCACTCCGGCCCCGATGCCGGCTTCGCCACCTTGTTCGAGGGCCGCTGGTGCCTGCTCACCCCACCACCCGGAACCGATGCCGCTGCGGTCGCCCGCATCGAAACCCTATGGCGCCGCATGGGCAGCACGGTCAGCGTGCTGGACCCCGCCCACCACGACCGCGTGCTCGCCATCGTCAGTCATCTCCCCCACCTGATCGCCTTCACCATCTGCGGCACCGCCGACGACCTGGCCGACGAAACCCGCAGCCAGGTCCTGCAATTCGCCGCCACCGGCTTCCGCGATTTCACCCGCATCGCCGCCAGCGACCCCGAAATGTGGCGCGACGTCTTTCTCAACAACCGCGAAGCCCTGCTCGAAATGCTCGCCCGCTTCACCGAAGACGCTCAGGCGATGGCCCGCGCGGTACGGTGGGGCGATGCGGCGTATATCGAGGACAGGATCGGGCGGGGGCGGAAGATAAGGCGATCGCTTATCGAGTTAAAGCAAGTTTGAGCCGAGGCCGAGAATTATGCCGTTGAAGCCCGTCAAGCGATAGCCTGCTGCGCCTGACGGGCCCGCAGCCAGACCCAATTTCATGCAGACGCTGACCATGCGTTACTGAGCCGTCCTGCGCGCCGTCAACGTCGGCGGCACCGGCAAGCTCCCCATGGCCGACTTGAAACGCATCGGCAAATCCGCCGGCCTCCGATCCGTGCAAACCTATATCGCCAGCGGTACGTCGTCTTCCAAACCGGCATGATCGAACTGCAATTGAGAGCAACAGCTGCACACCCCGGCGGCCACCCCATCGGCGAGCTCATCCGCACCCATGCCGAACGTATTCGATGTGCTCCACCAAAACCCATTCCCCGCCGCAACCGCCAACCGCATTATGGCCATCTTCCTCGACTACCCGACCTCGCCCGCTACGCCTGCACGGCGTCACCGGGCCAAGCGGCGCACGAACACCTCCAGCTCGGTCGCCGCGAGGTCTACGTCCACTACGGCGAGGACCAGGCCAGCACCCGCCTGCGCATCACCGCCGCAGCCCAGGGCACCGTCCGCAACATCAACACGGTGCCAAGCTCGCCGACCTGTCAGCCATGCGACTTACAATGCAGCGCGGCAGGCCGATTTATCGAAACCGGAGCAACCCAAAGCCCGTCCTGCCGTATGCCCTGCCATCAGCACCCGCTCGCCGCGGTGTCAGCCACCAGGATGCGCCCATGATTGCTCCAAGCCCAGGATACGTAGTCCCCACTCCCGGCCACCCACTACTCAGGATACTCGTATCCTTCCCTATCGCCTGCTTCTGCGGCGCCTTGGCGACAGACATCACCTACGCACAAACAGCCAACATCATCTGGGCCGATTTCTCCGCCTGGTTGCTGGCCATCGGGATGGCATTCGGCGTGCTGGCCGCCATCGTTGGCTTGGTTGCCTTGCTGCGCCGCGGCACCGCCCGGCCGCGCCCTGTATGGCCAATCATGGTCGGCAGCCTCGTGGTCCTGGCCCTCGCCCTGCTCGATAACCTTGTTCACAGCCGCGACGCGTGGACGTCGGTCGTGCCGGAAGGCTTGGCCCTGTCCGCCATTACGGTCATCGTCATGCTTGCCACAGTCTGGTTGGCATCCGCCAAAGTCACACAGCCTAGCCCGAACCTCCGCTATTCAGGAGCAGCACAATGACATCCGATACACTCAGGCTGTACCGTTGGTCGGCGCTCGCCGGTGCCGCTTTGACACTGGTTGGCGCCGGCCCCGAGCCGTTCGACGTGCATACGCAGATCGGGCCTAACCCTGTGCTGCCGGAACCGCAGCAGTATCTGGTCCCACCCATGCATCTCGCCTCGATCATCGGCTGGAAAGATGGCGAGACGCCGAAAGTGGCGCCCGATCTGCGAGTCCAGGCGCTGGCCACCGGGCTGGATCATCCGCGCTCGGTCTATACCCTGCCGAACGGGGACGTATTGGTGGTCGAATCGCGCAGCCCCGGGCTCGACCCTGCGTCGCGTCCGAAAAGCATCATCATGAAATACATCGAATCTCTGGTGACCTCGGCCGGGTCGGAGAAGGGAGCCAACCGGATCACGCTGCTGCGTGACACGCATGGCGGCGGCAAGCCGGACGTGCGGACCGTCTTCATCGACCATCTCGTCTCGCCGTTTGGCGTGGCGCTGGTCGGCAATGACCTCTATGTGGCCGACACCGATGCGGTCCTGCATTTCCCCTACACCGCCGGGCAGACCAGCATCACGGTGCCTGGAACCATCCTCACCACCCTGCCGGGTGGCCCGATCGATCACCACTGGACGAAAAGCCTGCTCGCCAGCGAGGACGGCACGAAACTCTATGTAGGTGTCGGTTCAAACAGCAACATCACCGAGAACGGCATTGGCGCCGAGATCGACCGCGCTTCCATTTGGGAGGTCGATCGTGCCACCGGCGCCCATCGCATCTTCGGCAGCGGCCTGCGCAACCCGAACGGCTTGAACTGGGAGCCGCAGACACACACGCTGTGGGCCGTGGTGAACGAGCGCGACGAACTCGGCCCCAACCTGGTGCCGGACTACATGACGTCGGTAAAGGATGGCGGCTTCTACGGCTGGCCCTACAGCTACTACGGCCAGCACCTGGATCCTCGCGTACACCCGCAGCGGCCCGATCTCGTTGCCCGCGCCATCGTGCCAGACTATGCGCTCAGTTCGCACGTAGCCCCGCTCGGCATGGTGTTCGATACGCAGAACAGCTTGCCGGCACATTACAGCGGCGGTGCGTTTGTCGGCGAACATGGCAGTTGGGACCGACAGGTCCTCAATGGCTACAAAGTCGTCTTCATCCCGTTCAGCGCCGGCAAGCCCAGCGGCATGGCCGAGGATGTAGTCACCGGCTTCCTCGACAACGGCGGGCACGCCCATGGCCGGCCGGTGGCCTTGGCGCTTGACAAATCGGGCGCGCTGCTGATTGCCGACGATGTTGGCAACACCGTCTGGCGGGTCACGTCGTCCAACCAGACGCAAGCTGCAAACACCAGATAGATCTCTACCCAATTCCCAAGGCTTTTTTTTCCTTTTCTTCAAAAAACGAGCGCTTTCCTAAAAGTGCAGGCACAAACACCAAACTTCCGATCAGCGTGCACCCCAAGCTGATCAGCAGAAGCGTCCCCATGCTGGCGGTACCTGGATGCGCAGAGATCGCCAGCGACCCAAAGGCAGTCCCCGTCGTCAGCGCCGAGAAGACAATCGCCCGCGTCGTCGCCGAGCTCAACCGTGGCGGATCGCCCGCCCGCCAGTTCATTACAAAGTAGATATTAAACGAAACCCCAACTCCCAGCAGCAGCGGTAGCGCAATGATGTTTGCGTAGTTCAATGATATTCCTGCCGTCCACGCCACAACCACCGTCATCGTAGCCGACAGGAGCAGCGGCGCCAGAACCAGCCCAGCATCCAGCGGGCGGCGCAGCGCCGCCAGCAATATTATCGCAATGGCCAGCACTGCGCCCACCGCCGCCCGCCGGAACGCGTCCAGTATGGTGTCGGCAGTGCCCACGATCGTGACAGCCGCACCACCGGCATCGGATGCCACGCTGCGCACCTGTTCCACGAAACGCCGCAGCACCCTGCTGTCGGACACCGCCGCGCGTGGCACCACCTGCAGGCGCGCGCTGCCATTGGCCTGCACATAGTCGCGCCTGATTTCTTGCGGCACGTCGGCCAGATCAACGGCTCGGGCACGCAACGCAACGCGCAAGCGATCGAGCTCAAGCGGCAGAAACCGTGTCAGCGCCCGGTTGGCTGCCAGCAGCACCTTGTCCGGCGCGTTCTGTAAGGCTCGCAGGTCGCCTGCAACCCGAACCAGCGGGTCACCCGCCGGCAACTTGCCCAACGCCGGCTGCAACTGCCCCAGGCAGCCGGCTATAGCCGCCCTGATTGCCGGCGCATCCACCGTTCGCGCAGTTGGGGGCGGCCCCAGAACCGGTGCTAGTATCCCGGCCGCGTCGCTCACCGCCGCCAGCTTGGCCGCCTGACCGCCGGGCACGAAACTTTGCAGCCCGACTACGTGGTCGACCAGGCTGAGCCGGGATACGGGCCCAGCCAGCGCGGCGGCTTCCGCCACGCTCGGCCGCACGATGTCGATTGTAAACGGGTTGGTGACCGGGCTGTCGAACAGATGCAATAGGGTGCGCATCGCTTCGGTATTCTGCTGCTTGGTGTGCAGCGTGTTGCTGTCAAATCGCAGCCCCCACACCATTCCCGCGCCTGCTATAGACAGCAGGCCGAAGGCCCCCAGCAGCGGCACCCGGATGCGTCCGATCGCCCGGTCCACCGGCGCCAGCGCGGCAATCCCAACCTCTCGGCCGTCGGCCACCGGCCGGCACAGCGCCAGCATGGCCGGTAAAAACGTTAGCGTGCACACCAGCGCAATCAGCATGCCGGCGCCCGCAATCAGCCCCAATTCCGCCACCCCGCGAAAGCTTGTGGGCACGAACGCCAGGAACCCTGCCGCCGCCGCGCATCCCGCCACCAGCACCTGGCGCCCCACACGCTCCCCCGTCATCACCAGGGCCGTCTGCGCATCCGGCGCGCTCAGCCGCATCTCGCGAAACCGCACCGAAAATTGGATCGAGAAATCGACTGCGATGCCTACGAACAGGATCGCGAACCCCACCGATATCAGGTTCAGCGTGCCCACCGCCAACGCGGCGAACCCGGTGGTAACCAGCAATCCCAGCAGCAGCGTGCTCACCACTGGCACGATCAGCCGCCAGCTGCGCAGACCAAGAAACAGCCACACCACGACCAGGGCGAGACTGAGCGCTAACCCTGCGACCGCGCCCTGTGCCGCGGAGGAGAACTCCTCGTCGGCCAGCGGCACCGCGCCGGTCAGCCGCACATGCGCGTCTCCATTTGCGACGAACTCCAGCCTGGCCGCCGCTGTCCGCACAACCCTCGTCGCCACCCCGCCGGGCTGCACCGCGCCATAATCCAGCTTCGGCTGTATCAGCACGATCCGGTTCGGCCCAGCCAGGCCGGCCAGCCTGCCCGACAGCAGCGATTGCCAGGATAGCGGCGCCGCCTGGCCGGCAAAGGCTGTCCGCAACGTTGCATCAAAGCTGCGCAGCGCCAAGGCGAACGGCCCCAAATTGGCTTGGCCGCGCACCACCCCCACCCCGATCAGCCCCAACGCGCCAAACAGGCCGCGCGCGGAAGGGTCGGCAGCCAGCTGTCCCAGAAACGGTGCTGCATCCACCGTCTTGTCCAGCAGGTCGCCAAGCGGCGCAGGGTCAAGAAACAGCAGCCCTTCCTGCGCCAGATAGGACGAGGCATCCGGCCGACGCACCTCCGTGAAATGCACCCTGTCGTCTGCCAGGGCCTGCACTAGCCCGTCGGCAGTGGCATCGGCCTCCTCGGGGATACGCCCATCCACCACTGCGACGATCAGGTCGGTAAACTGCGGATAGGCCGCACGCAGCGCCGCATCCTGTCGCAGCCAGCCTAGTCGCGCATCAAACAGCTCATGCAGGTTGGTGGACATGCTCAGCCGCGTGGCTGCCAACGTGCCGCACGCCACGGCCAGCAACGTAGCGCCGGCGAGCACGACCGCATGCCGGCGCGCGCACCACCCCACCAATACGGCCAGCACCGTGTTCATCGCACCCGGCCTACTTCCAACCTGGTAACACGCCGGTGGCCTTCACTTGTGCCAGGCGGCCTAGCAGCGCTCGTCGGGCCAGCGCAGCATCCCGAGCCAGCGCCAGCAAGCCACCTATCTGCGCCGGCCGGCGTAGAAGCGATCCGACAACGCGGCGGATGCCGATAAGTCCTGCATGGTCCAAGGCGGCCAGCGCTGCCGGCGGCAAATCGCGCCATGCCGGGTCGCAAACCGCCCGCAATACTGCGAAGGGAACGCCCGCGCGCAATGCTTCTTCGGCTACCGGCCCGCTCTCGATATCGACTATGGCAGCCCCGGTTTCGCGCCATAACCGCGCCTTCTCGGCGGCTGCGGACACCACCCTTTCGCAGGCAAACGCCACGTCGACCGAGTATCCGCCCAGCGCTGCAGATAGAGCAGGGTCGGTCGTCAACTGCCGCCCGCGCCACAGCAAGCGTCGCGGCATCGCCACCACCCCGGCAGACAAGCCGGGACACAAGCCTCCCGCCAGCCCGAAGCTCACCAGCGCGGTCGCCCCGGAGTCAATGGCATCTGCCGCAGCCCGGGCAGCCCCGCCGCTATGGCCGCCGCCAACGAAGACCCGGCCGTCAACCAGCCGCGCTTCGGCCTTCAAACCGACGATGAACGCAAGCATCGTTCAATAGCGCAAGCCTGTGCCTGCCGAACTAGATGCCCCAATCCACACGTCGCTGGTTGCCGCGCATCACGTTGCGGTAGCGCGACAAAGCCAGCAGGGGAAAAAACAGCCGGTAGCCGTGGTATTTCAGATAGAACACGCGAGGAAAGCCCACGGCCGTATAGGGCAATTCATCCCACTCGCCATCCGGCTTCTGAGTGCCGGCCAACCAGGCGACGCCTCGGCGGACTGCCTCATGCTCCGCCCGGCCCGCGCCTATCAAGGCTAGCACGGCCCAGGCCGTCTGCGAGGGCGTGCTTTCACTGTAGCGGCCATGCGGCGCGTCGGCGTAACTCTCTTCGTCCTCGCCCCAGCCGCCATCGTCGCGCTGCACGCCGACAAGCCAATCGCAGGCGCGCGCCATCATCGGATCGTCGGCCGCGATACCGGCCGCGTTCAGGGCATTGATCACCGACCAGGTGCCATAGATGTAGTTGGTGCCCCAGCGCCCGAACCAGCTGCCATCGGCCTCCTGCTCGCGCCGGAGATAGTCGATGGCCCTGGACATTACCGGGTGCTCGGCGGCCATGCCGATCTGCGCCAGAAACCCCACGCAGCGTCCGGTCACGTCGGCCGTCGGAGGGTCCAGCAGCGCGCCGTGATCGGCAAACGGAATGTGGTTCAGGTAGGAATGCGTATTTTCCGGCTCGAACGCACCCCAACCGCCATCGCTGCTCTGCATGCCCACGATCCAGTCGCGCGCCCGGGCAATTGATATGTCGTGCGCCGAATCGCCATTGCGCGCCAGCAGCATACCTACCACGGCTGTGTCGTCTACGTCCGGGTAGTGGTCATTGGCGTATTGGAAGGCCCAGCCGCCCGGCGCCACGTCGGGCCGGCGTACGGCCCAATCGCCCTTCACATCCAAAATCTGGCGCTCGGCCAACCACTGGCTGGCGGCCTCCACCGGCTCGCGCCCGACCGCACAACCATACCCGGCCTCAGCCATTGCCACGCCGGCCAGCGCCGTGTCCCAAATCGGTGAGACGCAAGGCTGCACATAGGCCCGCTCGCCGTCATCGACGATCAGCTTGCGCACCGACAACCAGGCTAAGGCGGCGTCGGGATGCGACGGCTCGTAGCCCAGCGAGGCGAACATCATGACGCTGTTGGCCATCGCCGGATAGATTGCGCCTAGACCGTCCTCGCCGTTCAGCCGTTCGGTCACAAACGTCACGGCAAGGGCAGTCGCGCGCTCGCGGGCCTTCTTGGGGAACAGCCGGTCGCACCGCTTCAGCCCGAGGTCGAGCGCCTTGAAGGCGTGCCCCCAGAAGCTGCGATACGGCCCGCGTATATAGTCCCGTATCTGCTCGGGCGGCCGCGTGAACAGCTCGCCGATGTGCACACCGTGCGGATTAATCGCCCGCGGCCGGCGCGACATCAGCACCAGCAGGGGTACGATCACCGTGCGCGACCAATAAGAAATCTTGGAGAGGTGAAAGAAGAACCACTCGGGCAGCAGCATGATCTCGACCGGCATGGTCGGAATGGCGCACCACGGCACTTCGCCGAACAGAGCCAACTGGATGCGGGTAAAGACGTTGGTTCTTTCCGCACCTCCGGCGGCCAAGATGGCGGCGCGAGCGCGAGCCATGTGCGGCGCCTTCGGGCTGTCGCCCAGGCATTTCAACGCAAAGTATGCCTTCACGCTGGCCGACAGGTCGAACGCGCCGCCGTGGAACAACGGCCAGCCACCATGCGAGCCCTGGGTTTCGCGCAGGTAGATGCCGATCCGCCCTTCCAACCCGGTGTCGATGCGGTCGAGGTAGTGTTCCAGCAATATGTACTCGGCGGGAATCGTCGCATCGGCTTCCAGCTCGAACCGCCAGTGACCATCCGCATTCTGCCGACGCTCGAGCGCACAGGCGGCCCGCTCGATGCTGGCCTGCAATGTGTCGGACCGGAGCGCTGGGGCAGGGGAGGTCAGGATTTCGCTTTGCATACTCGTTCTTGGGTTTTGACACGGTCTCAGCACGGGCGCTGGCACGCCGGCGACCCAACAAGCTGCGCTGCAGCAAAGCCGGACCTGATCGCACCTTCAATGGTTGCGGGCAACCCGGTATCCGTCCAATCGCCCGCTAGCACCAGATTCGGCAAGGTTGTTGTGGCTGAACTGCGACGCTTGTGTTGCGCGGGAGTTGCGGCGAACGTCGCCCGCTTCTCGCGAATCAGCCGCCAGGGTGGCAGGGGCGCCACAATGCCGATCGCAGCGCAAACCTCCGGCCATATCGCCCGGGCCAGCTCGGTGCTGTCGCGATCCATCAGGCGGTTGGCCGCCGAAATGGTTACCGAGACGACGCCCGCCTTGATGAACACCCACTCGGCCACGCCGCCAACCAGCCCCACGAAGCTTGCCTCGCCCGCCGGCGCATCCGCTTTGAAATGCAAATTGATAATCGCCTCGTGTTCGTCCGGAGCGCTCAGCGCGGGGTGAAGTCCAGCGGCGACCGGGGCCGGCAAGGCCAGCACCACGGCGTCGCCGGCAGCCAGCGCGACGGCCTGCACGCTTCCCAAGCCGACCACCCGGCCGCCCTCGATGCGGAGCGCCGAGATACGGTGGCCCATTTGCACCTGCCCGCCGAGTTCACCGATACGCGCCACCGCAGGATCGATGAAGCTTTCCGACAGGCCGTCTCTCGGAAAACATGGGATGCAGTTTGCTCCGCCCTGCATCAGCGTCTCGGCCACAATAGCCCACATCAGGCGCGCGCTGCCACGATCCGCCGGTGTGTTCAATGCCGAGACCGCCAGCGGCTCGATCAGTCGCTCGTACAAGGCGTTATGCGGCAACAAGCCGCCCACCGTGTCCGTCTCGCGGGCGAACCGGAGCCGCAGCAGAGCCGCGTAGTCGCGCAGCCGCGCGCCCGGCACGCCGTGCGTGCGCGAAAACACCCACCAGGGCACACGCCCCAGGCTGGGGCGAACCGTCCAGCGCTGCCCGCTTCGCACATCCATGAACGGGAACACCGGCGCGCCCGGCCCACCCAAGGTGTCGCGGGCGCCGACACGGTCCAGAAACTCCATCGCGGCTTTGTTGCCCGACAACAGCAGATGATTGCCGTTGTCGATACGGCAGCCGAGCTCGCGATCAAAATAAGACCGGCATCGCCCGCCGCAGGCCGGCCCCGCTTCATAGACGGTCACCGCGCGGCCGGCCTCGGCCAGCGCCAAAGCCGCCGCCAACCCTGCGAGCCCGCCGCCCACCACGTGAACGCGGCCAGGCGGCCAGGGACTGATCATACTTTCGCCGCCCGCCAGCCCAGGGTGAACCGAACCAGGATCATCAGCTTCATCCAGGCCGGAACCGACACCCGCTCGCTCAACCGCGCCCAGCCGCGCCGCTCCAGCCGCGCCAGGACGGCGCCGTAGGTCGCCGCCATCAGCCGCGCCGGCTTCATCGCCTGACGGTCGCACCGGTCCATCGCGGCATAAGCGCTGGCGAAATGGCCGCGCGCCGCGCGCAGCATGCGCTCGCAGACCGGGGCCACACGGGGGTCGGCCAGTGCGGCGGCGGGGTCTAGCGGAACGCCGGCGATTGTCAGCCATTCGCGCGGCAAATAGAGCCGCCCGCGCCCCGCATCCTCGCCCACGTCGCGCAGAATGTTGGTCAGCTGCAACGCCCTGCCCAGGTGGTGAGCCACCTCGTCTGCGGCCGGCGAGGCGTCGCCGAACGCCCGCACCGACAGCCGGCCCACGGCCGAGGCCACACGGTCGCAATACGCGTCCAGCACGTCGAACGGCGGTGCCACGATCACCGACTCGGCGTCCATCTGCATCCCGTCGATCACCGCCAGGAAATCCACCCGACGCAGCCCGAACTGCCGGCGTGCCAGCAGCAGCATGCGGGTCACCGGTCCCTCGGCTTGCCCCACCTCTAGCGCTTCGATGCGGGCTCGCCACGCGTCCAGTTGGCGCCGCTTCTCGTCCAAAGGCGCCGGCTCGTCGGCTATGTCATCGACCAGACGGCAGAACGCATAAATCGCATACATCGCGGCTCGCCGGTCCGGCGGCAGAATGCGCATGCCGCGGTAAAACGACGTACCCGCGCCCCGCACGATGCGCTCCACCTCCGCCAGGTCGGAACCGGCCGCGCCAAGCGGTGTGTTCACAGGACGTATCGTCCCGCCGCTGCCACACTCAGCACCGCGTCCAGCGGCCGCAGCTTCACCCGGTTGGCCAGCGGATCGCCGCGCCGTAACCGGCCTGCCAGGCGTCGCGACAGTCCCACAATTACCGCCGTTTCCAGCCGCAGCCGCCGGTCCCGCACCCGGCGCGGCAGTGCCGCTGCCTCCCCGTTCAGCCGGTCGCACACCTCCAGCAACCGCAACTTTACATCCCGCAAACCGGACGTCTCGGCAGGCCGGGCCACATCGTCCACCACCACCCCTGCCTCGGCCAGCCAATTTTGCGGCAGGTAGCAACGACCGAGTGCCGCATGATCCTTCGCCATATCCTGCAAATGATTGAGCACCTGCAGGACCGCGCAGAGCGAGTCCGAGGGCGCCAGCGTGGCAGAGCCCTCGCCGTGCAGCGCCAGAACATGGCGCCCGACCGGCATGGCCGAAAACCGGCAGTAGTCCAGCAGCTCGTCCCAGCTCGCGTAGCGCGACTTGCGCGCGTCCTGCCGGAACGCCCGCAGAAGATCGGTGCTGTGGACCACGTCCACCCCCGTCTGCCCAAGGCTGCTCCGCAGCGCCAGCGCCGAGGGCGACCCGTTCTCGCGTGCGCCGGTCAGCACCGCCTCCATCACGTCCAGGCGGGCGATTTTGTCGTCGGCCGTCAGCACAGGGCTATCGCCGATGTCGTCGGCATTGCGGGCGAAGTCGTAGAAGGCGTGCACGTGCCGCCGCAGGTCGGGCCGAATCAGCACCGAACCCACCGGAAAATTCTCCTCGGTCCGGCTTTTCCCCGACCAGCTCTCCACGTCGTCCAGCCCCGCTATGCTCATGCGTGCACCGCTCATCAAAGGTATGCCCGTTGCTTCCAAATCACGCCCCGCCCCCGATAATGGTCGAACGCAGACCCGAGCGTCGCGGCCGTGTAGAAGCATGCCGCTGCCGGTAGGCTCGCCGCCCAAACGGTGTTCAGCCCGAACCGCCTGAGCGTCGGCATATAGGCGAAGGTCATCGCCGCCCAACCCAGCAGGCCCACAAGCTGCGTCAGCCCACGCCCGAACAACGCCGAGCAAGGCGGCACAAGCCAGACTAACACCATGCCGGCCACTGTCCCGGCCAGCAGCCAGGGCGAGGTGCCGAGTTGCACATAGGCGCAGCGCGCCACCATCCGCCATACGTCGCCGGCCGTCTCGTAGGGCCGTATGCTGGTGGCCATCTGGCTGTGCCCGAGCCAGATCCGGCCCGACGCCTTCACCCGTCGGGCCAGCGTCACATCGTCGATCAGTGCCCCCCGCATGGCCCCCAGGCCTCCCATGCGCGCCAATGCCTCCGCCCGGATCAGCACCGTGCCCCCGGCCGCAGCAGCCGTCGCGTTGCCCGGGTCGTTCACCCAGGCAAACGGATAAAGCAGCGCGAAGAAGAAAACGAAGGGCGGCACCAGCGCGTGCTCGGCCGGAGTTTCACAATGCAGCGCCACCATCTCCGAGACCATGTCGAGCGGCCTTTGCCGTGGATCCCTAGCTTCCAGCTTGGCCACCAGGCTCGCGACGTGACCGGCCGCATGCTCGATATCGGCGTCGGTCAGCAATAGAAGCCGGGCCTGCCCGGCCCACTCCACCCCCTGCTGCAACGCCCACAATTTGCCGCTCCACCCCGCAGGATGCGGCGCCCCGCGCAACACCGTCAGCCGTGGATCGCGCACCAGGTCGGCTAGCCCGCCCGTGCCGTCCGTGCTCTGGTCATCGACCAGCACGACACGCAGCTCGCCCGCATAGTCCTGAGCCATCAGGCTGCGCAAGCAGCGCGTGATGCTTTCGGCCTCGTTGCGCGCAGGGATCACCACGGTTACCGGCGGCATCGGCCCGGGTGGGGCGGGCGGCAGGCAAGGACCCGCCTGCCAGAACCGCCCGTGCCCCAGCAGCAGGTAGACCCACACGCCCAAAGACAGCGATGTCAGCCAGATCATCGGGCGCTCCTCGCGCGCTATTGCGCCCGGAACCAAGCAACCGCGTCCTCGACGGCCCGTGCCGCCGGCCGCGGCGCATAGCCCAGCGCAGCCCGCGCCTTGGCGCTGGAAAAAAACATCTTCTTGCGCGCCATCGCCAGCGTTTCGCGCGTCACCAACGGCTCCACGCCGAACCGCGCCAGCGCCTCGCAAGCCGAAGCCAACGGCAGCAGCGGCGCGATCGGCAATTTTATCCGCGGCGCCCGCCGCCCTGCCACGCGCGCCACCAGGGCAAACAGTGCACCGAGAGAGAAATCCTCGCCGCCCAGAATGTATCGCTCGCCCACCACGCCGCGCTCCAGCGCCAGCACGTGGCCTTCCGCCACGTCGTCCACATGCACGATGTTCAGCCCGGTCTCCACATAGGCCGGCATCCGCCCCAGGGCGGCGTCGCGTATCATCTTGCCGGTCGGCGTGGGCTTGATGTCCCGCGGGCCCACGGGCGTGGATGGGTTCACGATCACCACGGGCATCGCCTGCTCGCGCACCAGGTCCAGCACCGCCTGTTCCGCCAGGTATTTCGACCTCTTATACACCCCGACGATCGTGTCCGGATGCACCGGCGTGGTCTCGTCGGCCACCGAGCCATCGCCCACCAAGCCCAGCGCAGCCACGCTGCTGCAATAGACCATCCGCTCCACCCCGCGCGACTGCGCCGCCAGCAGCAGCGTGCGCGTGCCCTCCACGTTGGCCCGCATCATCGCGTCCGGATCGGGGACCCACAGCCGGTAGTCGGCCGCCACGTGCACCAGGGTGCGGCACCCGTCGGCCGCCCGCGCCAGCGAGGCCGCGTCGGTCAGGTCGCCCTCCGCCAGCTCCGCCTCCAGCCCGGCGATGTTGCGCCGGTCGCCGCCCCGCCGGACCAGCAGCCGCAGCCGGTGCCCGCGCGCGGCCAGCACGCGCGCCACCGCAGACCCCACGAACCCGGTCGCCCCGGTCACCAGTGTCGAACCATCAGACATGCGGCAACGCTCTCATGGCTGCGTTCCTACCCCATCCCGCCGCTTGCGAAACCCCGCCCAGCGTTCCAGCTTCAATCCAACACCATGAACCGCCATCGCGACCTGCTGACCGACATCGTCACCCTGGCACGGCTGATCCGCACCGAGGCCGACCGGCGTGCCCGCGCCCATGGCATGACCCGCGCGCAATGGACCATCCTGACCAAACTCGAACGCCATCCCGGCCTGCTGCAGAAGGAACTGGCCGAGGTGCTCGAAGTCGAGCCCATCACGGTGGCCCGCCTGATCGACCGGCTGGAAGCCCGCGGCATGGTGGAGCGCCGGGCCGACCCTGGCGACCGCCGATGCTGGCGCCTCCATTTGACGGAGGCAGCACGACCGCTGATGGGCGAGATCGACGTCCAGCTCACCGACATGGCGAAAACCATCTGCCAGGACCTGACCGATGCCGCGCTGGCCAGCGCGGCAACCTCGCTCGCCCGGATGCGCGACCGTGCCCAGGCGCAGCGCGCGGCCAGCCCGCTGTCCACCCACAGACCCTGCCAGGAGGTCGCCTGACATGCGGGCTTGCGCATGACCGAGATCATCCGCCTGCCCACCACCCGCGACGACACGCTCTGGGCCGTCGTCGCCTCCCTCGGCAAGACCGACCGCATTGCTGAAATCTTTCCCAGCCGCACCGCCGCCCTGGCCGACCGCACCTGGCGCGAACAGCAGATTAGCGCCTACGCCGCCTTCCTGCGCACCAGCAAGCAGCCGGTTCCCCGCTACAGCGTGGCCCCGATCCGCCGCACCGATCTGCCCAAATCCTGGCGACCGCTGCCGGCCCTGGGTTTTCTACGCGGACAGTTCGCGTAACCGTGTCTTGGCACTGAATCGGCTGGCCTGAAGCGCTACTCCTTGTAGCGATACCCGATCCCGTACAGCGTCTCGAATGCGTTGAACTCCCCGTCGCTCTGCCGGAATTTCTTGCGCACCCGCTTGATGTGGCTGTCGATCGTGCGATCATCGACGTAGGTGTTCTCGCCATAGGCCGCGTCGATCAGCTGGTCGCGCGACTTCACCATGCCCGGACGCGCCGCCAGCGCTTTCACCAGCAGGAACTCGGTCACCGTCAGCTGGATATCGACGCCCTTCCACATGCATTGGTGCTTGGTCTCGTCCAGCACCAAGTCGCCGCGCGTCAGGATGCCGCCGGCGGGCGTGCCCGAACCTTCGGCCCGGCTGCTCTCGTTGCGACGCAACAGCGCGCGTATCCGTTCGATCAGCAGGCGCTGGCTGAACGGCTTGGTGATGTAGTCGTCCGCCCCCAGCCGCAGCCCCATCAACTCGTCCACCTCCTCGTCCTTGCTGGTCAGGAAGATCACCGGCATCTGGGTGCGCTGGCGCAGGCGCTGCAGAAGCTCCATTCCGTCCATGCGCGGCATCTTGATGTCCAGCACCGCCAGGTCGACGGGCTTGGCGTTGATCGCCTGCAACGCGCTCTCGCCGTCGGTGTAGGTGCGCACCGCGTAGCCTTCCTGCTCCAGCGTCATCGAGACCGAGGTCAGGATGTTGCGGTCGTCGTCAACCAGGGCGATCGTGTGTTTCATTCTTGAGGTCCGGACATCTGGACGGGTTTGCACCCCGTGCAGGGAGTGTGGCGCAACCACGATGCGGAGGGAACGCGGCTTGAACGACGCGGGGGTGCCCATGGATTTCGCCGCCCGCTGCCTGTGGCGCGCCGCCCGCGTGGCCACGCTCGCCACGCAAGATTGCGGCCAGCCCTTCGCCTCCCTCGTCACCCCTGCCATCGCGCCCGACGGCAGCGCCTTGCTGCTGCTCTCCTCGCTCTCTGCCCACACGCGCCACCTGGCCAACGAGCCGCGCTGCGCGCTGATGGTCGTGGGCACGACCGAGAGTCCCAACCCGCAGACGGCACCGCGACTGACCATGACCGGGCGCGCCGTGCCGGAACCGGATCCCGCCTGGCGTGCCTATTGGCTGGAACGCCAGCCAACCGCGGCACTCTACGCCGGCTTCGCCGATTTCGCCCTGTGGCGCATCAGGCCGGAGCGCGGCCACTTCGTCGCCGGCTTCGCCCGCGCATCCACGCTTGCGGCGGCCGAGCTGTTGCCGCCGACACAAACCGTCGCCGCCCTGCAGGATTCCGCACCCGGCATCATCGCCGATTGCAATGCCGACCATGGCCCGGTCCTGGCGTTGCTCGCCGGGACATCCAGCCCCGCCCGGATGATCGGCATAGACGCCGATGGATTCGACGTGGCTGCCGGGGATACCATACACCGTGTGTCCTTCGACACCCCGGCCCTTGATGGGCCCGGGGTGCGCGCCGTCATGGTCCGTATGATGCGGACGGCGCGGGGAGCCTGACCAAACAATGCCGGCAACCCGCGCCGGCACAGAGGGAGCGGACGGATGAACGCCGAGACAAAGATGCAGACCGCCGCCGGCGACCCGTCAGGCCGCCACGCCTCGCCGTTGGAAGGCACGGGCGTGCAGACCGCCCTCAGCGTTCACGCCAACCTGACCGCACCGCAACTCGTCGCCCACGCCATTCGCCGCAACGAGGGCCGGCTATCGGCCGACGGCGCGCTGGTGGTGCGCACCGGCGTGCACACGGGCCGGTCGGTCGCCGACAAATTCATCGCCGACGAGCCTCAGACCACCGCCGACATCTGGTGGGGCAAGATCAACCAGAAGCTGCCCGCCGAGAAGTTCGCCGTCCTGCGAGGCCGCGTGCAGGCCTACCTGCAAGGCCGCGAGCTGTTCACCCAGGACCTCTACGCCGGGGCGGACCCGGCCCGCCGGGTGCGCGTCCGCCTGGTCAGCCCAAGCGCCTGGCACGCTCTGTTTGCTCGCAACATGTTCATCTGCCCGCCCGCGGCCGAGCTGGCCGGCTTCAAGCCCGACTACACCATCCTGCACGCGCCCAACTTCCAGACCGACCCGGCGATCGATGGCGTCAAGAGCACCACGGCCATCGCCTTGTCGTTCGCACAGAAGCTCATCGTTGTCGCCGGCACCGAATATGCGGGCGAGATCAAGAAGTCGATCTTCACGGTGATGAACTGGCTTCTGCCGGCCGAAGGCGTGATGCCCATGCATTGCAGCGCCAACATCGGCGCGGACGGCGACACCGCGCTGTTCTTCGGCCTGTCCGGCACCGGCAAGACGACGCTATCGTCGGATCCCGCGCGACAGCTGATCGGCGACGACGAGCACGGCTGGGGCGGGGACGGCGTGTTCAACTTCGAGGGCGGCTGCTACGCCAAGGTCATCAACCTGTCTTCCGAGGCCGAACCGCAGATCTGGGCTGCCACCCACCGCTTCGGCACCGTGCTGGAAAACGTGGTGGCCGACCCCTGCGGCCGGCTCGACCTGAACGACCCGGCCTACACCGAGAACACCCGCGCCTGCTACCCTATCGCATTTATCCCCAACGCCTCGGCCTCGGGCCGTGGCGGCCAGCCGAAGAACGTGATCTTCCTGACCGCCGACGCCTTCGGCGTGCTGCCGCCGATCGCCAAACTCACCCCGGCGCAGGCGATGTACCACTTTCTCAGCGGCTACACCGCACGGGTCGCCGGCACGGAAAAGGGGATGGGCCGCGAGCCGCAAGCCACCTTCTCCACCTGCTTCGGCGCCCCGTTCCTACCGCGCCCGCCGCAGGTGTATGGCAAGCTGCTGGAACAGCTGATCGAGCGGCAGGGGGTAGCCTGCTGGCTGGTCAACACCGGCTGGACTGGCGGCAAGTACGGCGTGGGCAAACGGATGGCGATCGGCCACACCCGCGCTTTGCTGCGTGCCGTGCTCGACGGTTCGCTGAACCACGCCCAGTTCGCGCCCGATCCGTTCTTCGGCCTGATGATCCCCTGCGACGTTCCCGGCATCCCAAACGAGGTGCTGGACCCCCGCCGCTCCTGGGCCGACCCCGCCGCCTACGACCGCACGGCGGCCGATCTGGTCCGCCGTTTCGAGGCGAATTTCGAGACGTTTGCAGGCGCGGTGGGCGACGATGTGAAAGCGGCCGCGATACGGACCGCGGCGTAAATCGGCATAAGGGCAGGAGGTGAGATGCGCCTGGAACTTACGGAGAAGATCGTCCGCATCAAGATCGAGCGAAACCTGCAGTGGTCGTCCCTGGCCGCACTCGCACCAGGGCTCTCGAAGGAGTACGTCACCGCCGCCCTGCTCGGTCAGATGTCCTTGCCGGCCGAAGCAGCCCAGTCGATCGGCCATCACCTCGGCCTGAGCGAGATCGAGGTCAAGCTGCTTCAGCAACCGCCCTACCGCGGCTCGTTGCCCACCACCGTGCCGACCGATCCGCTGATCTACCGCTTCTACGAGCTGGTCAGCGTCTATGGCACCACGTTCAAGGCGCTGATCCACGAGGAGTTCGGCGACGGTATCATGAGCGCCATCGATTTCCGTATGGACATCCAGCGCGATCCGGACCCCGCCGGCGACCGCGTCGCCATTTGCATGAGCGGTAAATTCCTACCTTACAAAACCTATTGAGGGGCGTCGCTCCGGATACTCTGGCCGGCCTGCCGCCGGCGCCGGCCATCCTCTCGCCCGGCCACCAGCGCCTGGTCGCCGTCATCGTGGCTTGCGCCCTGTTCATGCAGAACCTCGACGGCACGGTGATCTCCACCGCCCTGCCGGCCATGGCGCGCGCGTTCCACGCCGATCCCGTGCGCATGAACGTGGCGCTGACGGCGTACCTGTTCGCCATCGCCGTCTTCATCCCGGCCAGCGGCTGGATGGCCGACCGTTACGGCACCCGCAACGTGTTCCGCATCGCCATCGCCGTGTTCACCGTCGGCTCGGTGCTGTGCGGCCGATCCAATTCTTTAGGCTTCCTGGTCGCCGCCCGCATCGTGCAGGGGGCGGGTGGGGCAATGATGCTTCCGGTCGGCCGCCTCGTGCTGCTGAGGTCGGTGCCGAAAGACCGGCTGATCGGGGCGATGGCCTGGGTCACGATGCCTGCGCTGGTCGGCCCCGTTATCGGCCCGCCCATCGGCGGCTTCATCGTCACCTACCTGTCGTGGAGCTGGATCTTCGACATCAACGTGCCCATCGGCGTGCTGGGATTTGCTCTCGTCAGCCTATTTATCCGCGACATGCGCGAGCCCAACCCCGGCCCGTTCGACCTCACCGGCCTGGTGCTGAGCGGCCTGGCCCTGGCCGGCTTCATGGCTGTGTTGGAACTGGCGGGTCGCGACCTGGTGCCCTTATCGGCGATACTGGCAATGGGCGCTCTTTGCCTGGCAGCCTTGCTTGCCTACGCCCGCCACGCCGCCCGGCAGACTCGCCCGTTGCTGGATTTTTCGCTGATGCGGCTGCCCACCTTCGCCGTCTCGGTATGCGCGGGGTCGCTGTTCCGGATCGGCATCGGCGCGGTGCCGTTCCTGCTGCCGATGATGCTGCAGCTTGGCTTCGGCCGCAGCGCCGCGCAAAGCGGACTGATCACGTTCGCCAGTGCCGCGGGTGCCTTCGGCATGAAGCCGGCCACTCAGTGGGTGCTGCGTCGCCTCGGCTTTCGCACGACGCTGGTGTTCAACGGCCTGGTCTGCGCCGGCGTGCTCGCCCTGTACGCCACCTTCCGTCCCGATTGGCCGCTCGCCGCCTTGTATGGCGTGCTGGTGTTGGGCGGCCTGCTGCGCTCCCTTCAGTTCACCGCCTACAACGCGATCGCCTATGCCGACGTGCCGGCGCCGCGCATGTCCGCCGCCACCACGTTGTACTCGGCCCTGCAGCAGGTCTCGCTCACCATCGGCATCCCCGTGAGCGCATTCGTTTTGCAGCTGGCCCGCGATAGCCATGGCCATGCGATCCCGGCGATCCAGGATTTTGCGCTGGCGTTTCTGGTGGTTGCCGGGATATCGGCGCTGGCCGGTCCGGCCGCGCTACTCCTGCCACGCGGTGCAGGCCGCGAGATATCTGGCTGACGGAGATGACCATGCGCTTTCTTCTCGCCTTGCTGCTGCTGATTCCGCTCTCGGCCAATGCCAAGCCGCCGCTGACCGTCTTCGCCGCGGCCAGCCTGACAAATGCGATGCAGGACATAGGCGCTTTGTGGACTGCGGCGGGTCACGGCAAGATCGTGTTCTCCTTCGCCTCCAGCTCCACCCTCGCCCAACAGATCGAGCACGGGGCGCCGGCCAACGTCTTCTTCTCAGCCGACGAAAAATGGATGGACGACGTGGCCGCCCGTAACGGTCTGGCGGAGGGCACGCGCCACGACCTGGTCGGCAACAGCCTGGTCCTTGTCGAGCCGAAGGCCAGCATGAAGCCCATCACGCTGGCGCAGGGCGCCAGGCTGGACACGGTGCTCGGCCTGACCGGACGCCTCGCCGTGGGCGACCCGGCCCATGTGCCCGCCGGCATCTACGCCCAGCAGGCGCTGCAGAAACTCGGCCTGTGGTCGTCCCTGCAAACCCGGCTGGCGCCGGCCGACTCCGTCCGCTCAGCCTTGCGCCTCGTGGAACTGGGGGAGGCACCTGCCGGCATCGTCTATGCGACCGATGTCGGCGTCAGCCCGAAACTCGCCATCGCCGGCACCTTCCCGCCCGCCAGCCACGACCCGATCGTCTATCCCGCCGCCATTGTGAAGGCGGGCAACACCAAGGACGCACGCGACTTCCTGGCCTTCCTGAGCACCCAGCCGGCGCGCGACGTGTTCGAGCATTACGGCTTCTCCAACCTCTAGTCCCGAAGAAGGGACCGATCCATCTGACCCTGTCGCCCGACGAGCAGCAGACGGTGCTGCTGACCCTCGGCGTCGCGTTGCGCGCTGTGGCATTCGGGCTGCCAATCGCCCTGCTGGCCGCGATCCTACTCGCCCGATGCCGCTTTCCCGGCCGTTTTCTGTTGAACGCGCTCGTCCATCTCCCGCTGATGGTGCCGCCGGTGGTCACCGGCTGGCTGCTGCTGCTGGTGTTCGGCATCGACGGCCCTATCGGCGCCTGGCTGCAACGCGCGCTGCACATCCGCCTGGTGTTCACCGAGGCCGGAGCGGCCCTCGCCTGCGCGGTGATGACCTTCCCGCTGATGGTCCGCGCCATGCGCCTGTCCATCGAGGCGATCGACCCGGCGCTGGAGCAGGCCGCCCGCACGCTCGGCGCCGGCGCGCTCGACCGTTTCCTCACCATCACCCTGCCGCTCGCCGCACCCGGGGTGCTGACCGCCGCCGTGCTGGGCTACACCGCCAGCCTGGGCGAGTTCGGCGCCGTCATCACATTCGCCGCCAACATTCCCGGCCAGACACGCACGCTGCCCCTGGCCATCTACGCGGCGCTGGAGACACCCGGCGGCGAGGCGGTGGCCGCGCGCCTGGCCGGCTTCTCGGTCGGCTTGGCACTGGCCGGCCTTGCGGTGGCCGAGCTACTCGCCAGGCGGCGGCCCTGACACTCCGCATCGACCTGCAACACCGCTTTGCCGGCGCCACGCTGGCCATCGCCTTCGAAGCGCCGACGCCGGGTGTTGTGGCGCTGCTCGGGCCGTCGGGCGCTGGCAAATCCACCCTGATACAGGGCACGGCCGGTCTGCTGCGCGCGGATCACGTCCGGGTGGAACTGGACGGCATGGCGCTGCACGCCCTGGCGCCCGAGCGCCGCCGCCTCGGAGTGGTCTTCCAGGACGGGCGGCTGTTCCCGCACCTCAACGTCCGCGCCAACCTACGCTACGGCCTGCTTCGCGCCAGGCACGGCCCGATCGCGTTCGACGACGTGGTCGATCTCCTCGGCCTGTCCACCCTGCTGCCGCGCCGCCCGGCGACATTGTCGGGCGGCGAGCGCCAGCGTGTCGCCATCGGCCGCGCGCTGCTGAGCCAGCCGCGCCTGCTGTTAATGGACGAACCCCTCGCGGCACTCGACCAGCCCCGCCGTCACGAAATCCTGCCTTACCTCGCCCGCCTCCGCGCCACCGGCATCCCGATCGTCTATGCCAGCCATGCGCTGGACGAGGTGATGCGCCTGGCCGATACGTTGGTGCTGATCGAGGCGGGCCGGGTGCGCGCCGCCGGCCCGCTGGCCGAGATCGCCGCCCGGGTCGACCTCGGCATAGCCGCGCGCGAGGATGCCTGCGGGCTCCTGCTTGGTCGGGTGGCGCACCACGACCCGGCACGCCGGCTGACGGCGATCGCCTGTGCCGCCGGCCCGGTCTGGGTACCGCTGATGAGCGCCTCCCCCGCAACCAGGGTGCGCCTGCTCGTGCCTGCCCGCGAGGTGATCCTGGCGCTCGAAAGCCCGCAAGCCATCAGCGTCAACAACATTCTACCGGCCACCGTGGTCGCCCTGGCCGAGAGCCCCGCCAGCCACGCTGCCTTGGTCAGCCTGGACCTTGCGGGCGACCGCCTGCCGACCCGCATCACGCTGGACGCCGCGCGCCGCCTGCAGCTTCGCCCTGGCACACAAGTGCTGGCCTTGATCAAGTCTATGTCTGTAGAGTTGTGCGAAGATTAACCGGAAGGTTCCAATGGACCAGATGACCGAAGTGTCTGCCGAGCAGACCATCCGCCGCGACCTCGCCGCTGCCTACCGGCTCGTAGCCCTGCACGGCTGGGACGACCTGATCTTCACCCACATTTCGGCCCGCATTCCAGGACCCGAGCATCATTTCCTGATCAACCCCTACGGCTTCACCTTCGACGAGATCACCGCCAGCCTCCTGGTGAAGATCGGCATGGACGGCCGCCCCATCGATGGCGGCAGCGCCACCGTCAACCCAGCCGGTTTCACCATCCATTCGGCCGTCCACGAGGTCCGCGAGGACGCGGGCTGCGTGATGCACGTGCACACGCCCGACGGCACCGCCGTTTCCACCTCGCGCGCCGGCTTGCAACCGCTGAACCAGACCGCTCAGCTCGTGATCGACGACCTTGCCTATCACGACTACGAGGGTGTGGCGCTGGACCACGACGAGCGCCCCCGTTTGCAGCGGGACTTGGGAACGAAGAACCTGATGCTGCTGCGCAACCACGGCACGCTCACCCTGGGCCGCACCGTGGCCGAGGCTTTCATGCGCATGTATTTTCTGGAGCGTGCCTGCACCATGCAAGTCCGCACCCGCACGCTGGGCACCGACGACGTCCCGACCCACCCCGAGGTGATCGACAAGAACGCCAAGCTGAGTGCGGCCGAAGGCATGCAGACCGTCGCCAACCGCCTTCTTTGGCCCGCCATGCTGCGCAAGCTGGACCGGATCGACACCGGCTATCGGAACTGAGAGAAGCAACACCATCGAAAGTTCAGCAGTCAACGTCGTCCCCGAGGCGGACCTGTAGCGGTAACGGGTCGTCTTGAGTGCCAGCGAGTCTGGCGAACCATGTGACGATCGTCTCGCCGTGGCGGGTTCCGGTTCGTGCGACGTCGCGGAACGGGCTACGGCTCGGACGCAAACCGAACCGCCTCGTCCGCCGCGCGGAACAGCGCGCGGCTCTTCTGTCGCGTCTCATCGTATTCCGACTCCGCCACGCTATCGGCAACCACCCCGCAGCCCGCCTGAACATGCATGATGCCGTCCTTCACCACCGCGGTGCGCAGGCCGATGCAGGTGTCCATGGTGCCGTCCGGAGCGAAGTAGCCGATGCATCCGGCGTATAGGCCGCGTCGGGTGGGCTCCAGCTCGTCGATGATCTGCATGGCTCGGATCTTCGGGGCGCCCGAAAGCGTGCCGGCCGGGAAGCCGGCGATGAGCGCGTCCAGCGCCTCGACGCCGGGGCGGATGCGGCCTTCTACGGTGGAGCTGATGTGCATCACATGGCTGAAACGTTCGATCGCGAAACTCTCGGTCACGCGCACGCTGCCCGGCTCGGCAACCCGGCCCACATCGTTGCGGCCGAGGTCGAGCAGCATCAGGTGCTCGGCACGCTCCTTGGGATCGGCCAAAAGGTCGTCGGCTAGTCGCTGGTCCTCTTCTGGAGTGGCGCCGCGGGGACGGGTGCCGGCGAGCGGACGCAGCGTGATGGTGCCTTGGCGGAGGCGCACCAGGATTTCGGGGCTGCTGCCCACAACGCAGAAACCGCCGAAATCAAGGAAGAACAGGAACGGTGCCGGGTTGATGCGGCGCAGCGCGCGATACAGCGCGAACGGGGGCAGCGCGAAAGGGGCCGAGAAGCGCTGGCTCGGCACGATCTGGAAGGCGTCGCCCGCGGCGATGTACTCCTTGGCCCGATCGACCATGGCCAAGAAGGTTTCGCGTGGCATGTTGGCCTGCGGCGCGGGCTGCGGCGACAGCGCCACAGGGGCGCTTGACTGAGGCAGCGGGCGGGCCAGTGCGGCGCGTGCGGCCTTCAGGCGAGCCTGGGCCGCAGCCCATGCTCCATCAGGGCTGGTGCCCTTTGCGGGGTAGATGGGTGCGGCGAGGATGAGTTCGTCGCGCACGTTGTCGAACACGGCGAACAGCGTGGGACGCAGCATGATCGCGTCCGGTAGGCCCAGATCGTCCACCGTGGTGTCGGGGAGCTGCTCCATCAGCCGCACCATGTCGTAGCCAAGGTAGCCGACCAAACCGCCGATCATCGGCGGCAGGCCGGGGGGAAGTGCCAGGCGCGTTTCGGCCAGCAGCGCGCGTAGGCTTTGCAGCGCGGGCACAGGATCGGGAGTGAACGCATGCGCCTCGGTGAGCGCATGGCGGTTCACCTCGGCGATGCCGCTGCGGCAGCGCCAGATCAGGTCGGGCGCCATGCCGATGACGGAGTAGCGGCCGCGCGCGGTGCCGCCCTCGATGCTTTCCAGCAGGAACGAGTTGGGCTGGCCGTGCGCGAGCTTGAGGAAGGCGGCCACCGGCGTTTGCAGGTCGGCGGCGCCGACCCAGGTCGCCAGGCGTGCGCCGGATAGGGCCGCGGTCATTCCCCCGGTTGCTGTATCAGCGACTGCACCACACTGGAGCGTACGGTCGGGCGTGCTTCGTCGCGCACGGCGGTGGCATACATCTGCACATAGTCGTCGTGTAGGGCGCGGGCTAGGCCCTCGCGCGTTTGGGTCAGCCCTGCGGTGTCGCCGTGGGGCTCGGGCGGGATTATGCCGGTGAGCTGAGCCACCGCGAAGCCGGCGTTCGTCTGCACCATCGTCGCCTCATTCGGATGCAGGGTAAATAGGGCTTGCGACAGTTCGGCGGGCACGCCGGGCTGTGGCTTGCCACGCGGCAGCGGAGCGGTGTGGGTCACCTGCAGGCCGCTGCCCCATGCGGCATTCACCAGGCTCTGGCCGCCTTTCACCAGCGTGAGGATGCGGGCGGCTTCGGCTTCCTGCCCGTGGCGCACCTGCTCGGCGCGCCAATCGGCCAGCACCTGGGCACGCACCTGGTCGTACGGCTTGCGCGCGGGTTTCGTGACCGTATCCACGGCGACGGCGAACCAGGTGTGGGCCGGCCCCTCGGTGGGTTGGATGGCGTCGCCGACGTTGGTCTTGAAGGCAGCATCGATGATCGCCTGGCGAGCCTCGGGAGCGGCAGGGATCGGCGCCGGGGTTCCATCCGGGGTGTTGCCCTGGGCGTCGAGCGTGCCGGCTGCACCCGTGGCACCGAGGTCGGCCGGCACCTCGTCGATCTTGGCGCCGCCTGCGAACAGGTCCTGCATCTTCTGCGCGCGCGCGTCGATCAGGTCGAGCGCGCGTTCGGCCGCCACCTTGGCGTGCACGGCGTCGCGCAAGGACTCGAAGCTGGGGTTCTTGGCGGGTGTGATAGCGGAGACGCGCAGCACGTAGGTGCCGAGCGGCTCGCTGATCGGCCCCACCACGGTGTCGGGGGCGGCGGCAAAGGCGGCGCGGGCCAACTCGGGCGATGGCACCTGGTCCTGCGTGGCATCATCGAGCGGCACTGCCGTGGCCCCTGCGGCGCGGGCCGCCACCTGCATCGCGTCCCAGCCGGCGCCGGCGCGCCACTGGTTGGCCAATGCCGCGGCTACGGTAGAGGAACCGGTGGTGATCACCTGGACTGAGCGCTTTTCCGCCGAAACGTAATCGGCCTTGTGCTGGGTGAACCAGGCGCGCAGGTCGGCCTCCAGCACGTCCAGCCCGCGACCGATGCTGTCGGGCGACAGGATCACCGCCTTGATGTGGCGGTATTCCGGGGCGGTGTAGCGGGACGGATTGTTGTCGTAGAAGCGCCGCAGCACCGGC
>CAXUHU010000040.1:0-21621 GCA_964250925.1 uncultured Acetobacteraceae bacterium
ATCAGGAGAAGGGCCAGCAACAGGCGCCGATGCCGCCCTTGCCGCAGCCACCAGTACCCACGTTGCCGGCGCTGCCCAAGGGCACCGCGCCGCCCCCGGCCGTGGTCGGTGTGCTGGGCGTGCCCGACGTGATGCGCCAGTCCAACGCGGCGCAGATCATCCAGCGCATCATCGGCGCCCGTAAGGAGAAGCTGCGCGTGGACGTGGACCATGCGCAGGCGACCTGGCGCGCCCTGGAGCAGCAGCTTCAGGCCGACGCACCGAAGCTGACGCCCGACCAGGGCCGGGTGCGCGAACGCGCGTTGCGCGACCGGGTGAACAACGACCGCAAGCAACTGCAGGACCGCAATCGCATCATCAGCGAGGCCGGCCAGGTAGCCCTGAACCAGATCGAGAGCGTTCTGGTGGCGGTGATCCGCCAGGTGGCCGAAAGCCGTGGCATGAACGTGGTGCTGCACCGCAGCCAGGTGGCGCTGAACATGCCCGAGTTCGACATCACCGATCAGGTGGTGACCCAGCTCAACAAGCTGATGCCGACGGTGCAGATACCGGCCGAGAACATCGATCCTGCGACGCTGCCCAAGGATTGGGGCGCACCGGTGATCGCAGGTGCCATCCCGGCGACGGCGCACTAGCGAGGCCGCCATGGAGGCATTGGAGCCGTTTGCCTCGATCCTGGGCGACCCGCGTTTTTTCGAGCGGGCGGGTCCTTTCGATGCGACGGAGCTGCAGGCCGCCGCGGGCGGCACGGTCGAGCGTGCCGCGGCGTTGGGTGATCGCAGGCTGACCGGCGTGGCGGCACTGCAGGCCGCACTGCCGGACCAGGTCGCCGTGCTGCATAACCCGCGATACGCGCTCGCGGCCGAGAGTACCCGTGCCGGCGTGGTGGTCGTAGGCGAGGCGCTGGCCAGCCGGGTGCCGGCAACCAGCACGGTCCTGATAGTGGCCGATCCGCACGAGGCCTGGGCAAGGATCGGCCGTCTGTTCCATCCGGCGCCGCTCGCCACTCCGGGCATCCACCCGACGGCCGTCGTGCACCAGACAGCGACGGTCGATGCGTCGGCGGAGATCGGCCCCTATGCCGTGATAGGTGCCCATGCCGAGATCGGTGCCGAGTGCCAGGTCGGCCCCAATGCCGCAATCGGGGCTGGCGTGATCATGGGGCCGGGTTGCCGGGTGGGCGCGTCGGCCAGCATAAGCCATGCGATACTGGGCGCGCGCGTCTACATCTACCCCGGCGCGCGGGTCGGCCAGGAGGGATACGGTTTTGCGATCACCAAGGCGGGTTTTGTCAGCGTGCCGCAGCTGGGACGGGTGATCCTGCATGACGACGTGGAGATCGGCGCCAATTCGACCGTCGATCGCGGCGCCAGTCACGACACGGTCATCGGGCAGGGGTCGCGCATCGACAACCTGATCCAGATCGGACACAACACCCTGATGGGCCGCAACTGCGTAATGGCGGGGCAGTCCGGTCTGGCCGGGTCGTGCACGTTGGGAGACTTCGTCCAGATCGGCGCACAAGCCGGCTTGGCAGGGCACCTGAAGATCGGGGCCGGCGCCAGGATCGGCGCACAGGCGGGCGTGATGTCGGACGTGGCGGCCGGTGCCGAGGTGATCGGCAGCCCGGCTCTGCCGTTGCGGGAGTTTTTCCGCAACGTGGCGGTGCTGCGCCGGCTGGCGCGTCGCGGCGAGGCCAAGACGGCACCGAAAGCGGCGCCACAGGATGGGACAGCGGTCTGACACGATGGACGGCACGACACAGGACGGCAAGATGGGCGAGGGCACAGGCGTTTCCTCCGGCACGTCCCCGGAGGCGGTGATGCTGCACGAGGAGCAGGAACAGGCCGGCCTTGGGCGCATCCACGTGCTGGACATCGCACGCATCATGCGGGCCATTCCGCATCGCTATCCGATGCTGCTGATCGATCGCATGGTCGATGTCGTGCCCCACGTCTCGGCCGTGGGCATCAAGAACGTCTCGGCGAACGAGCCGTTCTTTCAGGGCCATTTCCCCGGACATCCGGTGATGCCGGGCGTGCTGATCATCGAGAGCATGGCCCAGACGGCGGCTGTGCTGGTTGTGGAATCGCTCGGGCCGGAGGCGGCCGGCAAAGTGGTGTACTTCATGACGATCGAGGGTGCAAAGTTCCGTCGCCCCGTGGTGCCGGGCGACCAGTTGCGTATCCACGTGACACGCGAGCGCCGGCGCGGCAGCGTGTGGAAGTTCTCGGCCGTGGCCCGCGTGGACGGCGTCTCGGTGGCCGAGGCGACCTACTCGGCGATGATCATGGATCAGGTTCCGGGCGGCTGAGATCTCTCGATCATGCTACCGTGGCCGCCATCTGACACGCCCTTCTCCGCTTCCGGTGCTCACGGCCCGAAAGGACCGCTCCGCGCCGGTTCTCGAACGACCCGTCGGCTGACTCGCCCTAGCGCATTCTCAAACGGCCTCTGGTGCGAAGCATCCTCGACGCTTCCGGACGCAATCCTTTGTCGGAAGACGTGATGGACCATGTGGCCGACACGGTAGTGCCCCCCGCTTCGCATGGCTCGGATAAGGCAGTCGCTGCGCGTGTGCATCCGACGGCGATCGTGGCGCAGGGGGCGCGCGTGGCGCCCGACGTTTTGGTTGGTCCGTGGTGCACGATCGGCCCCGCTGTGGTGATCGAAGCCGGCGCGCGCCTGGTCAGCCACGTGGTGGTCGACGGCGACACCACGATCGGCGCTGGCGTGACGGTCTATCCGTTCTGCACCATCGGGCTTGCACCGCAGGACCTTAAGTATCGCGGTGAGCCGACCCGTACGGTGATCGGCCCGCGTACGCAGTTGCGCGAGCACTGCACCATACACCGCGGCACGGTCACCGGCTCTGGCATCACGCGGGTGGGTGCCGATTGCCTGCTGATGGCCGTGGTTCACGTGGCGCATGACTGCGCGCTGGGCGACGGCGTGATCGTGGCCAACAACGTGGTGATGGGCGGGCATGTGACGATCGGCGATGGCGCGGTGATCGGTGGAGCGACCGCCCTGCACCAATTCGTGCGTATCGGCCGTGCTGCCATGGTGGGCGGAGCCTCGGGCGTGGAGGCGGACGTGATCCCGTTCGGCACCGTGCTCGGCAACCGCGCGCGGCTGACCGGGCTGAACGTGGTGGGCCTGAAGCGGCGCGGTATCGACCGCGCGGGCCTGCATCGCCTTCGCGCGGCGTTCAAGCTGTTGTTCGGCACCGGCGAGGCAGGCGGGCAAGTCTTCGCAGAACGCCTGGCCGGTGCACGGGCAATGGAGGACGACCCGCTGGTAGCCGAACTGCTTGCGTTCATCGATGCACCGAGCCGCCGCGGCCTGGTGCGGGGCAATTCATCGGCCGGGGACGATGCTGGCTAAGCCTGTCAGTTGAGCAGCGGCATGGATGAAGCGTGCTGCTGGCCATCCCGCAACCGGTCCGTAGCGCTTTCGAACAGGGCGGTCTCCAAAGCGTCCTCGATCGCCGTTAACGTACGCAGCAGGTTCAGCGAAGCCGCTTCCTGTGCTAGAAACCTAAGGCAGTGCAGCAGACCGTTTGCACTGGCACAGGCCACGCCGTCTTCGTCCATCGCCCTGGTTCCCTGCTCTCACGCGCTGTGACCGTCCTGCATACAAATTGGGCCTTTTGGTCCGGTATCGCAAGAAAAAAGTCTGTATTTTTGGAGCGTATCGTTCCAAATTCGCGTGTATTTCTGCTGATCTCAACCGTAAGTTTTCCGTCTGGACGAAGCCTCGCCGTATGGGTTCGTCCGGCTTGACGGCATCGGTCCTGGGAATTTTGGCTGGGGGCGGCCCGTTTCCCGGCAGGGTTGCCGAGGCCGCCATCGGCCACGGCCGCCCGGTGTTCGTCGTCGGGTTCGAAGGCTTTGCCGAGCCATCCGTGATCGCCGGCTTCCCGCATGCGTTCGTAAGGCTGGGCGCTGCTGGCCAGATGTTGCAGCTGCTGCGCGAGCATGGATGCCGCGAACTGGTGCTGGTGGGGCCGGTGCGCCGGCCCTCGCTGCTGAGCTTGCGCCCCGATGCGGAAGGCATGCGCATCGTGGCACGGATCGGCCGGGCCGCCTTCGGTGGTGACGACGGGTTGCTGGCGGCCGTGGTGAGGGTGTTGGCCGAAGAAGGTTTCCAAGTGAGGGGCGCGCACGAGATCCTGGCCGACGCATTGGCGCCGCCCGGTCTGCTCGGCCGCACGGGGCCAGATGCACAGGCGGCAGCCGACATCGCGCGCGGCGTGGCCGTGGTGCAGGCGTTGGGCGGGGTCGATGTGGGCCAGGCCTGCGTGGTCCAGCTTGGCTGTGTGCTGGCGGTCGAAGCCATCGAGGGCACCGACCGGATGCTGGCTCGCGCGTCGGCTCTGGCGCTGCCCGGTCCGGGCGGCGTGCTTGTGAAGCTGGTCAAGCCGGGCCAGGACCGGCGCACCGACCTGCCCACCATCGGGCCGTGCACGATCGAGGGCGCGCATGCGGCGGGACTGCGCGGCATCGCCTTCGAGGCAGGCGGCACGATGGTGACCGATATTGCCGCCTGCATCGCGGCCGCCGACCGGCTAGGGGTGTTCCTGCTGGGGTTGGATGCCGATCTGATCAACAATCCAAGGAGAGAGTGATGGGCCAGTTCCTCCACACGATGCTGCGGGTCGGCGACCTGGATGCCAGCATCGCGTTCTACCGCGACCTGCTCGGCATGCACGAGCTTCGCCGCAACGAGGTGGCCGCGGGCCGCTACACGCTCGTGTTCATCGGCTACGCCAGCAATGCCGAGGGCCAGGCAGAAATCGAGTTGACCTATAATTGGGACCAGAAAGGCCCCTATGCGCTCGGCACGGCGTTCGGCCACCTGGCGGTGGGTGTGCCCGACGTAGCTGCGGCCTGCGAGGTGGTTCGCAAGGGCGGTGGGCGCGTGGTGCGCGAAGCCGGCCCGGTCAAGCACGGCACTACGGTCATCGCTTTCGTGGAGGACCCGGACAGCTACAAGATCGAGCTTATCGAACGAAAGTGAGCCTCCTCGGCGACCTCGGCCAGGGCTTCCAGCGTCTCGCCTCGGCCGCAGCGCCGTCCGTCCAGCATCGGGGGCAGAACGCCTGGCCTTTCTCGTCCTCCACCGTGCGGATTGGTGTGACGGGGCTTTCACGCGCCGGCAAGACGGCTTTCCTGACGTCGGTGGCTGCCGGGTTGCTGGCCCGCCGCTTCGTGCTGGCACCCGCCGGGGCCAGCGAGGTGCCCCGGTTCGACCAGGCGCGGCACCTCGCCCACCTAGCCGCCGATCCGCCCGCCTGGCCGGAGCGGACCGACGCCGCCTCGCTGCTCGCCATGACGACCAGCGTTTCACGCGGCGTGCTGCCCGCACGACACGTGCGGCTGGAGTTCCTGGACTACCCGGGCGAGTGGCTGATTGACCTGCCCATGCTGGGCCAGAGTTTTGCGGCGTGGTCGGCCGCCACGCTGCGCCGGCTGGCTGCACCCGAGTTGGCCGCTGCGGCCGGGCCGTTCCTGGCGTTCGTGCGCGGGGTGCCGGCACGCGCGGCGGGAGACGAGGCGCTGGCCCATGCCGGCGCGCAGCTCTACCGGGCGCTACTGGGCCAGTTGCGCGACCGTGGCTTAGCCTTTCTGCAGCCGGGCCGGCACCTGATGCCCGCACCAGGGCCGGAACCGCCCTGGATGATGTTCTTTCCGCTGGCAGGCGACGGTATGATGGCCGCCCTGCTGGCCAGCCGCTACAACGCGTATCTGGAGGCGGTGCGTCGCGACCTCGCCTCGCCGCTGTTCGCCAGCGTCGACCGCCTGGTGATCCTGGCCGACGTGCTGAGCGCGCTGCATGCCGGTCAGGCGGCGTTTGCCGACATGCGGTCCGCTCTCTCGGCCGCATCTGGCTCGCTGCGATGGGAGTTCTCCTGGCTGGAGGCGCTCTCCTCGATGGCGGTGTTGCGGCTGCCGCCCAGGGTGATCACCCGCGTGGCGTTTGCGGCCACCAAGGCCGATCACGTCGCCGACAGGCAGCGCGGCAACCTGGCCGCCCTGATGCGGTCGCTGACCGCCGTGCCGGGCGACGTGAAAACCCGGCACTTCGCGATCGCCTCGGTCCGCTGCACCGAGGATTTCGTCTGGACCCTCGACGGCCGTCCGGTTTCGGCGGTGCGCGGACGCGTGCTGGGCCAGCAGGTGATGACGCGGTCGTACCCCGGCGAAGTGCCCGACCGGCCGCCCGACGACGAGTTCTGGGCCCACCCGTTCCTGGCCCTGCCGCATTTCGAACCGATGCGCCTACCCGATGGCGGGGCGATGGGGGTGCCCAATATCGGCCTGGTCGGGCTGATGGACTTTCTGCTGGAGGACGTGCTGTGAGCCAGGCCGCCGAGCGATATCCCGCCCCGCGGATCGAGACGGAATCCTTGCCCGCGGCGCGGCTGGAATTGCCCGTGGTGCTGGCCGAGACGGTGGAGCCGGCGCAGCGCTGGACGATGCCGGCCTTGGTTGTGGGCGGCGCCTCGGTGCTGATCGCGGGGTTCTCGGCAATCGGCGCCTTCAACGTCGTGGCCGATGTATTCGCCCGCTCGGCGTTCCTGGGCGGCGCTGCGGCTGGGATCGCAGGCGTCGGCTTTTCCATGCTGGGGCTGGGTTTCTGGCGCGAATGGGCCGCCTTGTCGGCGCTGCGCGGCGTGGACCGGCTGCGCGCCGGCCTGGCCGGCAGCGACGCCGTGCGCCGGGCAGAGGCGGCGCGGGAATGGCTGCGCCTTTTGCCCGAGGGCCCGGCGCTTTTGCCGGCGGTCGATGCGGTCAACGATCCAGACGCCATCCTCGCCTTGCTGCGCGCTGGGCCGGTGGCAGCACTTCGCGTGCAGGCCGACGCGCTGGGGCGCACGGCCGCGCTGCAATCGCTGGCCGGCGTGGCGGCAATGCCGTCACCGGGCTTGGCCGCCCTGTTCGTTGCGTGGCGCGGCCTGCGGCTGATCCGCCAGGTCGCCGCCCTGCACGGGTTGCGGCCGGGCCTGTTGGCCACACTGGGCCTGCTGCGCCGCACCGCCATGTCGGCCGGCGCTGTCGTCGGCATGGAGGTGGCCGCCAACACAGCCGCCCACGCGCTGCTCTCGAGTCCTTTGCTGCAGCATCTGGCCGGAGAGATGGCCGGGGCCGGCGTGGCAGCACGGCGCATGGTGGTGCTTGCCCGGGCGGCGGCGGCGGCGTGCAGCCCGCTGGCGCCGGAGTGATCGTGCTACGTGATGAAGCTGCGCAGCACGGCCAGCGACTCCGCCGGCGCCTCCTCCTGCGGGAGATGACCGACGTTGGGTAGTGACACAAGCCTGCATTGCGGGATCACCCGCTGGTAGTCCGCGGCGTTGGTGATCGGCACCATCGCGTCCTTCCGGCCCCAAAGCAGCAAGGTGGGCGCCTCGATGCGAGCCAGCAGCGGCTCGGGCGGCACCAGCACCGTTTGCGGCATGCGGGCCAGGATGCTCCGGCGCACGCCCGGTGCCAGCATCATGTCGCGGTAGCGATCAAGCCTCGCCTGGGTTAGGGCAGACGGGTCGGCATAGGCCGGCGCCAGACCGGACCGCAGCATGAACGTGGGCAGCGTGTAGGGCAGCAGGCGCATCAGCCAGGGAACCGTCGGCGCGACCCCGTATTGCATGCCCGGGCTGGCAAACCCATCCGGCGCCATCAGCACCAGTTTCGTCACGCGATCCGGGTGCAGCGCCGCCAATGTCCAGGCAATCCGTCCACCCATAGAGTTGCCGACAAGGGTCGCACGCTGGATGCTGAGCTGGTCCATCAGCCCGAGCACGATCCCGACGCTTCGCCGGTCGCTGTAATCGCCCGAGGGATCTGCGCCAGTCAGGCCGAAGCCCGGCAAGTCGAAGCGGATTACCCGGTTATCCGCCTCCAGCCCCGAGACCCAGGCGTCCCACGTTTGCAGGCTGGAGCCGAACCCATGCAGCAGGATTACCGCCGGCGCCGCTCTGGGGCCGGTATCGCGCACGTGCAGCCTGGTTCCGGCTACCGCGATGAAGACCGAGGGCGGGCGGGCGTATGCCGCCTCCAACACGGCCCTGGGTTTATCGGGCGTGTAGAGGAGGGCGACACCCGCGACGGTCGCGATGAACAGGGCGAGGAGTATCACGCGGCGCATGCCTGCTTCAGCTCACCGCTCGCACGCTACGCAGGCCCGTGCGTGCGCGACGAAGAGGCAGCGACTCAGACGGGTCTGAGGCGCTGCCTCGGTAATCATTAGGCTGCGGCGAGATCGAAACGGTCGAGGTTCATCACCTTGGTCCAGACCGCGACGAAGTCGTGCACGAACGCACCCTGCGAGTCGTCGCAGCCGAACACCTCCGCTATGGCGCGAAGCTGGGAGTTCGAGCCGAAGACGAGATCGACGACGGTGCCGGTCCACTTCAACGCGCCAGACGAACGGTCACGTCCCTCGAACAGGTCCTCGGACTCCGACGACGGCTGCCAGACCGTATTCATGTCCAGCAAGTTCAGGAAGAAATCGTTCGTCAACGTCTCTGGCCGGTCGGTGAACACGCCATGCTTTGACTGTCCGTAGGTCGCTCCCAGCACGCGCAGCCCGCCCAGCAGCACCGTCATTTCGGGCGCGCTCAGCCTGAGCATGTGCGACCGGTCGAGAAGCATCTCGGCCGCCGGCCGGCGATGGCCGTCTCGCAAGTAGTTGCGGAACCCGTCCGCCGTAGGCTCCAGCACCGCGAACGAATGCACGTCGGTCTGCTCCTGCGACGCGTCGGTCCGTCCCGGCGTGAACGGCACGCTCACGTCGTGGCCCGCCTTCTTGGCCGCTGCCTCGACAGCGGCACAGCCGCCGAGCACGATCAGATCGGCCAGCGAAACCTTCCGGTCCGACAGCTCCGATCCGTTGAACTCGCTCTGGATTGCTTCCAGCGCCGGCAGGACGCGGCCGAGTTCGGCCGGCTCGTTGACTTCCCAGTAGGCCTGCGGTGCCAGGCGAATGCGCGCCCCGTTCGCCCCGCCCCGCTTGTCGGTGGTGCGGAAGGTGGAGGCAGATGCCCAGGCCGTGGTCACCAGCTGCGATATCGACAGGCCGGATGCCAGGATCCTCTCCTTCAGCGCGGCTACGTCCTGCTCGCCGACCAGCTTGTGGTCCACGGCCGGCACTGGGTCTTGCCAAAGCTGCGGCTCTGTCGGCACCCAGGGGCCGAGGTAGCGCTCGATGGGCCCCATGTCGCGGTGGGTCAGCTTGTACCAGGCCTTTGCAAACGCCTCGGCGAACTGGTCCGGATTGTCGTGAAACCGCTTCGAGATCGGGCCATAAACCGGGTCCAGCTTGAGGGCCAGGTCGGTGGTGAACATCATCGGCGGGTGCTTCTTCGACGCATCGTGCGCGTCCGGCACGGTGCGGGCAGCTGCCTCGTCCTTGGGCGTCCACTGATGGGCACCGGCGGGGCTCTTGGTCAGCACCCAATCGTGGTTGAACAGGTTGTCGAAGTAGCCGTTGCTCCAGGCGATCGGGGTATCGGTCCAGGCGCCCTCCAACCCGCTGGTGATCGTGTGGCCGGCATTGCCCGTCCCGAAGCTGTTCTTCCAGCCAAGGCCCTGTTCCACGGTGCCGGCGGCTTCCGGCTCGGGTCCGACGTGGTCCACCGGGTGGGCGGCACCATGGGCCTTGCCGAAGGTGTGGCCGCCGGCGATCAACGCCACCGTTTCCTCGTCGTTCATCGCCATGCGGCCGAACGTCTCGCGTATATCGCGGGCGGAGGCGAGCGGGTCGGGGTTGGCGTTCGGGCCTTCCGGGTTGACGTAGATAAGGCCCATCTGCACTGCGGCCAGCGGGTTCTCAAGCTGGCGGTCGCCGCTGTATCGCTTGTCGTCCAGCCAGGTGTCTTCCGAACCCCAGTACACGTCCTCCTCCGGCTCCCAGACGTCGGCCCGGCCCAGGCCGACGCCGAACGTCTTCAGGCCCATTGATTCCATGGCGAAGGTGCCGGCCAGAACCATCAAGTCGGCCCAGGATATCCGGCGGCCGTATTTCTGCTTGATCGGCCAGAGGAGGCGGCGCGCCTTGTCCAGGTTGGCGTTGTCGGGCCAGCTGTTCAGCGGCGCGAACCGCTGGGTGCCAGCGCCCGCGCCGCCGCGGCCGTCCGCAGTGCGGTAGGTGCCGGCGCTATGCCAGGCCATCCGCACGAAGAACGGGCCGTAATGACCCCAGTCGGCCGGCCACCAATCCTGCGACGTCGTCATCAACGCCATGATGTCGGCCTTCAAAGCCTGCACATCGAGGCTCCGGACCTCGTGGGCGTAGTTGAAGTCGCGCCCCATCGGATCGGACAGAGGCGAATTCTGGTGCAGAATTTTCAGGGTGAGCTGGTTGGGCCACCATTTGTCGTTCGACATGGCCAGCATCACGGTGCGCTGATGTTCCCTGCCGCCCACGACCGGGCACTTGCCTTCGCCGTCCATGTTGTCTCCGATGTCTGCTTGATTCTGCGACTGCGTTATGCGCCTGCGCTCTTCGATAACACAAATCGATTTTCTGCTAAGAAGCGATAGGCAACCCCTATGCCACTTTGGGCTCAGTCGGACACCAGACGGGCTGCCTGCCCGGATTCTGGCAGGTTGGGCATGCGCCGCAGGCACGGACGCACCCTGGCGCTGCCGCGGCACCACCACAGCGACGCGCCCTTGGCCGGGCCGGCTGCGGCAGCCACCGCATCGGGCCAGGGTGCGGCATCCTCCGGCAAGGCCGCTTGCGGCTCGTTCGTGCCGGCGGGCGGGCCAGGTTCCGGATGGCCCAGCCTGGCCAGGCCGGCGGCGAGCGCGTCGGCGGTGAACGCGTCCTCGAGCGCGCCGAGCGCCAGCGTCTCGGCCTGCGGTGCCCAGGCGTCCAGTGCCCGGCCGTTCGCGGTGGCGGAGGCTAGGATCGTAAACGGGAAATAGCGGCCCACCCGATCGACGCTCGGGATCAGCACACCCCAGACCCGCTGCGGCGCGGCCACGCCCTCGCCCAGGCCGAAATGCCATACCGGCGCATCGAGAAAAGCCTCGCGCCACTGCACCCCGAGCGCTGTCTGCGCCGAGCGCATCAGGGTTTGCAGCATCGCATCCCAAACGTTCAGGAAGGGCGAGGGGACGTCGCGGGTGACGAAGTCGCCATAGGCGGGCGCCTTGCCATGGAAGCCGATGAACGGCCGTGTTTCCGCCGGTGGCGTCGCGAACGGGTTACGCATCGCAGCGGGCCAGGGCCAGCAGATGCGTGCTGTAAAGCAACAGGCTGCGCGCGTGCAGCCGCGTGTGCCAGGGCCATGCGGCGTCTTCGGCCAGCAGGTGGAGGCCGTGGACGGCACGGGGATGATCCCCCACGAGCAGCCGCCGCAGGAAAGCCTCGGCAGCGCCGGCGTGGTCCGCGCGTTGCGAGTGCCCGCCGATCCAGGCGATGGGCGGCGTCGCCCGGGTTGACCAGTCGTAGGGGCAGGCCAGCAGCAGGCGGCCGCCGGGCGACAACAGCGCGGCCATCGCTGCCAGCACACCCGCGGGGTCGGATACGCAGTCGAGCAGGTTCAGACCGGCGACCATGTCCGCGCAGCATGGCGGCAGCGGCAGGGCAAGGGCGTCCGCCGCCCAGAAATCGACCCGGTCCGCGCCCGGCAAAGCCACGGCAAAGCGCCGCCTGTCATAGACCAGCCCGATGCGCCGGCGCGGATACGACACCTGGCCCGAAGCGGCCCCTGCCGCCATGCGCAGCAGGCCGAGGTTGGTGTCGATCCCGAGCACGAGCGCCTCGGGGTGGCGGCCGGCCAGCTCGAAGCTGGTGCGGCCGGCCGCACAGCCGAGATCGACGATCCGCCCCGTGGGGTCGGGATGCGGCGGCGCCATCGCCAGCAGCCGTGCCAGGCAGCGCCGGGCGGCGCCCGGCCTGGCCTCCTCTGCCGCTTCCCCCGGCGGCTCGTCAGGGTCGAGTTCGGCAAAGGCATCCCAGCCATAGGTCGATTGGGTCTGGCGCATGGCGTCGAACCAGCTATCTGGTCCGATCGCATCGCCCAGCAGGCTTTCCAGCGCCGGATCCAGGTCGCAGCGGACCAGCAGTTCCACGCCACGCTCGGCCATCAGCCGGGCGATGTCGGGCACGATCACGGGCACGCCGTCGATGATCGGGTATTCGTGGCGGCAGAGAGGTTCCGGACAGTGCAGGATGCCGGCCTGCACATCCCCCGTGCTCGCGGAGCACTGCACGGCCAGCACCAGCCGCCGGCCGGCACGGCCCTGTCGGGCGCAGACGGGGCAAACCGGCGCGAAAGCGTCGAAATGACTGCGGCGCACGCGAGCCCTGGTTCAGCCGATCAGCACGGTCGGACACCCCGGCCCGATGACCTTGCCCACGGGGCTGGGAATCGGGGCTATGCAGGCGGGGTGCTGCGTCATGTCGCCCAGTCGTGCCACCGCCCGGCCGCCGATGGTCACCGTGGGCGACCCCTGCGCGATCACGCCCGGCCCGCCGGGCGAGCAGCCGGGCAGCACGCACTCGACCGTCTGGTCGCCGACGCAAGCTGCAGGCTGGCCGCCGATCAACACGGTGGCGTTGCCGCCGGGAACGATGGCCAAGGGAAGCGCCGGATGCGCGGACGGCGTGGGTACGGGCAACGCCGGATGGATGTTGGCGTGACAATGCGGCGCGTCCTGCAGCACGACATCGCCGATTCTCGCCGCTGGCTGCCCCATCGTATTCCCCCAAGCCGCCGGCTGGTCTAAACCGTTCCGCCGGTGAACGCACCCGTGACCGTTCGGTGGCCGTGCCGGGCGGAGGACACAAGCCTCGATGGGCTGCTTTTGCAAGAGCATGTTGCCGCAGCTGCAGGCGGCCATGGCGCAGCTCGCCGTGCCCGCCGGCACGCCGGTGCCTGGGATACAGCCGGTCGCCGCGCTTTCGGCATGGCTGGGCGCGCGCGGCCTGCCGTCCGTTCCCTGGTCGCCCAATCCCGCCTGGGAGCAAGCCAGCCTGCCTGCCGTGCCGCTATCGCCAGCCAGCATGGCTACCGTCGGGGCCTTGGCCAATCTGCGTGCCCAGGCGCTGGCGCAGTTCGGGCTGGACCTGCTGCAGCCCACCCAGGCCGCGATGTTCGCGCGTGTTTCGGCCACGCTAAGCGCGCGGGTGGCCGCCGCCGGGGCCGAAATCCACCCCGAGTCCAGCACCGCCCGGTGGGACGCCGAGGGCGGTGAACCGGCGGCGAGCGGGCCTGGCTGGGTGCAGCTTGCTTCGGCGAACTTTGCGATCGACCAAGTCCGCCAAGCTCTAGGGGCCGGGGTATTCACGGCCGACCCGGAGGCGTACGCGGTGCCGGCGCCGATGCAGGGCTTCGTGACGCGGCTCAGCGCGATAGCGCCGCTGGTGGCTGTCAATGCGCAACTCGGTATCGACTCGACCGGGAATTTCGCGCCGCCGCTCGCCAGCGCCATGCGGACGCTGCTCGCCATGCCACTGCCCATGCCGGCAGCAGCGGCCTTGGCTGCGATGACCCGGCTGTCGGCGCAGCTCGCTGCAGTGGCCTCGTTGCAAGCGAGCCTTGGGACCGCCCCGCTGGAAGCCGGCTTGACGGCGACACAGCAGGGGGTTGCCGCCAAGCTCGCAACCCTGCAGCCGGCCTTGGCTGAAGCGGGGCTGACGCCGGGCCCCGCTGCGGCTGGCGGGTTGCCGGCAAGCCTGCCGGCGATGCCCTATTGTCCGGCGGCCCTGGCCACCCCGGCCGTGGTGCAGGCCGCCCTATCCATGAACCCGGCATCGGTCGCGGCATTGACGTGGCGTGCTCCGCCCATCGCGGATGTGGCCCAGTTGCAGGCTGGGCTGCCCACCGTCAGCCTGGCGGCGCAGATGAAGGCGGCACTCGGCATCACGGCGGCAGGTTCACCCTGTCTGGCGGGGTGCGACGGTGCCGCCGTGCTGCGAACAGCCGTGGCCGCCTGATCAGATGGGCAACACCCACGATGCCGAGGAAACCGGGCCCAGAATGCCGCTTGCGGATTGCGGCCGGTAGCGGACCTGGACCTGGCGGGTGATGAACGTGCACTTTTCCTGCACGATGTGCTGGTCGGTCCAGTCGATCTTGGTGATCAGCACGCCGGTGAAATCGATGCGCATGTAGGCCTCGCCCGATTCCAGCGAGCCGCCGGTTGCGCGCCGCTTGATGATGGCTGCCGAATCGAATCCCTCGGCATTGATGCAGGCTTGCATCAGCCGCATCGATGCCTTGTCGATCAGCCTCGTGATCGTTACGTCGCCCAACTGCACGCCGGCCTTGCTCTGGCCGGCCGCCTGCTTGTTCGGCGACGGCGCCGTCAGGTCGAGGTCGATGTCGTGCACCTCGAAAAAACCGCCGGGAACAAAACCGTCCAGCAGCTCGTCGTCGCTGTCGTAGGCATCTGCCGTGAATTGGGTCGTGCAGGAGGCGGGAACGGGGAAGCCGTCAATGACCATGAACATCAACACGTCCGTACTCTTGTCGTCCGCCATGCTGGCCTACTCCACCGCGCTGCACAGTCCGTCTAGAGCGAGGCGGGATCGCTTTCGCTCACCCACCCCACTCCAGTTCTCCTCTTGGCGAGCTGCTTCAACCAGGTGATCCACCTGATCGTATGCTGCTCTAGCTGCCGTCGCCGACCGTCTGGGCGCCGGAGCCCAGGATGGCCAGAGAGTTCACCCAATCGGCCTTGTTCATATATGTCAGCATGTCGAAATCCGTGTTGCCGAGCTCCGCCCAGAACTGGGCGCGCATCTTCATGGCGCGGAAGCTGCACGACTCCTCCACCACGTCGTCGTCGCTCCAGCTCAGGCTGGCAATCTGCACGTCGGCAAAATCCAGCCGAAGGTAGGATTGGCCGGTCGTTCCGTCCTCCAGCATCGCCGGGGCGGATTTTCGCTTGATCATGCTGGCAAAGGCAAAGGTCTTCTGCCGGCAGCAATAGTCGAACAAGGTTGCCGTCGCCTTGTCGATCCGCCGGGTGAACGAGAACTCCTCGATGCGCGCGCTGTACGTCTGCTTGTCGTTCTGCTGATACTTCCAGGCCTCGTCGGTGGCGCTGCGCCAGCGCGCGAAATTCTGTGCGGCGTTGGTTCCGGCGGTCGCGATGTGCCTGGCCAAGTCCTTCTGCATGCCCTTTGCCATGCCCGACTTGCCGAGCAGCGCCTGGATCGCGTCGATGTTCGGCCTGTTGGCGTCCGTTTCGCCATCGCGCAGCTCCACGCCGAACTTGAAGCTATCGACCAGGAAGTAGCGGCCGTCGGTGAACGGACCGGCAAAACCGTCGACGCCCGTGGTCGCCAGGATGTCGTCGTCGGGGAATTGCGTGGTGCACTCGGCCTGCACGGCCAGGCTCTCCGGCACGAACTGCATCAGGATCTCGGTTGTGATTTTCTCGACCATCTACACCCTCGCTGCAGGACGGGCCCTGCTCGGACCAGCCTATCCTAACAGGTTAGCCGAACCCAATAAGGGTGATTCGTTGCTACCGTAGCTTGATTTTGCCTGGCCGGCGCCGCGTCTGTCCCGACCGATTGGCCGGTTTCAACGCTCACAGCGGCAACCGCCGCCGGGCAGTCCTGTTGAGGCAGCACGAGCGGAGGGCACGTGGATGTCAGACACACAGGGGACCGACGAGGTCGATAGCAACAAGCGCGGCAGCGCCCGGCAGGAGGTGGACGCAGCCGCACGGGCCCAGGCGGCGGGTGACGACGAACGGGCCAGTGCGTTGATCGACCAAGCCTCGCGCACCGACCCCGACGGCTTGGCCGACGCGTTGGCGCAGGACCGCGACGCGGCACCCTTGCCGGGCGACATGGACAGGCCCGACGACGCGGCCGTAGCCGCGATCAGCCGAACCATACAGCCGCACGCGGTCGCCCCCAGCCGGGCCGGCATCACTGGATCCGGCAGCGGCGCCGACGGGATGGACGAGTAGCGCGACCGGGCGGACCCTGTCGCGCCTGTAGTGGAGGCCGTGGTGTTCGGGCTCGGATCAACGGCTTTCCTTGAAGGTCACGGACGGAGTTGACCCTCCGGCGGTGGCGCAGCTTCCCAGGGTCAGGTTGTTGGTCTCTCCCGTGGTGCCGTCATCGGCCTTGCAGGCCGGTGCAGCCGTGCTGCCGTCCTTGATCGCAATCTTGACGGTGATGGACGAGCCCTTGTTGAACTTTGCGCTCGACCCGCCGCCGTCGCCCACGACGTTGAACTCGATGGCGTTCCAAGCGCTGGCGAGATGGACCACACTGTCATTGCCCGTCGTGCTGTAGGCCTCGCTGGCGGTGGCGAAAACGAAGGTGTCGGTGCCGCCGGCCACCGCACTCCCCGTAAGCTTCAGGTTGTCCAGTTGCGTGATCACTTGGCTGGGAACGCCCACTGCGGCACTGTTCCTGTAGCAATCGCCGCTATACGCCATCCAGCCGCCGGACGGGCATTTGGAGCCGTAATTGATGAGCCAGTACTGCATGAACGCCACGCCCGAGTTCGAGTAAACGAATTGCTGCCAGCCCAGGCAGGATGACGGGTCGGTGGCGCCGTTGCACACGGGCGTGGTGAAAAATTGCGAGTTCATCTGAATCGAGTAGGTGTTGGCGCGGTTGTTGTAGCCCGTCTCACGCGTGACCCCCGTCACGACGGGAAACGACCCTACGCCGGAAGCGATGATGCCGCCCACCACGGCCGAGTAGTCGTTGCCGTCGCCGACCGTGTAGCCCTGGTGGCCGTGCCTGGGCACATACGGGCGGGGCGGCGCGGCCTTACACGCAACCTTCGTCCAGGCCGTGCTGGGATAGGTCGCCTTGAAGCAGCCCTCCTGCGGCACCGGCGTTTGCGCGATCGCCGTGCGCCAGGCATCCCGCATTGCGGCATCCGCACTGGGCGGAGCCGCTTGGGCGCCGACCGCCAACAGCAACACCGCCCCAGGCAGGCCGGCCATGGAAGCGGTTCTTACGGCGTGGGCGAGGTTGCCTGCTGAGAACGACATGAGCGCGCCTTTCACTTTATGAAACAAGGGAATGACTATGGCACCCCTTCACTGGCGCGATCGTCTCTCGAACCGCATCAACTGGCAACCGACCGGCGGTGGAATAATGCCGATTGGCGGCCCATCGGTCTAGGCCGCCACCGCCCGTCCGATACGGCGTAGCAGCTTGCGCGCCAGCGCCAGGCGCTCGTCCAGCCCGCACGTTTGCTGGCGCAGGATCAGGCGCTTGGCCTTGCGTTCCAAGCCGGCAATGTCGGGCGGTTGGATCCGCATGTCGGCCGCCACGGCTGCCGGCCCCGCTTCGAGCCTGGCCACGTCCAGACGATTGCACTCGGCGCGCAGTTCAGATTGCGCAACCAGGTGTCGTATCTCATCCGGCAACGGGCCGAAACGATCTTCCAGCTCGTCCGTCAACGCAGCCGCGTCGCCGGGCTTGGCCAAGCGCGCGTGCAGCGCGATGCGAGCGGCGGGGTCGGGCATGTAGGAAGCCGGGACGAAGGATGGCAGGTCGAGGACCATTTCGGGCCGCCATTCATCCTCCACCGCTTGGCCGCGCGCCCGCGCCATGGCGCGGGCCAGCAGGTAGCGGGCCAGCTCGACGCCCAGCAGCTTGACGTGGCCAGCCTGCGCATCGCCCAGCAGGTCGCCGGCGCCGCGTATGTCGAGGTCGCGCGCGGCCACTGCAAAGCCGGACCCCAGGCCGTCATGCGCGGCCAGCGCCGCAAGCCGCTCGGCGGCTTGCGGACCGGGCGGGCAGGCGGGATCGGTGAACAGCCAGGCCATGCCGCGCGTGCGGCCCCGCCCGACTCGGCCGCGCAACTGATGCAGCTGGGCCAGGCCGAAACGGTCCGCCTGCCAGACCAGGATCGTGTTGGCGCGCGGTATGTCGATCCCGGCCTCGATGATGTCGGTGGACAGCAGCACGTCGCCGTGGCCCTCGGCGAAGCCCACCAGTGCGGCGTCCATAGCATCGGGTTTCATGCGGCCGTGCAGGACCACGACCGAAAGGTCGGGCACGAGCCGGCCGAGTGTCTGCTGCAGACGCTCCAGATCCTCGATGCGTGGGCTTACGCAAAAGCTTTGGCCGCCGCGGGCGTACTCGCGCGTGAGCGCTGCGCGCAGCACCGCCTCGTCGTATGCCAATACGGTCGTGCGCACCGGCAACCGGCGCGCGGGCGGCGTGGTCAGCACGGACAAGGTCTGCAGCCCCGCCAGCGCCCCTTGCAGCGTGCGCGGGATCGGGGTGGCCGTCAGCGTCAGCGCGTGCACGCCGCGCCGCCGCTCGCGCAGCACCGTCAGCGCCGTTTTCGCCTTGGTGCCGAAGCGCTGCTCCTCGTCGATCACCACCAGGGCCAGGTCGGCGAACACCACGTCGCGGCCGGCCAGCGCCTGCGTGCCGATCACCACGCGCAGGCTGCCATCGGCCAGCCCGGCGCGGATGGCGTTGGCCTCCGCCGCGCGGGTCAGGCGCGACAGCGCTCCGACCTCGATGCCGATCGCCGCGAACCGGCGGCGGAACACCGCCAGGTGCTGGCGTACCAGTACGGTGGTGGGTGCCATGATCGCCACCTGCCGTCCCGCCAGCGCCACAGCGGCGGCGGCGCGCAGGGCGGCCTCGGTCTTGCCAAACCCCACGTCGCCGCACAGGAGGCGATCCATCGGGTGCGGCCGGGCCAGGTCGGCCGCGATGTCGGCGAAGCACGCTGCCTGGTCCGGCGTGGGCGTGAAGGCAAACCCCGCGATGAACCGCTCCATCGCGGCCCGCGCCGGCCGTATCGCGGGCGCACGCAGCCGGGCGCGTTCCGCGGTTTGGGCCACCAGGCTTGCCGCCGTCTCGTCCAGCGATGCCAGCACGCGACCCTGCCGCTTGCGCCAGCTTGATCCGTCGGCGCGGTCCAGGCTGACGGACTGGCCGCAGGCGCCGTAACGCCAGACGCGGTCCATCTCGGCGCAGGGCACCAGCTTGCGCGCATCGCCGGCGAAGCCCAGCACTAGGCAGTCGGCCACCTGGCCGGCTTGCACCGTCTCTATGCCGTCCAGCCGCGCCATGCCGTAATCCAGGTGGATCACCGTGTCGCCGGGCCGCAGCGCCACTTCGAACAGGCCGGCATGGTCGCTCCGCCCGTGGCGCGGCGGCAGCACGTCGTCCGGTCCGATCACCACGGCGTCGTCCGCGGCGAAGCCGGCGGGGATCCCGGCCGGCAGTACGCCCACGCTGCCCGCCGGCAGGGCGAGCAGGGCGGCCCAGCCGTCGGCCGCGCCGCCGTGCTGGTCGAGCGCCGCGGCCAGCCGCGCGCCGGACAAACCAACCCGCCGCCCCAGCTTGGACTGCCGTGCGATGAACGCTTCGGCCGCCGCCTCCGGCAGGCGGGCCGCGCGGAAGGCGGGCAGGGGCTCGGCTTGGGGCCAGCTCACCACGCTCGCCCGATGCGTCTCCTTGGCAGCCTCCCAGGCCGCAGCGTCCAGGTACAGACCCTCGGGCGGCAAGGCGCCGCCCGCCGCCCGGCACAGTGCAACGCGCGCCACCCGCGCCTCCTCGAGCTGTGCCAGGTACTCGCCCATCCGCGCGTCCGCATCGGCGTCCAGCACCAGCCGCGCCTCTGGCATCAGCGCGAACACATCGACCAAGGGTCCCGCAAGCTCCGGCAGCCGGTGTTCGGAGCCGGCAGGCCGTGCCGCCGCCTCGTCCTGCCGCCCGGTCACCACCTCGGACGCCGGGCCGACCGTCAGGCGGGGGATCGCGCCGCGGCTGCGCTGCGTGACGGCGTCGTAGGTCTCCAGCCTGGCCACCACGCAATCCGCCGCTTCGCCGTCCAGCCGGATGCGCACCGGATGCCCGCCATCAGCCGGCACCAGGTCGATCACACTGCCCTGGGCCGCCAGTTCGCCCGGCTGGTCCGCCTCCTCCAGCGCGGCGTAGCCAAGCCGCTCCAGGTCGGCCAGCAGGCGGACGCGGCTGATCGGCTGGCCGGCCTCGATCACCAGGGTTTCGCATCGGCCGGGGTCGGGCAGGTTCTGCGCCAAGGCCTGGACGGAGGCGACCAGCAGGCGCGTGCCGGCGCCCGCCATGGCCGCCAGCGCGTCCATGCGCTGGCCCATCACCCCGCGCGACGGGCTGGTGCGGTCGAAAGGCAGGCAGTCCCATCCCGGCAGCAGCATCGGGCGCAGGCCGGGCGCCAGCGCGCGCGCCGCCCCCACCAGCCTGGCCGCCTGAGCTTCGCTATGGGCGGCCAGGATCAGGCTGCCCTCGCCCAGCGCCGCGATCAGCCTGGCCAGGCCCAGCGCCTCGCTGAACACCGGCTCGGGGGCAGGCGTCGCCTCGGTTTGCAGGCCGTCGTCCGTCGAGAAATCCACACGCACCGCCGTTCGTCGAAAATGGGCTGCCGATCCGGCGTTCCACGCCTGCAGGCCATGTGGGACAAACCACTAAATCGAAAATGACGCCAGCCAAGGAGTGACCGATGCCCGAAACCTACGACCTCCACCGCTTCGTCACCGCACAAGACGGCATCTATCCCCGCGTGCTGGAGGAACTGGGCCAGGGTGCGAAACGCTCGCACTGGATGTGGTTCGTCTTCCCCCAGCTCGCCGGGCTGGGGTTCAGCGCCACCGCCCAGACCTACGCCATCGCCTCGCTTGGCGAGGCACGCGCCTACCTGGCGCACCCCATCCTGGGCCGCCGGTTGCTGGAATGCACCGGGCTGGTCGACCAGGTGCAGGGCCGTACGGCGCTCGCTATTTTCGGCTCGCCTGACGACATGAAATTCCGGTCGTCCATGACGCTGTTCCGACAGGCAGCGCCCGACCAGACACCGTTCGCCGACGCTCTGGCCAAATACTATGGAGGCGAGCCGGACCCACGGACGCTGGCGTTGCTGTGAGCACCAGGACGACCGAAGGTCGTTTCGGGCGAACGTCAGATCTATTCGGAATTACGTCAGACAAGTAACTGCGATGTGGCTGTCGCCGGCCATGCCGCCCTGGCAGGGAGATGCACCGCCGCGCGTGGATGACCACGCCGGTTGCGGGGAGATACTTGTTACCATGAAACGATACACGCTTGCCGCCACCATCCTTGCCGGCGCCTGTCTGGCCGGCGCCGCTTCGGCCCAGCAGGCCGGCACCTACAGCGGCACGGCCACCGACGGCACCAACATCTCGTTCACGATCGGCACCGATTCCGCCACCGGCGCGCTTCAGGTGACCGCCGTGGGCATCGGCCTGTCCGACACCTGCAACCCGGGCGCGTTCACCTACAACACCGGCTGGGGCCTGGGCGGCGACGGTACGGACCTGAGCGGCAGCAAGGGCACCTACACCAGCTCGTTCGGCTACCTCTACGTGGCCGCCACGCTGTCGTTCTCCGGAACCACCCTCAAGGGCACCGTCGAGAACGCCACCCCAACCTTTGTCGCCCCTACATCCGGGACTGGCGAGCCGAAGAAGGCAGCCTACTGCTCATCTAAAAAGCAGACTTACACGGCGACCCTACAGACGTCCGGCGACACCCAAGCCGCATCCCGTCCGCACGCCGTCTTCTACGGCGGAACAGTCGTCCGTCGCTAGGCAGCCTTCGCCGGGGGGGGGGGGCGGGCCGGCCGCGCCCCCCCCCCGTTGGGCCCGCCCCCCCGGTTGT
>CAXUHU010000040.1:21631-26544 GCA_964250925.1 uncultured Acetobacteraceae bacterium
TCCTGTCCAGCAGCCTTGGTTTGCGCAGTGTCTATAGCGTTAACGGGCGGGCTTTGCGGGTGGTTAGTGTGCCAGGAAGGAAGCAAGGCCTTCTTTTTTGAAAAAAAGAAGCAAAAAACTTTTGCTCCCTGTCGGCGAACGTTTCAGCAGCCGCCGACAGGGAGCAAAAGTTTTTTGGTCCTTTTTTCCAAAAAAGGACTGCTTGCTTGCCTTAAACCGGCTCCAGCACAGCAACAGGTTCCGCCTTGATCGCGGCCACCTTGCGCTCGACCTGCTCCACGATGTGGTCGATCATGCTGCCGCCCTCGATCGTGTGGTCCTGGCGTCCGGCCGCGTACACCATGTGCCGGCCGTTGCCGCCGCCGGTGACGCCCAGATCGGTCATCAGCGCCTCGCCAGGGCCGTTGACCACGCAGCCGATGATGGACAGCGTGACCGGCGTCTCGATATGCGCCAGCCGCTCCTCCAGCGCCGCCACCGTCCGGATCACGTCGAAACCCTGCCGGGCGCAGGACGGGCAGGAGATGATCTTCACGCCGCGGTTGCGGATGCCCAGCGACTTCAGGATGTCCCAGCCGACCAGAACCTCCTCGGCCGGTTCGGCCGAGAGCGACACGCGCACCGTGTCGCCGATGCCGGCCCATAGCAGGCTGCCCAGCCCGATGGAGGACTTCACCGTGCCGGTGCGCTTGCCCCCGGCCTCGGTGATGCCGATGTGCAGCGGATGGTCGCACACCTCGGCCAGCTGCTGGTATGCGGCCACGGCCAGGAACACGTCGGACGCCTTCACGCTGATCTTGAACGCGTGGAAGTCGTGGTCCTGCAGGATCTTGGCGTGTTCGAGGGCGGATTCGACCAGCGCGTCCGGGTTCGGCTCGCCGTACTTCTCCAGCAGGTGCCGTTCCAGCGAGCCGGCGTTGACGCCGATGCGCATGGAGCAGTTGTAGTCGCGCGCGGCCTTGATCACGTCGCGCACCCGCTCGGCGCTGCCGATGTTGCCGGGGTTGATGCGCAGGCAGGCGGCGCCGGCCTGCGCCGCCTCGATGGCGCGTTTGTAGTGGAAGTGGATGTCGGCCACGACGGGCACGTTCACCTCGCGCACGATCTCGGCCAGCGCCGCGGTGCTCTCCATGTCCGGGCAGGAGACGCGCACGATGTCCACGCCGGCGATCTCCGCCAGGCGGATCTGCGCGATGGTGGCGGCCGCGTCCGACGTGAGGGTGTTCGTCATCGTCTGCACGGAAACCGGCGCGTCGCCGCCCACCGGCACGCGGCCCACGTGGATCTGCCGCGACTTGCGGCGGTGGATCTGCTGGTAGGGACGGTAGTTCATCGGGGCACAGTTCCGCCTGGCGTCGGGTAAGGCCAGCATATAGGGCGGGGGTGGGGCAGGGTCAAAGCTGTGGACCGTTGCCGGTCACGATCGAAGATGCCGCTGCTGTTTCCACGTTCCGAAGCATCATCGTGACCCGTTCGATCGGCTGCTGGTGGCGCAAGCCGTCGGCAGCCGGCCCGGTTGCTGACAGCCGGCCCCGTGCTGGCGCGATAGTCCGAGCTGGTGTGGCGGCAAACTGTCTAACCACTCGTTTCCGGAATGTTCACCTCTGTTTTGCTATGATCGGCATACGAACATCGCTAGCGGTCCGCCATGCAGCTTCCAAAAGGTCTCCATATCGTCGTCGGCACGCCCTGCTTCGGTGGCTTGGTCACCCAAGGCTACATGCTGTCCGCCATCAACCTGCTGCTGCTCGGCAACCATCTCGGTTTCACGGTGACCATCGACATGCTGGGCAACGACTCGCTCGTAACCCGCAGCCGCAACACGCTGGTGGCGCAGTTCCTCGACCGGACGGACGCGACTCACCTTCTGTTCGTGGATGCCGACATCAGCTTCCAGCCAGCCCAGGTGCTACGCATGGTGCGTTTCGGCGAGGATGTGGTGGCGGGCATGTATCCGCTGAAAATGCGGGAGTGGTCTGCCGAGGCGATCGAGAGGGTCAGGTATAGCGAACCGTTGGAGACAGCACCGCTACGTTACGTGGGCCTGCCCTGCGAGGGCCAGGCCCGGACGACGCGGGAAGGCTTCGCCAGCGCCGAATATGCGGGCACAGGCTTCCTGATGATCCGCCGCGCCGCTCTGCTGCGCATGATACAAGCCCATCCCGAGCTGGCGTTTGCCGCCGCCCATGATCGCGCGGTGCACAATCCGAGCCCGCACCGCTACGCCCTGTTCGACTGCATGATCGAACCCGAAACTCGCCATTACCTCAGCGAAGACTATACGTTCTGCCGGCGTTGGCGCGACTTGGGCGGCCAGATCTGGCTCGATACGCAAGGCGCCTTGACTCACACGGGTCCGCACGATTTCACCGGCAACCCGGCGCTCCGATTCCCGGCTGGCCGCACCCTGGCCGATGCCGCTTAGCTGCCGTTGCCGGATCGTCGCCCCACGTGGCCGACGCATGACGGCAGGGTGCATCGCACTCCAGTGTTCGCCGTCACACCGCTCGGGCGCCTGCGGCGGCCTTAAAGGGCCCACCATGGCGACGGGCAGTTGCAGGTAACGGGCGGCCCATGCCGGCTAGCCCAGATCGTCAGCCCGCCTGCCCTGTGCAGGAGCGGCTCTCCGACGAGCATCTGCACCGCTCCTAGTCTAACTGCTGCCGATGAGTATGCCGCAGGCGAGGACCAGCGCGCCGCCGAACATCACCTGCAGCGCGGCGGTGGCCACGTTGCTCTCCATGTAGCGCCACCGTATCCACGAGATGACGGCCAGCTCGACAACGACGACCGCACAGGCCAGCGTTGTGGCGGTCCAGAAATCGCCGATGAGGTAGGGCAGAGTGTGGCCGATGCCGCCCAGCGTCGTCATCAGCCCACAGATCACGCCGCGCAGCAGCGGCGCGCCGCGGCCGGAGATTTTGCCGTCGTCGCTCAGTGCCTCGGCGAAGCCCATCGAGATGCCGGCGCCGATGCTGGCGGCCAGCCCTACCAAAAACGCGTTCCAACTCTGATGCGTGGCGAAGGCGGCGGCGAACACCGGCGCCAGGGTCGAGACCGAACCGTCCATCAGTCCAACCAGGCCGGGCTGCACTACCTGCAGGACGAAGCGCCGCTTGGCGTGATCGTCCTCGGCTTCGGCACGGCCGCCGGAAAGGTGCTTTTCCTGAAAGTCACCGGCCTGGCGTTCGTGGCCCTCCTCCGCAGCAGCCAAATCGCCCAGCAACCGGCGTATGGCCGCGTCCGTGCTGCGCGCGGCGGCCTGGCGGTAGAAGCGGCCAGCCTGAACTTCCATCTCGCGGGCCGTCTTGCGCACGACGTCGATCTGCAGCGCGGGCAGGTGCCAGGTGGAGCGCGGCGGCGTGAAGCCGCGCACGTCCTGCCGGCGGATCAGCGGGATGTGCTGCCCGAACCGCTCGACATACAGGTCGATCAGGCTGCGCCGATGCTCGTTCTCCTCGGCCGACATGTCGAGGAACACCTTGGCACTCGACGGGTAGTCCGCACGCAGCCGCTCGGCGAAGTCGGCATACACCCGGCCGTCCTCCTCCTCCGAGCTGATGGCCAGCGCCAGGATTTCTCGCTCGGTCAAGGATGGAAAGTCGCGCATGGTCCTGACTTAGCCCGGCGTTTGTGACGGTCAAGCCGTGTCGTGCCGCCTGCGATTGCCTCGCAACTACTCTGCTTGCGTGGCATCCAATACTCGGAGCCACCTCGCTTAGACTGCAACAGTCCCCGTAAGAAACTGCCCGTTCAATCACCAAAGCCGCCACCGAGTGAACGCTGACCGCTCTGGCCTAAAGCTGCAGGTGCCCGCACCGCCTGCAGACAGCCTCGCTACATGCAACGCGTTCCGACAACCTACTCCGCGACACAAATCCTATAGGCTGTTATCTGGATACCGGTGTTGCTACTCGCTCTTGCGGTGGCCGCGGCCGTGCTGCTCCTGAGTTAGTGCAGCCTTCTGGGCGGCTGCCTCCTTTTCCGTCTTGCCTGCTGTCGCACCCGAGGTGCCCGCCTCGCCCGTTCCCTCGGCCGCCGCACGGGAGCGCGCCGGCATTGGCTCGCCTTTGGCGTGGGTCGGCTTGTCGGCAAGGCCGCCCTCCGGCACCGGCGCATGACCCGCACCGGCGCGCGCGCTGCCGGCCTGCTGCACCTCCTCCGCCTTCTTGGCCTTGGCGGAGCGGGCGGTGCTGGTGTCGTTGTCGGACTTGGTCTTTTCGTGGGCCATAGCGCCACTCCTTCGTGCCACCCCAGAGCGCTTGGCCGGCAGGGCGGTTTCAGGTTGGGCATAGGTCGGCTGCTCCTCACCCACGCAGGGGGCGCCGTTCGCGTGAGCAGGCCGCGACTCAAGCCACCGGCAGCCAGATGCTGAACGTCGCTCCGTGCCCGGCTTCGCTCTCGATCAGCAGCACCCCGCGGTGCCGGTTTACGATGTGCTTCACGATCGCCAGCCCCAGCCCGGTGCCGCCCACAGCGCGCGACCGCCCCGTATCGACACGGTAGAAGCGCTCGGTCAGCCGGGGCAGGTGCTGGCGCGCAATGCCAGGTCCGTCGTCGCACACCGAAAACACCAGGCCGGGCCGGGCCGGCCATTTGCCGCCGAAACCAGCCAAGTCCAAAGACACGCGCACCACGCCGCCGGCGCGGCCATATTTCAGCGCGTTTTCCAGCAGGTTTTGCGCCACCTGCTCCAGTTGGTCGGTGTCTCCCGGGATGCGCGGCAGGTCGTCCGGCGATGCCCACTTCAGCCGAACGCCGCGTTTGGCGATGCCAAGCTGCAGGCCGGCCAGAACGCGCTCGACCACGCCCTCCATGTCGACCTGGCCGGATGGCGGCTGGTGTTCGGTGATCTCGATGCGCGACAGGCTGAGCAGGTCGTCGATCAGCCGGTTCATGCGTCCGGCCTGTTC
>CAXUHU010000041.1:0-26181 GCA_964250925.1 uncultured Acetobacteraceae bacterium
GCCCCACACATACCCATGTCAACTCAATGACACAGGTTTTGTGCGCCAAATTGGAAATCCAGGAACCATCTAGCGAACATCGGGATGCCTACCTCGAGCGGCGTACTAGGCTGATAGCCGGTCAACGCGTTGATCGCGTCCACTGCTGCCCAGGTCTCTTCCACGTCGGCGGCCGGCCTTGCCACCTCGCGGACGACGGCGCGGCGGTCGAGCGCCTGCTCCAACAGCGCCACCAGCCGATTGACCGTCTCACTGCGGTGATTGCCGATGTTCAACAGGCGCGGCCCCTCACCTGACGGCGGTGGCTGGTCCATCGCACCCAGCACACCGGCCACAATGTCGTCGATATAGGTAAAATCGCGGCGCAAGCGGCCGCCCTCGTACAGGGTGATTGGGCGTCCTGCCATAATGGCCTCAGCAAAACCGTAATAGGCCATGTCCGGCCGGCCCCAAGGCCCATAGACGGTGAAAAACCGCAGCCCGGTCTGCGGCAGGCCGTATAGATGGCCATAGGCGTGGCTGATCAGCTCTCCCGAACGCTTCGTAGCGGCATAGAGCGAGGAGGGCGTGTCAACGCGCGCGGTTTCCGCAAACGGCAGCTCGCGGTTCAGGCCATAGACGGAGGACGAACTGGCATAGGTGAAGTGGGCCAACTGTTTCAAGGCGCGGCAGAACTCAAGCATCACCACCTGCCCCATCACATTGGCAGTGACGTAGGCGTATGGGTCGACCATCGAGAACCGCACGCCCGCCTGTGCTGCCAAATGCAGCACGTGGGTGATCTCGTCGGACGCCAGAGCGAACATCGCCCCCCGGTTCGACACGTCGGCTCGTACGAAGGTGAACCCGGGACTGGCCAGGCGCGCCAGCCGCGCGTTTTTCAGCCGCACATCGTAATAGTCGTTAAGATTGTCCACGCCCACCACCACCTCGCCGCGGGCGAGCAGGGCGGCGGCGGCGTGATAGCCGATGAAGCCGGCCACCCCTGTGACGAGAACGCTCACGCCGGCTCCTTAGCCGGCCGTCCAGCCGCCATCGATGGACAGCGGCGTGCCAGTGATCGTGCTGGCCGCCTCCGAACACAGATATACGCTGAGCGCACCGATCTGCTCGGGCGTGGTAAAGGCAAGCATCGGCTGTTTTTCGGCCAGCAGCTCCTGTTCCACCTCGTCGGCCGGCTTTCCCTCACGCTCGGCGCGGGCGGCAATCTGCTTCTGCACCAGCGGCGTCAGCACCCAGCCGGGGCAGATGGCGTTACAGGTAATGCCGTCATTGGACAGTTCGATGCCGGCCACCTTGGTCAGCCCGACGATGCCGTGCTTGGCGGCGACGTAGGCGGATTTCTGTGCGCTGGCGACTAGGCCGTGGGCAGAGGCGATGTTAATAATGCGGCCCCAGCCTGCTGCCTTCATCATCGGGATGGCCGCGTGCATGGTGTGGAAGGCGGCCGTGAGGTTGACGGCGATGATCCTGTCCCACTGCTCGGCCGGGAAATCGGCGATGCCGGCGGTAAACTGAATGCCGGCATTGTTGACCAGAATATGCAGGCCGCCGAGCTGGCGTGCGGCTGCATCGACCAGGGCGGCGATTTCGGCAGGTTTGGTCATGTCGGCGCCGTTGTATAGGACGCGCACGCCGTGGCGCGCGGCCATCTCCTGGCGGATACGCTCGATCTCGACCGCCTCGCCCATGCCGTTCAGCATGATGGCCGCGCCCTCGGCGGCCAAAGCGTGGGCAATCCCCAGGCCGATGCCGCTGGTCGATCCCGTGACGATCGCAATCTTGCCGCGCAAGCTCAACTCGATAGCCTCCCTCAGGCAGGCAGTTACGGCTGCCCAACGTCTCTGCCATCCCATACCGCCCAACCGCGTACGGTGTCACCTTGGAGCGGCGTTGCGCGGAGACATGCGTGTTGCGAGAAGTCTTAGCCGGGGTGGCGACGCTTTGTGTGTGTCTGTGGCCCGCGCCCAGCTGGGCGCGGGCGGCAACGATAGAGCTGGCGCCGATGACGACCTCGATCGGCCTGACCGTCTGGGCCATGGGTGTATTCCCACTGCGTGGCCGGTTCGAGCGGTTTACCGGCTTGCTGAGCGTGGATACGGCGGTGCCCGGCGCGTGCCGCGTCTCGCTGGACATAGAGGTTGGCAGCCTGCGCATGGATGACGGCGCGCTGACGCAGAGGGCGACCGGGCCGCTGCTGCTGGATGCCGCGCGTTACCCGACGCTGCACTATGGCGGAACGTGCGGGCCGATTGCCGCCAGCGGGACGCTGACCTTGCACGGCGTGACCCGCCCCGTGACGCTGACGGTCAGGCGGGACGGTGCGGCCATGCTGGCCAGCGGCACGCTGCAGCGCGGTGCCTTCGGCGTGGACGGCTACCCTGGCCTAGTCAGCCGGCAGGTCGAAATGCGCGTGTCCGTCACCCTGCCGGCCCAGCTCTAGGCTGCTGGGCAAGCGGATCGAACACTGCGGCCGTCCTGGACATGTCGGCGATGGAGGCTGCCGTCCGCCGCTGGACAGTCGGATGTCAAATCGGACTGGCGGGAGCGAAACGATCCTGCTATCGCTCACGGACCCGTGATTGCGGCGGTCATGCCGCATCGGCATGGACGCGCTTTGGTGATCGCACTTGTGCACGACACTTTCAGGACTGCCTCCTCGGGCCTGATCACCAGGGTCGACCTGGCAAGGCGTCTTTTGACCCGGCAATCGATCAGCGTTCGTCTGGCGGACCGACTGCCGGTTGTCGCACTCTGCATTGTCACCTGCGCGATCCTAGTGCCCTTTCTGCTCGTCCGTGATGTGCCGCTGGTGGATTGGCCCAATCACCTTGCGCGGATGCACGTCCTGGGGGCGACGGCACATGACGTCATCCGTCAAACCTACGCGCCGCACTGGGCGCTGATGCCCGACCTCGGATGCGACCTGATTTACTACGTTCTCAGCGGCTTTGCCGGACCGGACACGGTGTTGCGCCTTTGTCTTGTCGGCTCCGTGCTGGTGCTCGTCGGGGCTATCTGGAGTATCCATGTTTTGTGCTTCGGCAGGACGGGGTATGGCGTTGCTGCCTCGCCGCTGCTGATCACCGGCCTATCGATTTATATGGGATACTTGAACTACGTTCTAAGCATCGCAATCGCCTTCGTTGGGCTCGCATTCTACACTCGGTGGAAAGACGCGCTTTCCCCGATTCGCGTCGTCGCTCTTGCGGTTGTCGCAACGCTTTGCTGGTTTGCCCATATCGCCGGCTTTGGCACGTTCGGCTTGATGCTGGCCATCCTGCTCGCAGCCGAGCGGACCGCCTACGGGCCGGACCGGATGCGCACCGCAACGGTAGCGCTGCGTAGGATCGTGGTTCTGCTGACCGTCTTCGGACCCGGCTTGGTCCTGTCCTGTCTTGCGGAAAAGCAGATTGCCAGTCCGCAAATGCACTACCACGAGGCGATGAAGCTCCGATTTCTTTTTGCACCATGGATTGCCACAGGTTCGGTCGCGGACTTGGGCGCGTGTCTGCTCTGCGTGGCTGCATTGCTGCTGGCCTTGCAGCAGGGCGGCCTGAGACTGTCCGCCATCTTGAGACCGACCGTGGTCGCTTTGCTGCTGTTGGTCGTCGTTTGCCCGTACCAGGTCGGTGACGCTGTCGATGTGGATGCGCGCCTGGTTCTGCCGTTGACAGCGCTGGTCTTGGCGGGAACGGAGTGTGCACCGCCAATTCGTCCCGAGCGGCACGGCTTGGCCATCTTGGTATTGCTCATGCTGGTTGGCTTACGCTGGTATGGCCTGCTTGAGGTCGCTCGCGAAAACAGCCGCGAGATCGCAACGTTTCGTAGCTTCGAAGCTCGGCTTCCGGTCGGTTCGGCGTTGATGGTGTCGCGCGATGTCGACGAGCAGCAGACCTGCCATCCCGCGAAGTCCGTCGCCAATCCTCCTCTGACCCACCTTGCGTCATACGCCGCGATCGACCGCGGTATCTACAACCCACTGGTCTTTACCGGCGTGGGCATGCAGCCTTTGCGGACGATCAAGCATCCACTTGCCGCAAGCCTACACGCGATGTCACCATCCTCGTTCGCGCTTCTGAACGCGATCACCGAGGCGGGAAGCGTGGGACAGCTTAGCCGTAATCTGCCGAACGACCCGCATCTTGCCGATGAGGCGAAAGATCTGTCGCAATCGGACACCGCCTCTTCGTTTCGTTTTTGGCCGGCGGCTTACAATGCAGTTCTTGTCCTGCATCGCGGGTGCGTACGCAATCTGATGCCAGGCTACCTGAAGCTGATCGGCTCGGGGGATTTCTTCAGCCTTTACACAGTGACTGCGTCACCACCCCTGAAGACGTCGCTGCAATGAGGTTATGCCAGGCTCGTGGTGCGCACGCCAGGGCGCTTAGCGATCGGGCAGGCGCTGCGTGACAGCCGCGTTGCCGATGAACGTTGGGAAATTGACGCGCCTTGTTGCTGCAGATCGACAAAGTTTTTTGACGATCAACACCGGCCTTGTCGTCGCGTTGACGACGGCGCTGCTTCTTGGCGGGATGACGATCGGCATCGTCATGAAGACAAACGGACAAGTTCTGTTTACCTTGGACGACCCCTACATCCACCTTGCTATGGCAGAGCGGCTCTCGACGAGCTTGCATTACGGCATCAACGCTGACGAGCCCGCCTCGCCCTCATCCTCAATTCTATATCCCTTCCTCCTCGTGCCATTCGTCAGACTGGGTATTGGTCAGCTCGGCGCTACTCTCCTTTGCGCGGCAGGGACGATCGCGACGTCGCTGCTGACATTCTTGATCCTCGCCGAGAACGGCATTGCCCCTACCCGCTCGAGACCAGAGGGTGCGGCTGCGCTGACGATTGTGTTTACGCTGTGCTTCAACACACTGGGCTTGGCCAGTACGGGGCTTGAGCACAGCCTTCATGGTGCAGCGGTACTGGGATGCCTTCTGGGCGTGCTGCGTTTCCAACGGCGAGAGCGGACCGGCGCCATGATGCCCCTATGTGCTCTGCTAGCCGTCTCCCTACGCTACGAAGGGGTGAGTCTTTGGCTGGCTGTGACACTGCTGTTGGCGTGGAAGCGGCGGTTTTTGGGCGCCAGCGTGCTACTGTGTTGTGGCCTGCTGATCCTTGCCGGTTTTTCCGTTTTTCTGGATCGGCTCGGCTTAGGCTTTTTGCCGAACTCGATAGCCGCGAAAACGACCCTGATGACGCCAGTTCCCTACAGCATCAGGGTCAACGAAGCCCTGTCGGTTTGCCTGACGGAGGGATCCTGCTTCTGCCTGGCGGGACTATTCCTCGTGTTGGCCAGGAACCTCAGGTTCGGATCGCTGCTGCTGGCATTTGGCCTTCTAGGGTTATCGATCGTTCCGCTCATCCACCTCTATGGCCTGCCGATCGCCCCACATCCTCGTCTGGGTGGTTCCTCGGATTGTGTGGGGTTCGTTCAACTCATACTGTGGCAGGTCATGAACAACGCGTTGACCGAGTACGGCTCTGCGCAGATTGTGTTGTTTGCAACCCTGATTACCTTTGGCGGTGCAAAAGCCTGGCGAACCGGGGATGCCAACACGGTGCAGCTTGCCGTCATCGGCGTGGCGCTCGCCGCCGCGCACCTGTTGGCAGGCAAGTTCGGCTGGTTCTCACGCTACGAGATCTATGCCCTGCTGTCCTGCGCAGCGATCGCCTGCTCGGTTCACGCAGCCTGTTGCACGAATTGGGTGAGACAGGCGGGCACGCGCCAATGGCTGGGCTTGGCTTTCGTCAGCGTCGCCTTGATGTGGCCCTATGTCAGGCGCCTTGCAGACGTTCCTGACGCTGCACAGAACATATCCGATCAGCAGTTCCAGATGCACCGGTTCGCCACGCAATTCCATCGCGGCGCGATCGCCGTCAACGATCTAGGCCAGGTCAGTTTCCACAATGCTGCCTACGTGCTCGACCTATGGGGACTGGGTTCCAGCCAGGCGCTGGCCGCCCGTGCCCAAGGCGCGGATCCGGCGTGGATGGACCAACTTGCAAGCGCGCACGAAGTGCGAGTGGCAATGATCTACGCGCAGGACTTTCCACGGCTGCCAAGCGCCTGGGTGCCGGTGGGAAAGCTGGCGTTGCATCGACCCCGCGTGGCCGTAAAGTATCTCGACGTGGCGATTTTCTCGACGCGAGCGAAATATGCCGGCGATCTTCGTCGAGAACTGACGGCATTCTCGAAATCGCTCCCAGCCGCCGACACGATTGAGTTTGACGACGCGGGCGAGCAGACGCCGGCCGCGACCGAAAGGGCGCATTGACGGCTAACCCGGTCAGCTTCTCAGGATTCGGCCCAGTACCTGGGCTTCTATCTCGGCCAGCGCCGCGTTGGGGCGGCGTGGGCGCGGAAGATCGACCGTCATGTCAAGCGCCACGCGACCATCCTCGATTAACAGAATTCGGTCCGCTAGGATGGCGGCTTCGGCCACGTCGTGGGTGACGAGAACGGCGGTGAACCGGGCGCGTTGCCACAGCGCCTCGATCAACGACTGCATCTCCAGCCTAGTCAGCGCGTCCAGCGCCCCGAGCGGCTCGTCCAGCAGGATCAGCTGCGGGTCGGCGGCAAGTGCGCGGGCGAGCGCCACGCGCTGGCGCTGGCCGCCGGACAGCACGCGCGGCCAGTCGCCTGCGCGGTCGGCCAGGCCCACGGAATGCAGGGCGGATTGGGCACGCGGGCGCGAGCCGCGGGGCAATCCCAACGTCACGTTGTCGATCACCCGGCGCCAGGGCAGCAGCCGTCCATCCTGAAACATAATACGCACGCCGGCGGCGGCCTGACGCGGGCTTTGGCCGCCCAACGTCACCCGTCCACGGTCCGGCTCATCAAGCCCCGCCAGCAGGCGCAGCAGCGTACTCTTGCCCGAACCGCTGCGGCCGACGATCGCGACGAACTGGCCGGGCCTCACGTCCAGGTCGATGTCGTGCAGCACGCGCCGGCCACCAAACGAACGGCCAACGCCGGCCAAGTGAAGCGGCAAGCCAGCCTGCCTCGGCACAGGCTGGGCACCTTGTGCCGCCTCGGCGGTGGGGCCGATGCGCGCCCAACTCAGGCCTGGCTGAACGATGGATGCCATGCGAGCGCCCTCCTCTCGATCCAGCGGGCCAGGCTGTCGATCAGCTTGCCGAGTACCGCGTAAAGCAGGATGCCCAGCACCACGATGTCGGTCTGCATGAACTCGCGCGCGTTCATCGTCATGAAACCGATGCCGGAGTTGCCGGCGATCGTCTCGGCCACTATAAGCGTCAGCCACATGATGCCCAGCGCATAGCGCACGCCCACCAGGATAGAGGGAAGTGCGCCGGGCAAAATCACCGCCCAGAACAGGGCCGGGCCGCGCAGGCCCTGGATGCGCGCCATCTCAAGCAGCCCGGCGTCGATCGTGCGTATGCCGTGATAGGTATTGTAGTAGATTGGAAAGAACACGCCCGCCGCCACCAGGAACACTTTCGCCCCTTCGCCGATGCCGAACCAGACGATCACCAGCGGGATCAACGCCAGATGCGGCACCATGCGCAGCATCTGCAGCGTGCCGTCGAACAGGTTCTCCGCCAGCCGGCTCACTCCGGCGGCGAGCCCGAAACAGAAGCCGAGCGAGCCGCCGATGAGAAAGCCAGTGGCGGCTCGTCCGGTGGAGACCAGCACGTCCCGCGGCAGCTCGCCAGACAGCAGCATGGCCCAGCCTGCCCGCAGCACCGCGGTGGGCGCTGGCAGCTTGCGCGCTGGCACCAGGCCGGATGCGCAAAGCCCCTGCCACAGTAGAAGCAGGGTTAGCGGGACCAGCCACGCAAGCACGGTTGCACGCAGCGAAGCCGGCAGGCGCAGAGACAGGCGCGGCAGGGGTGGTGCCGCGATGTCGCTCACGAAGCGGCTGCCAACACAGGTGGGCGCTCGTTGGCAATGATCTCGCCGAACGGGCCGTTCAGCGCGACGGTCTGCTGGCCAGCCTTGCCGTGCGACAGAGGCAGGCGCGGGAACAGCAGTTCCGCGACGCGGTAGGCTTCTTCTAGATGCGGGTAGCCCGAGAGAATGAAACTCTCCACGCCCAAATCGCGATACTCGAGCAGCCGTGCTGCGACCGTGTCCGGGTCGCCCACCAGCGCCGTGCCGGCGCCACCACGTACCAAGCCTACGCCGGCCCAGAGATCGGGGCTGATCTCCAGCTTATCGCGCCGGCCGGCGTGCAATGCGGCCATGCGCTGCTGGCCGACGCTGTCGTAGCGCGCAAACACCTTCTGGGCGTCGGCAATGACCGTGTCGTCCACGTAGCGGATCAGGTCGGCTGCCGCGGCCCACGCCGCCTCGCGCGTTTCGCGCACCACGATGTGCAGGCGCAGGCCGAAGCGGAACGTGCGGCCGCGGCGTTCTGCCGCCTCGCGCGCCATCCTTATCTTCTCGGCCACGTCGGCCGGCGGCTCGCCCCAGGTGAGATAGACATCGCATTGCTCGGCCGCGACTTCGATGCCGGCGGCCGACGAGCCGCCGAACCACAACGGCGGATAAGGCTGCTGCACCGGAAGAAACGCCAGGCGCGCGTCCTCCACGTGAATGTGCCTGCCCTGGAAAGTCACTGCCTCGCCGGACATCACCCGGCGCCACACTTGCAGGAACTCGTCGGTCAGCGCGTAGCGCTCGTCATGCGCCAGCCACTGCCCGTCGCCCTTCAGCTCCACCGGGTCGCCGCCGGTCACCACGTTGATCAGCAGCCGGCCGCCGGTGGCGCGGTCGAGCGCCGCCGCCATCCGCGCGCCCAGCACCGGCGACATGATCCCCGGACGCAGCGCGATCAGAAACCGCAACTGCCTGGTGAAAGGGGCCACCGAGGACCCGACCACCCAGCTATCTTCGCAAGACCGGCCGGTGGGCAGCAGCATGCCCCAGTAGCCGAGCTGGTCGGCGGCCTCGGCCACCTGGCGCATGTAATCGAAGGTCAGCGCGCGGCCGCCGGTGGCCGATGCAAGGTAGCGACCGTCGCCATGGGTGGGCAGGAACCAGAGGAGCTGCATGTCGGGGGTAGCCTTCGATTGTCAGTCGCCAAAAATCAGAAGGGCTCGTTCAGTTCGGCATCCTTGATGTCGATCTTGCCGGGAATCAGGTGCAGGGACGCAAAGGTGTCTGCGATGTCCTGCTGGGAGGCCATCACGTGGACGTCTATCGGCTGCACGCCCATGGGCAGGCGGTCGACGGCCCGCCGCACGGCGACCGGGTCCATGCCCATGGCGGGCGCCAACAACTTGGTTACCTCGGCCAAGTGGGTCGAGCCGTAGGCTTCCGCCTCCTTAAGGTCGGCCAGCACGGCGCGGACGATGTCCGGGTTGGCGGTGGCAAAATTGCGGGTCGCGAAGAAATACTGCCGGTTCTCGTCGATAACGCGGCCGTCCGGACCCACGCCGTCCGACACGACGCGTACCTTCGATGCCGTCTGTTCCGCCGCGTAATAAGGGTCCCAAATGGCCCAAGCGTCTACGCTGCCGTTCTCGAACGCCGGCCGTGCGTCGGACGGCTTGAGGAACACCGATTGCACATCGGCCGGCTTTAGTCCGCCCGCGGCCAGAACGCGAACCAGAAGATTATGGACGTTGGAGCCTTTGTTGAGGGCGATCCGCTTGCCGCGCAGGTCGCCGATGCTGTGGATGGGCGAGGCTTCCGGCACGATCACCGCCTCGCCATGCGGGGTTGCCGGCTCCACGCCGACATAGACGAGCGGCACCCCGGCGGCTTGACCGAAGATCGGCGGCGCATCGCCCGCCGTGCCGAAATCGATGCTGTCGGCGCCCATCGCCTCCAGCAATGCGGGGCCGCCGAGAAACTCCGTCCAGCTGACGGTCACATGCAACGGCGCCAGACGCCTCTCCAGCGTGGCCCGTGTTTTTTCCAGAACCAGTGTGCCGTATTTCTGGTAGCCGATCCGCAACACACGATCCTGCGCCGCAGCCGACCCAGTCCAAACCAGCCAAGCCATCACAAGCCAGGACAATATCGCGTCGAGTTTCACCGGCTTTGCTCCGCTGCCGGAAACATACTAGAGACGTATGAATTAGCTAATCAAGCGCGAAAACATGACGGTAGCATTTCCAGGGTGCCGCCAGCGCCGTCCGTTGCGGGCAGCTCGGGCACGACGGCGACAGGTCTGGCGAGCACGTCTATCATGGTTGAGGTCAACCTGATGCGACGGCTCTACGCAGCCTTGCTTCGCCGGCGTGGAACGCGCGCCGCCTCGGGCACGCCTGCGGGCTGGACCAGGCGATCGTAACAAGCAAGATAGTCGCGGGCCATCGATGTCTGGTCCGCCACGGCAGGCAAGCCGGAACACAGGGCGCTGTAGAGCACCTCGTCGGCCGCCTCGAACATCGCGCGGGCCAGGTCGGTCGCATCGCCCAAGCGGAAATGCAGGCCCGATCGCCGGTTTGGCACCTTCTCGGCCATGCCCCCGATACCCGTGCAGATCACCGGCCGACCGGCCGCATAGGCTTCCTGGATGACCACCGGCGAGTTTTCCCACCAGGTGCTCGGTGTCAGGACGTAGTCGCACGCCAGCATCAGCTTGCGCACGTCCGCATTGTCATAAGGCCCGGCGTAGCTGGTGAACGCGTGCTTGGCGAAGGTCTCGTTGAACCGGGCGACGAACGCCGGCTCCTGGCCGATGATGTTGCCGTGCACGCGTATACGCACGCGCCGGCTGATGTCGGGCTGCCGGGCAAGCAGGTCGATCGTGTCGAGCAGCGTGTCGATGCCCTTGAACGGCGTGATCTGGCCGAAATAGCCGAACGTCCAGGGCCGATCCTCGACCGCGGTGCGCTCACGCTCGTCCGGCTTGTCCACCAGCCGCAGGCCGTTTTCGATCACGACGAACTTTTCGCGCGGCAGACCCCACTCGATCATCCGGTCGGCGAGGAAGTGGCTGGGCGAGACGAAGGCCGCCGCCGGCAGCAGGGCCGACTGGATCACGCGTTTGCGGGCGGCGAACTGCGCCCGGCTGTTCTCGGGGAAGCAGGTGGCACAACCGGACGGCGTGGCCATCGGGCACAGCCGGCGGGCCGGACGAGTCACCATCTGGCCGTGGTGGTTACAGATCGCCAGGAATTCGTGCAGGGTCACGGCGAACGGTATCGCCGTCTCGCTCACCAGCGCGCGCAGCGAGTTTACGCCGACCTGCAGGAAGTGATGGAAGTTCACCAGCCGCACGTCCTGGCCGACCAGGATCTCCCGCAATTGGCGCCAGACATCGCTGCTGGAAAGCTGGTAGAAATGGTCGTAACGCATCTGGTCGGAGATGATGGCGAACTCGCGGTCCGAGCCCAACAGCAGCTTGTGCCGCTCGGCAGAGGGGCAGACGGCGACGAAGATCGCGTCCGCGCCAATGCGCCGGAGCCCCTCGTAGAGGCTGAACGCCGCGATCTCGGCACCGCCTTTGCTGACCGAGGGATGAGTGTGCGAGACGACGGCGATCGGACCGGTTCGCTTGGCCGTGCTGTCCGGCATCATGCGGCGTCTGGCCGGCGCGCCCCGGCCTGTGCGACGGCACTGGCGTACACCGCCGCGTTGACCGCCTCTTCGGTCCGGGTGGGCAGAGGTGTGCGCGTGCTGCGGGCCGCATCGTCGTGCACGATGCGCGAACCGCCGAAGCGGCCAAGCGCGTTGTCCTTGTAGAATCCGCCCATAAAGGCCGGCGCGGTTAGCGCCCAACGGGCAAACTGGCCGGCCGACCACACGAAGCAGCGCGCACTCACCTCGTCGCCAGGCACCCGGCGCTCGAACTCCTCGGCTTGCAAGCCGAAGAATACCAGGTCGGGCGCCGTGGCGTTCAGCGCCTGACGCGCCTGCACCCAGCCAGGTCCGGTCAAGAAGACGCCGCTGCCGGCGAAGAAGAAACGGTTGGCGCCGATCTCGCGCAGGATGTCGGGCAACAGGCTGAACGCCTGGGCAGCGTCGTCGATCACCAGCAGGCTGCAGGCGATAGAGCGTGGATGGCCGTAGGCAGCCTGGAACTCGCGAAACAGCCACAGCGCATCGGACCGGTTAGAGCGCGCGGCCGCGACAAACGCCAGAGCTTCGATGCCGACGCCCTGGCTTACCTGCTGGGCGATGTCCTCGAACAACAGGAACAGGTCGCAGCGATCCTCCGGCAGCACGAACACCATCGCACGCCGGCAGCGCGCCACCGTGATCGGCACCGGCGGAGCCATCGCACCGCGCTCCGCATTGATCGCCGCCTCGGCGAAACGGGGGAAGAACGTCTCCTCCTGCAAAGCCGGGAAGAACATCAGCGCATCCTCGACCGAAGCCGAATGGCCGAGCCGCCGGAAAGCACGGGCGGGAACCGGCCAGTTGGCCGAGCTGCCGCCCTCGAATACCACCTTCAGCACCGGATCGGCAAAATCGTCCGGCTCGGCGCCGCCGGTGAACAGGCCCACGAAGCCGGCCCGCTCGGCCAGCCGCTCGCTGCCCGGGAAGGCGGCCAGCAGGTCGCGCCGAGGCTTCCAATACAGGCTGTCCGGATGGGCTGACATGACGGCGGCACCGGCGCGCAGGCGCAGCGTCTCGACGCGCCTCATCGGGCTGATCACCCAGCCCTCAACCAGACAGCCCAGGCCGGGCACCACCAGAACACGGTCGATCGACGTTTCCGTGCCGAACCATTGCGTTTCGGTGCGCGAAGGTTGCCAGCTTTCCAGCGAGGTCAGCATACGCTGCAGGGCGGTGGCACGGCCATCGCCCAGGCAACGGTCGCGTATGCCTTCATACTCGGCCGTCAACTCGCCAGAAGGCAGCAGGCGAAGTGGGTCGTGCGACTTCATGAAGAATCGCCCGCCGCCGAAGAACAGATGGACCTCGCTGCTGGCGCTGTTCGGCCGCCACGCGGTCGCAATCACGCCGACAACGCCACAGGCATCGCTCGGCAGATCGTCGCGCAGGTAGCTCATCACGGCAACCGCGGCCGGGTATTTGCGCCGTTCGACGACGACGGCGCTGAACTCCTGCAGGTGGCCGCGCTGCATCCAACCCATGAACCAGACCTGGCCGGACGAGGTGAGCGCGATGGTTTCGATGTAGCCCTGCAGCGCTTCGGGCATCGGTCGTAGGAGTTGCTCGCTCAGGGTCGTGGCTTGGGCCTGCAACTTGTCCAGCAGCAGGTCGAGCTCGGCCGCGCTTGATTGCGGCACCGCCCTGGGCTCGGGCAGCACTGCACCCTGCGCCAAGATGTGGGCGCCGCTAACCGGCTTTTCCGAATAGGACAGATACTGTCCGGTCGCCGCGAGGCGCACCGACAGCACGTCGCCAGGGTCGTCGATACCGTCGGCGAGCGCCTGCATGGCGGCGGCGTCGAAGTGGAAGGCCGCGGCCGCCTTCATCCCAAGCCCGGCCGAGATGTCGGGCCGCTCGCCGGTCGCCAGCGTCTCAGCCATCGTGCGGCCGCCAATGCAGAGCTGCAGCCGCACCGGATCGGTCGGGTCGGCCAGGTTGACCGCCCAGCCACGCACGCCTGCCCGCGCGTCGATCACGTCGATAAAACCGCTATGGGTGGCCTTTCCGGACCTGTCCAATTCCGTCCCGACGACCGTAGCAGGCAAACCCATCTCCACATGCAGCACTGGCCCCTGCACGCCAGAGACACACAGCAAGCCCGCCCACGGGCCCGACGCGCAGGCCGGGCCTCACCGATGATCGTGCTGCAATGCTACCATCCTGCGACCGGTGGGTGCCAGAGCTTTCGATTGAGCACGCGGATCACGCAAGCAGGCGGCGGCATACGGCGAACACCTCGGCGGGCCGCAGCCCGGTCAGGCAGGCCAGGTCGCGCGGGCAGTCGGCGGCGAACTCCAGGTAGCAGGGGCTGCACACCATGCGGCGCCGAAGGGCCAGCGCCTGCGGCCCCAGCGGCGCCCATTCGGCCGCGTCCACCACCCCGGAATGAATGCCGACCGTGGGCAGTCCGAGCGAGGCCGCCAGGTGCTTGGGGCCGCTATCGTTGCCGACGAACAGCACGCAGGCTCGCATCACCTGGGCCAGGTCGCGCAACCTGACCTGCCCCACCAGGGACTCGACACACCCCGGCATGGCGACGCGGCGCAGCACCTGGTCGGCGACGGGCGCCTCGTCGGCCGCGCCGACCAGCACGACGTGCACGCCCGCCTCGGCGGCCAACAAATCGGCGAGTAACGCATAGTCGGCGGCCGGCCATTGCTTGGTCGTGTTGCCGGCGCCGGGATGCATGCAGACGAGCGGCCGTGCGGTGAAGGCGGCGGGCAGCGCGGCGAGCGCCGGCACGGACGCGGGCGACAGGGGAGCTGCCTCAGGCGCCGCCTCGCCACGGCAGGCATCCTCGACGGCCGACACGAGTGCCACGAGGCGCTCGGAAACATGCGATCGTTTGGCCGCCAGGCGCTGGTCGCCCTCCCACTCGAGCGCCACGTCGAGCCAGGGGAAGCGGCTATCGTGGTCATAGCCGGCGCAGAAGCCGGCGCCGGTGTGGCGCAGCACCTCGCGGGTCTCGGGATGCATGCGAAGGTCGATGGCGATGTCGTAGCGCTTGGGGGCGAGCCGTGCCGCCAGCGCCGCAAACGTCTCGGCCGCAAGCGCTACCTGACCGTCGCCGGAGCGGGCGTGGAAGAAGTCGAACACGATGACCTCGCCTAGCAACCCGTCATCCTGAACGAGGTCGGCGGTGGCCTTTGCCGCCAGTAAATCGATCACCGCGTTTGCAAAGCGCCGCTTCAGGCTTCGCAAGGCCGGCAGGCACGTCAGGTAGTCGCCGATATGATCGAGTTTCACAGCCAGGATGCGCTGGACCGCCTCGGCCTCGGGGCCGCGCCGTCCTGCGTGCAGCAGGGTCGCAGGCTCCGGATCGGGGCTGTAATCGTCGGAGTCGGCAGCCAGGCGCGGATGGCGGAAGGGATCGCCCTTGGCGAAAACGGCGCGCCAGGTGCCGGCGAAGCGGGCCTCGTCGTAGCTGTCCTCCAGCGCCGCTCGGCTGGCCAGCTCGTGGTGCGTGAGCGTCGCGTGCGGGGTGTAGATGACCGACAGCCCGGCCCGCCAAGCACGCAGGCAAAAATCGACATCGTTGTTGACGACGCTGTGCGCCTCCTCGAACCCGCCCAGCCGGCAGAACACCTCGGCACGCACCAGCTGGCATGCGCCGGTTACCGAAATTACCTCGCGCGCCACGCCAGCCAGGCCGAACGGCCCCGGCATGGTGCTGTCGCTGAAACGAAAGGCGTGCCGGGCATGGGCGCCGGCCAGGTACTGGCCCGCATGCTGCACCAGCCCGTCGGGATAAAGCAGGCGCGCGCCCACCACCCCCACGTCGGGCTGCTGGGCGTGCTCCAGCAGCGCCTCCAGCCAGCCGGGCTGCGTGGCCTCGATGTCGTCGTTGAGAAACAGCAGGTACTCGCCGGTGGCCGCGCGTGCGCCCAGGTTGTTGAACTGCGACCAGTTGAACGCGCTCGGCATGCCGATGACGCGATCTGCATGTCTGCGCAGCCAGTTGCCCATCGCCGTGTCGCCTGGCGGCGTGTTGTCCAGCACGACGATCTCAACCTGCCGGCCGCCGGGCAGTGCCGAGCCGGTGGTTGCGCGCAGTGTCTCGATCGCGGTGCGGACCAAGCCGCGCGCGCCGCAGGTGGGCATGATGATCGAGACGCGGCCGGCCTCGACGCCGCGCCCGCGCTTCGGCTTGGCCAGTGTGCGTCGCACGCGCCAGGTGCCGGCCACCAGAGCCGGTTCGGCATGGGCAGCAAGACCGCGACGGGCAAGGCAGGCCGCCAACGCTGCCGCTTCCTGGTCCTTCGTGTCACCCCGAGCACCGATGTCGAACAGCACGCGCGGCACGTGGCGTATTTGGGATGCAGCCCCGGTGAGCCGCAGCACCGTATCGTAGTCGGATGCGCTCTCCGCCAGCCTCGCCCGCTCGACCACCTCTGGCGTCGCACACCAGGCACGGCCGACATAGTTCATCGCCAGCAACAGGTTTGGCGACCAGTCCGGCTTGAAGAAGGGCTGCCGCCGGTTCTGGGCCGGGTCGGCGCGCACGTCGTCGGCGTAGATGAGATCGGCCGCGCGTTCGGTAGCGCTCTCGGCGGCGAACGCCAGCAGAGCATCCGCGCCGAGTCCGTCGCCGGCACGCAGCCGCATGACAAAACGGGGCTGCCCGCCGCCTCGCCTCGCTTTCGCGGCCTTGCCGGGCCAGGCTAGGACGATCCTGCCCGATGAAGCCTCGACGATCGCGCGCAAGCCGGGATGGCCAGCCTCTGCCCTGCTGGACAGGTGCACGGTCGCCGTCCAGACCGGGTAGGCCTGGCTAACGAGAGACCAAAGCGTGGCCGCCAGTGCCGCGCTGTCTGCCGCCTCTTCATCCGGCCCGACGGTCAGGTGGAAGCTGGGATTGTAGCCCTGCCGCTTGAGCAAGCGCAGGCCGAAGGCTGCCTCCGCCGGCGCGATGCGCGTGCGCAGGGCACTCTCCGGCGGCAATGCGTCGCTGTGCTCGACTCTTATCGAGAAGCGGCGCTCCAACGTGGCGGCTCGGGCGTCGGACCGCTGGGCCGTTCCGGCGGCCACGATCCGTATCGTGTGCTCGCCTTGCGTCAGCGTGCCCGGCGGCAGCACCAGCGCGTAGCCTGCCAGCAGCGAGCCCTCGTAGTCCGGAAACGCGCTGCCGATGTCCTCGCGTCGCATGCCGCAATGGGCGCGGCCCAGAAGCCTCTCGCCGTTGAACACCGACACGCCGGTCACGCCATGGCGCGCCACCACCCATCCGGAGATGGCTAGCGCGCCGCGTATGGAGGTCCGGGCCGCGTCACCATCCAGCAACGGGTGATCCACCTCAAGCCTCATGTCGTGCGGCGTGTCTGGCCCGGCGAGCAGCGGCTGCGCCTGACCCGCGACCAACCGGTACCCCATTTGTCGTTCGGCTCCGGCGCCGACGACAATCAGGGTCAGCCTGTGGGGGCCGGCTGCGGGCGGCTCGTCCAGCGCATGGCTGAAGTCAAAGCCGGAACGCGCGGCTGCGGCCTCTCCAAGGTAGAGGCGGCCGATGTCGGGGCGCGCCAGCCCGGCGGGCGCCACACCCAGCGTCTCTCCGTCCAGCTCGATGGCGACCGAGGCCGGGCCGCGTTCGGCGAACGCCCAGCCGGCCACCTCCAGCACACCGGCAACGGACAGGGTGGCAGCGGTCAACCCGCCCCGGACAGGACCGGTCTGCCGTTCGTCCGCGCCGCCTGCCAGGCCAGGCATGGCGACCGGCACGATCGCATGCCGGGTCTGCCCCAACTCGTCCTCCGCCTCCACGCGCATGAAGCCGGGCCCGCCCGCCAGGTTGGGCGGCAGCCGATGGACGATCGTGAAGCCGGATTTAAGGGCATTCGAATAGCCGTTATGCAGGCGCGCGATGTCGGTGCGCGGCAGCCCGAACGTCACCCTGAGCGCAATCGCGCCCAGCGTCGCCGTCACTGCGCGGATCGGCGCATGCGAGACGGCCCAGCCGCGCGCGCGAAAGATCCGATTGCCATCGACCCCGGCCTCATCGACGGCCAGACGTATCGGCCAGCCATCCTGACCGCCGCCGACGGCGGCCGGCTTCTGCGCAGGCAATTGCAGCCGCACCGATTTGCGGCCCAGCTCGCCGCGCACCGTGCGCACGCTGACCACCAGCTGGCTGGTCGCGGTCATCAGCACGCCGGCCGGTACCTCCGCGGTGAAGGCGAAACCGCAATGGTCCACATGGCGATAGTGGGGGAAGTTTCGGGCCACGTCTGGCCGCGGCAGGCCGTAGCGCGCATGAGTCAGCAGCGTGTCGTCGAGGTGAACGGCCACATGGGCCACGTCGGCCGGGGCGATGGCCCAGCCGCTGCCGCTGACCAGCCCGCCCGGCTGCAGGCGTTCGCCGGCCTTCGGCTGCTCCAGGTGCACCAGAACGAAACCGTCATCGGCAGCCTGTGCGGCAGCGCCCGGCTTGGCGGGTTCGGGAGCACCGCGGCCGGGCGCGTGGGGAAAGCCTGGCGCCGCCGCCAGGGTTTGCAACCACGCCCGCCAGTCGGGCGCGGCGCGCAGGGCCACCTGGGTCGTGGCAGGCAGGCGCACATGGCGAAACAGCCAATCCATCTGCTCGGCCGACGGCGCCAGCGATGCGGTCTCGTGCGGCAGCGCCCTGCCCGCCACCAGCCGGTCCAGCACCGCACTCTGGAACTCGCCGGAGCCCATCAGAGCGCGCAGAAATGCGCCGACCGGGCTCGTCTTGGCGTCCGCGATCACGAAGGAGCTTTCAGGGTCGCGGCCCAGAAAAATCTGGTATCCCATCAGCACGTCGAAGTCGGTGCCCCCAGCGTCCGAGGCCGGGGTGAACGACAGGCCTGCCGGCTCCTGGGCGGGGAGTTCCTCAGGGGCAAGGTCCTCGCCTGGCCTAAAACCACTGCCGGCTAGGGTCTGGTACGGGTCGGCGATCATGGCTGGACGGTACACCGCAGGGCGACGGCTTGAAAGGTAACGCCGTCAGCCGTGGTCTTGTGGTAAGCCTTGCACCGGAACCTGCGTGACAGCATCTTCCCGGTTCGGTTTTTCGGAGTGGTCCATGGACGGCGGGAGTGAGGCACGGCGCATCGCCATCCACAGCCAGGCGGATTTCGCCGGCATGCGGGCGGCCGGCCTTCTCGCTGCCGAGACGCTGGACATGATAGCCCCGCATGTCCGCCCAGGAGTCACCACCGGCACGCTGGATCAGCTGTGCCACGACTTCATCCTGGCCCACGGCGCCCTGCCGGCGCCGCTGAACTACCGCGGCTTTCCGAAATCGATCTGCACCAGCATCAACCACGTCGTCTGCCACGGCATACCGGGCGAGAAGAAACTGCTGGACGGCGACATTCTCAACATCGACGTCACCGTCATTCTCGATGGCTGGCATGGCGACACCAGCCGCATGTACGTGGCAGGCACGGCTTCCACCCGGGCGCGCATGCTGTTGGACGTGACCTACAAATCGCTGATGAAGGGGGTGGCGGCGGTAGTGCCGGGCGCGACCCTGGGCGATGTGGGCCACGCGATACAGACCTACGTGGAGGCCAACCGCTTCAGCGTGGTGCGCGATTTCTGCGGCCACGGCATCGGCCGTACTTTCCACGCCGCCCCCAACGTGCTGCATTTCGGCCGGCGCGGCGAAGGGCCGGTGCTGCGGCCCGGCATGTTCTTCACCGTCGAACCCATGGTCAACGCAGGACGGCCCGAGGTGAAGGTGCTGGACGACGGCTGGACCGCGGTCACCCGAGATCGTAGCCTGTCCGCCCAATTCGAACACATGGTCGGCGTCACCGAGGAAGGCTGCGAGGTCTTTACGATCTCACCGGCCGGGCTGCATCAGCCTCCATACGACGCCTGAGCACGCTGGCGCCGCCTGGCGACCCTGCCGAGACCGTGGTGCAAGCCGACCTGCTGGGCGGCGCAGAGCGGCCCGCATCCAAGACCATGCCGGCGACGAGCATGGAGCAGCACCGCGCCCGGATGCGCCACCGATTGCTGACCGGCGGTCCGGAGGCGCTGGCCGACCACGAGCTGTTGGAGATGGCGCTGTTCCTGGCCCTGCCCCGGCGCGACACCAAGCCGGTCGCCTACCGGTTGCTGGCCCGGTTTGGCAGTTTTGCGAATGCCATCGCCGCACCGGCAAACGATATAGCCGCGGTGGAGGGCATGGGCGAGGCGAGTGCCGCCGCGCTGAAACTGGTGCAGGCCGCCGCCCTGCGACTGTCGCGGGCGGAGGTCGCCGACCGCCCGGTGCTCTCCCACTGGGACGCGCTGATGGCGTATCTGAATGCGGCCATGGCGCGCGAGCCGCTCGAGCAGTTCCGCATCCTGTTCCTTGACACCCGCCTTCGCCTTCTTGCCGACGAGGCGCAGACCCGCGGCACCGTCGACCACACGCCGGTCTATCCGCGCGAGGTGGTGCGCCGCGCCTTGGAGCTGCAGGCCACCGCCATCATCCTGGCGCACAACCACCCGAGCGGCGGCTTGCAACCCTCGCCGGACGACATCGCCATGACGCGGCAGATCGTGGACGCGGCGCGCACGCTGTCCATCGCCGTCCACGATCATGTCATCATCGGCAACGGACGCTGGCTCAGCTTTCGAAACGAGGGATTACTATAGCTGGAATATGATCGCATCAGGTTGACCCTCAACCGCAATCAACATGCTCGCCAAACCACGGCGAGAGCACGATAGTTGCGACCGCCAAAAGTCGTCGTGCTCTCCAGAAGCTGTCGTGCTCTATAGAAAAACGGCCGCATCCCTGAACCGCGCCTGCAGCCAGACCGGCAAATGGCGCGCCACATCGTGCCAGCCATGCACCATCATCGAGCCGGCAACGTAAACTACGACGGCCAGGCCGATCCAGGCGATCCAGCGCTGCCGCTCCAACAGACGGGCCACCAGATCGGCGGCCACAGCCATCAACACCACCGACAGGCCCAGCCCGGCCGCCATCACCCAGAGGTGCTCGCGTGCGGCACCCGCCACGGCCAATACGTTGTCCAGGCTCATGGACAGGTCGGCGATCATGATCCGGCCAATGGCCTGCGACAACGTCTTCTGCCGCGCGCCATGGCCTTGGCCATCGCCGTGCCGCGTTCGCAGCTCTCGGAACATCTTCCAGCACACCCACAGCAGCAGCACGCTGCCGGTCAGCGTCAGGCCCACGATCTTCAGCAGGCTGACCGCCACCGCCGAAAGCGCCAGCCGGATGGCCGTGGCAGCCCCGATCCCCGCCCAAATCGCCCGCTGGCGCAGCGCCGCCGGCAGCCCGGCCACAGCCAAGCCGACAACCACCGCATTGTCCCCGGCCAGGGTGATGTCGATCAGCACGACCTGCAGAAGAGCGATCAGCTCGGCACGCATGTACCATCCTTCGGCTGTTCTGTCGGCCGTATAGGATGGGTCATGCGCCTATGGTATGCGCGTGCTTGGTGTAGCCGATCAGCAAGGAGGGTGCGGTGCCGAACGATGTCTTGGCCGCAGACGATCACGCCTTCCGGCGTCCGACGAACGTCACCTTGCCGGAAGCGCTGGTGCGCCAAGCGCGTGCGCAGGCCATCGGCAGCATTCCCAAACGCGAGCTTCGGACACGCGTGGCGTCGCTTCGGGACCGCCACGACGTCATCACCAAGGCACTCGGCCAAAACCCCCGCGTCTGATGCTCAGGGAAGCCAAGCTGTGATCCCCCGCTACGCCCGTCCGGCCATGACCGCGATCTGGGCGCCGGAGAACCGTTTTCGAACCTGGTTCCGCATCGAGTCCCTCGCCGCCGACGCGATGGCGGAGCTCGGCCAGATACCCGCCGAAGCCGCCCGCACCATACGCGATCGCGGCACGCCGGCGCTCGCCGAAATGGGCGCCGCCGATGTCGAGCGCATCGACGCGATCGAGCGCGAGACGCGGCACGACGTCATCGCCTTTCTCACTTGGCTGGCCGAGAAGATCGGCCCAGACAGCCGCTTCGTGCATCTCGGCATGACCAGCAGCGACGTCTTGGACACCTGCCTGGCCGTGCAGCTGACCCAAGCCGCCGACATCCTGCTGGCCGACCTGGACGACCTGCTGGCCGCGCTGAAGCGCCGCACCTTCGAGCACAAATACACGCTGACCATCGGCCGCAGCCACGGCATTCACGCCGAACCCACCACCTTCGGCCTCAAGCTCGCCGGTCATTATGCCGAGTTCGCTCGCAACCGCACTCGCCTGGTGGCTGCCCGCGCGGAGATTGCCACCTGCGCCATCAGCGGCGCCGTCGGCACCTTCGCCCATACCGACCCACGCGTGGAAGCCCACGTCGCCCGCGCGCTGGGCCTCGTGCCCGAGCCGGTCTCCACGCAAGTCATCCCGCGCGACCGGCATGCCGCGTTCTTCTGCACGCTCGCCGTGGTTGCCAGCGGGGTCGAACGGCTGGCCACCGAGATACGCCACCTGCAGCGCTCCGAAGTGCGGGAAGCCGAAGAGTTCTTTCACCCGGGCCAAAAGGGCAGCAGCGCCATGCCCCACAAGCGCAACCCGGTGCTGAGTGAAAACCTGACAGGTCTCGCCCGCCTGGTTCGCGCGGCGGCGATGCCCGCGCTCGAGGACGTGGCGCTGTGGCACGAGCGCGACATCAGCCATTCCAGCGTGGAGCGCGGCATCGCTCCGGACGCCACCGTCACGCTCGATTTCGCGCTGGCCCGCCTGACCGGGCTGATCGACAAGCTGCTGGTCTATCCGGACCGCATGTTGGCCAACTTGGAGTCGCTCGGCGGCGTCGTGCACAGCGGCGAGGTGCTGTTGGCCCTGTCGCGCGCCGGCATCTCGCGCGAGGACGCGTACCGAATCGTCCAGCGCAACGCGATGGCGACCTGGACGGCTCTGGCCCAGCCGGACAACCGCAGCTTCCGCGATCGCCTTGCTGCGGACCCGGACGTGGCCGGCCGTATCGACCCGGCATTGCTCGAGGCCAGCATGGACACCGGGCTGCACCTGCGATCGCTCGACCACATCTTCACCAGCGTCTTCGGCGAGGCCGGACCAAGCGCGCCGCAGCAGCCGATCGCACAGCAAGGCTGACAGGCGGCCGGTCTGCGCCCATAGTCAGTGGCGTGTGCACCGTCGTCATCGCTATCGGCGCCAACCCTGACTGGCCTCTGCTGCTCGCGGCCAACCGCGACGAGAAGCTGGATCGTCGCTGGCTTCCGCCGGCCTGTCATTGGCCCGATCAGCCCGACGTGCTGGCGGGCCGTGACGTGCTAGCCGGCGGTACCTGGCTGGGAGTGAACCGCGCCGGGGTGGCAGCCGCGGTGTTGAATCGTCTGGGAAGTCTGGGCCCTGCACCCGGCAAGCGTACCCGTGGCGAGCTGCCCTTATTGGCCCTGATGCACGCCAGCATGGCCGAGGCGGTTGCGGCGATGACACAGCTCAACGCCGGTCAATGGAGGAGCTTCAACCTGGTGCTGGCTGACCGTCATGGGGCGACCTTCTTGCGTGGAACCGGCCAGGGGCCAATTACGGCTCAGAAGCTGCCGGTAGGCACGCACATGGTGACCGCGCGTGAGCCGGACGACATGTCCAGTCCTCGCGTGGCGCGCAACCTGACGCGATTTCGACGTTCCGTGCCGCCCAATCCACCCGATTGGTCCAATTGGCCCGTGTTGCTGGCGGACAGCACGCCACCATCCGAAGCGGCGATCAATATCACCCCGTTTTCCGGGTTCGGCACGGTCAGCAGCGCCTTGGTGGCACTCGGAAAGGAAACGGTTTTCCTCGCATCCGCGGGGCCGCCAGACACGACGGCGTTCGAGCCTGCGAACTGGCCGCGTGATTGAACGGCAGGCGTAGGCGGAACACGTCGTCCCGCCTACCAGGTGAGGCTACTTGCCGGTACGCACGATCGTCGTATCGACCGTAGCGGTGCAGCCGCCGCCAACGGTATTGGTGGCCGGAATAGCAACGGTTGTCGTTCCGATGCTGGAGTTCTTGTCGGTCACGGTGCTGGTGAAGGAGAACTTCACAGGCTGCGCCGGGATGCTGCCGTTGATGGTGTCGATCGCACAGTTGGCGGTTGCCGAAAACCCGTTCAGGCCACCGGCGGGAACGGTCCCGAACCCTGTGCATAGCTCGAGCGTGCCGGACAGCGGCACGTAAAGGGTGAAGCCAGCCTTGCCATCGCCAGGGAAGGTGATGACGCTGTCGTTGGCAGCCCCTTTGGTAAGGCCGACAGCAGTGCAGTTTGCCGAACCATTGTTGCTGGCGACGGTGCCGGTGCTGGCATACTGGCCGATGGTCAGCACCGGCGTTGCTGCGCCGGCCGAGGCCGCGGCACCAACAATAGCGAAGCTGGCAGCCGCGAGGCCGAGCATTGTATTCTTCATTGTTGAACTCCCTGTAAACGCCAAACAGGAGGGCTGCAGACGGCCAACTCGGCCATCCAACCCCCCTGACGTTAACGTCACCCATTCAGTCGATGAGGTCAATCGTGAATTCCCAGCTTTCACGAAACCGTGAATAATTTATAGTGTCGTCTCGCAAAGTCGAGCAAAGTATTTCGGTCAGTAAAGATTTACTGTCCGCTATCAATTGCAGATTGCCTAGTTTCGATATCGTTCAATCTGATCATGCGACTGCGTAAAGTCTCGTCTCGCCGAAGCCGTGCGTGGTGAACGTCCCCTCGCCCAATCCCGCCGTGTTGCACGCCGCTTCCAGCGCCAGCAGCGGCGCGTCGATCGCCTCGTCGGTCAGTTGGAAGGTGCCGAAATGCATGCCCACGGACAGGAGCGCCCCTAACGCGAGATGCGCCTGCACCGCTTCAGCGGGGTTCATGTGCACCGGCGCCATGAACCAGCGCGGCTCGTAGGCGCCGATCGGCAGCAGCGCCAAGCCCGGCGCGCCGAGCCGGGACCGGATGTCGTCCCAGTGCGGGCCGGCACCGGAATCGCCGGCGAACAACACACGCCCGCCTCCACTCTCGATCATGAAACCGGCCCACAAGGTGCGGTTACGGTCGAAGGGTGTGCGCGCGGAGAAATGCCGCGCCGGGGTCGCCGTTATCCGCAAAGGCCCGGCCTGCGCCTGCTGCCACCAGTCAAGCTCGTCGGCCGCGATCCCCAGGCCGGCCAGCGCGCGTGCGTTGCCCAGCGTGGTGATAAAGCGTGGTGCGTATCGCGCCTGCAGCACACGCAGGCTGGGCAGGTCCATGTGGTCGTAATGGTTGTGCGACAGCAGGACGACATCGGGACGCGGCAGACGATCCAACGCCAGTCCCGGCGGCCGAACCCGCTTGGGGCCGGCCCACGACAGCGGCGAGCAGCGTTGGCTGAAGATGGGGTCGGTCAGCACCGTCATGCCCGCCAGACGCAGCAGGAACGTCGCATGATTGATGAAGGTGACCGATGCCGTGCCTGGCTCAACCAGCGCCGGCGGTGCGGCAAAGACCGGATCACGCACGATCGCCGGCCATGGAGCGCGCTTCTGCTCCATCCGCCAGCGTGCCACCTCGGACAACCCACGCGCGACGTCGCCGGCGCCAGGATTGAAGAACCGCACGCCGTCGCAGTGGTCCGAGACGGGGTAGGCCGGCTGCCGGCTCACTGCGGCCGTTCCCGCCGATAGCCGACGACCGACCACAGCGGATCGCCGGCACTTGGCGTAAAGGCCCGTCCGGTCACGCCCACCAAGCCAGCCGCGTCCATGGTGGCCCCTACCAGACGCTGCTGGCCTGGGCCATCCAATGCTTGCCAGATCGCTACCGCCTTCGTCGGAAAGCAGCGGTTGGAGAAGGATACCACGAACACGCCACCCGGCCGCAGGACCCTGAACACCTCGGCAAATACGGCTACGGGGCGCTGCAGGTACTGCACCGAGACGCACAGGCAGCAGGCATCAAACGAGCGGGATGCCAAATCCAGCACGGGACGTTGGTTGAGGTCCTGCACGAACCATCGCGAGAGGGCCGGATTAGCCGCCAATTCGGCGGAATTCATGCCATGGCCCACCACGCTGGCGTAACGCACACCAAGTGGCAGGTGGCTCACCCAGCTGCTCATCAAGTCGAGCACGTCGCCACCTTCCGGCAGCAACTCGGCATACAGCCGCGTCACGCGTGCCACCGCGCCATCGTCGATATGCAGCACGAAGCGCGGCTGGCCGTAGAACGACGCGTCGGGAGACCGATCTGCCTTGTCGAAGGCAGATTGGGGGAGGCCGGGCAGTTCTGTCATGCAAGGCGATATCGTTACCCGCCGCGTCCGCGCCAGTGCCTACCAGACCGGTTGGTGGAAAGCACCGGCCGCAACCGTACACAGCGCCAAGCTGACGCCGGACAGCATGGTAAGAAACACCAGGATTTCCAACCCGGTCGATACCGGTCCGGAGGCCGAGGGAGACGGCACGCTGCTGGCCTGACTATACTGGACAGGGGCACGGGTGGACACAGCCATTGTGGCTGGCTGGACTGACGATATGTAAGACATGGTAACTCTTTCGTAAGCACTCAAACGGGCGTGCGGACAATAGCGACGCCACTGTCACGTAACACGCCTGTGCAGCTATATAGTTAACAGGAGCAATATTTGCGAGTGCATCGGAAAACGAGGCTGAACGCTAAGAATTAGCGATTTGTTCGCCTGGTTTGCTTAATGCATACTGTTCTGTCGGAACGC
>CAXUHU010000042.1:0-26063 GCA_964250925.1 uncultured Acetobacteraceae bacterium
TAACGCTCGGCTCACATCGTTCTAAGTCGATCGCCAGCCGCCGGCGCGGTAAAAACCGGGCCTGGCTTTAGCCTAAAAAGACGTTGAGGCGGGAACAAGGCCCGCCTCGCCGCTGTCGTTCAATACGCTGCCCAGCCGCGATGCCAGCCATAATGAGGATGCCACCAACCCCACCCATAGTGGCGATGATAACGCCAGATATAGCCGGGGCCAGGGCTGGCATAGGCAGGCCCGACATATGTCACCCCAGCCGGCGGCGCATATTGGGCAGGTCCTGCGTAATAGCCGGGACCAGGCCCAGCAGGGGCTGGCGCGGTTGCGACGACACATCCGCCAAGGGATGCCATCAGCACGGCAGCGACTAGAAAACGAGACATCTGGCCATCCCTCTAAGCTAGGCACGATGCGGACCTTTTCGGCGCTAAAGCCCAGTAGGAACGCCATCGCAGTAGAAAATCAAATAATCTGTCTGACATGCTGGTGGGCGCTGTAGGGTTCGAACCTACGACCCGCTGATTAAGAGTCAGCTGCTCTACCAACTGAGCTAAGCGCCCAAGCGCCGCCGGCTGATAGCAGGGGTTGACGAGGAGTGGAAGCCCCCCTGCCGCGCCATTCCTCGCTAAATCTCATCTACCCGCTCGACGCCAGAGATTGTCTTCAGTGCCTGCCGCAAGCGCGCTGTAACGGCGAAACCGCCCGGCAGCGCCACCTCGATCTCCTGCTCGCCTGCGCTGCCCGCCTCGAGCATCGGCATCAGGGTCACGCGGCCGCGACCACGCCCCTCCCGCTCCAGCAGCGTGCGAATATGCGGCACGGCCTCGGTGCGCTTCAACCAGATGCGCATGCCAGAGCCCGCCTCTAGAGAGGCCCGTTCGAGGCTCGTTACGTCCTGGGCGGTCACGCGCAGCATCTCGCCCTCCATCTTGAGGTCCGCGGTCACCAGCAAAGGGGTTCCTGCGGCCATGTACTCCCTGGCGCGCCCCAATACCTCGCTAAACACGGTGATCTCGCACGAGCCCGTCGTGTCAGAGAGGGTGATCCATGCCATGCGGCTACCTGTCTTGGTGGTCCGCTCCTTCGAGCCAGCGACGCAGCCGGCGATCTTGACCCGGGCGCCACCGCGTTCGGCACAGCTCTGCAGCGCACTTGCCGAGACCACGCCAAGCCGGCGCAGTAGGGTAACGAAAGCGTCCAGAGGATGGGCGGTAAGGTGAAAGCCCACCGCCTCCGCCTCGTAGCCCAGCCGCTCCATGTCGGGCCAGTCAGCCACATCCGGCAGGCGTATCGCTTCCGGCCGGCCGGTTCCGCCGAACAGGGCAATCTGTCCACTCGATGCCTCTTCGGCACGCGCCTGCGCCCGGCGCAGAATGGTTTCCGCACCAGCAAACAATCGAGCCCTGTTCGGCTCGATGGCATCGAACACGCCGGCTCGGGCAAGATTTTCCAACTGCATTTTGTTGACGTGACGCGCGTCAACGCGCGCGGCGAAGTCACCGATGTCGGCGAAGCTGCGCCCGCCACGCACGGCCTCCAGGGACTGCATCGCCGCAAACCCGATTTTCTTGATCGCGGAGAGCGCGTAGCGGATCGCCAGCGTGCCGTTCAACTGACGCTCGACGCGAAAATCGGCTTCGCTCGCGTTGATCGCCGGCGGCAGAACACGGATGCCCATGCGCTCGGCTTCGGCCCGCAAGGCTGCCAGCTTATCGGTGTTCCCCATGGCAAGCGACATGCACGATGCCAGAAACGGCACCGGATGGTTGGCCTTCATCCAGGCGGTCTGATACGAAACCAGCGCGTAGGCGGCCGCGTGAGATTTATTGAAGCCATAATCGGCAAATTTCGCCATCAGGTCGAACACCTCGACGGCTTTGGCCTCCGATACGCCGCGCTTGGTGGCGCCCGTGGTGAAAACCTGGCGTTGCGCGTCCATCTCGGCGCGTATCTTCTTGCCCATCGCCCGCCGCAGCAGGTCGGCCGCACCCAGGCTGTAGCCGGCCATGTGCTGAGCGATCTGCATTACCTGTTCCTGATAGACCATGATGCCGTAGGTCTCGGAGAGTATGTCGCGCAGTTGCTCATGCGGCGGGGCCCAGGGCTCGCCGTGCTTGCGTTTGCAGTAATCGGGAATGTTGGCCATCGGGCCGGGCCGATACAGTGCCACTGCCGCGATCAGATCCTCCAACCGGTCGGGCCGCATCTGCCGCAGCACGTCGCGCATGCCGGCCGACTCGAACTGGAACACGCCGCCGGCATCGCCGCGCTGCAGCATCGCGTAGGTGGCCGTGTCGTCCAGCGGCAAGCGTTGTAGATCGACGTTGATGTCAAGATCATGGAGGTAGGCGACGGCGCGCTGCAAGATCGTCAGGGTCGTCAGGCCGAGGAAATCGAACTTGACCAGCCCGGCCTGTTCCACACACTTCATATTATATTGCGTCACCAGCGTGCCCTCGCGCGGGTCGCGATACATTGGCACCAGGTCCACCAATTTGCGGTCGCCGATCACCACGCCGGCCGCGTGCGTGCTGGCATGGCGGTACAGGCCTTCAACTTGCAGGGCGATCTCGAGCAAACGGCGTATAGCTTCGTCGCCGTCGCGCAGATCTTGCAGCTTGCGCTCACCATCCACCGCCTGTTTCAGTGTCACTGGTTTGGCGGGGTTGTTGGGGATCAACTCGGCAACCCGGTTCACCTGGCCGTATGGCATTCCCAGCACGCGCCCTACGTCGCGCACCGCTGCGCGCGCCTGCAGCTTGCCGAAAGTAATAATCTGCGCCACGCGGTCGTCGCCATACTCGCGGCGTACGTAGCTGATCACCTCGTCACGCCGGTTCTGGCAAAAGTCGATATCGAAATCAGGCATAGAAACCCGTTCGGGGTTTAAGAAGCGCTCGAACAGCAGGTCGAACTGCAACGGGTCCAGATCGGTTATCGTCAGTGCCCAGGCGGCGACCGACCCAGCGCCAGAGCCACGGCCCGGCCCCACGGGTATGCCCTGTCCTTTGGCCCACTGAATGAAATCGGCGACGATCAGGAAGTAGCCGGCAAACCCCATCGTGGCGATCACGCCGAGCTCGTATTCAAGCCGCTCGCCGTAGCGGGTGCGCTGGGCGGCATCGGCGGTCACGGCCGCCATACGGCGATCCAGGCCCTCGCGCGCCATGGCGCGCAGCGTCTCCTCCTCGGTGCTGCCTGGCCGCACCTTCGGGCAGATCGGCAGCAGCGGCTTTCGCGTCTCGGCCATCACCGCGCAGCTTTGCGCAATGGCCAGTGTGTTTTCGCAAGCCTCCGGCAGGTCGGCAAACAGGGCGCGCATCTGAGCGGATGACTTGAAATAATGCTCTGGCGTCACGCGACGCCGGTCGGCTTCGGAGAGCAGCCGCGCTTCGGCAATGCACAGCAGGGCGTCGTGCGCCTCGTGCATCTCCGGGCTTGCGAAAAAGCATTCATTGGCGGCCACCAGCGGCAGGCCGTGTCGGTCGGCCAAGGCGATCAGTCCCGGCTCTACCGCCTGCTCGCGTGGAGTGCCGTGCCGGTGCAGTTCCATCGCCATCCGGGTGCCGAAAGCTTCTTGCATCCGGGCAAGCGCGGCTGCCGCATCGGTCTCCCGCCCCTCGCCCAGCAGACGCGCGATCGGGCCGCAAGTCCCACCGGTCAGCAGGAACAGCCCCTCGGACTGAGCCGCCACGGTGTCGAAGCCGAGCTGCGGTGCTGCCGGATCGCTTGTCAGGAAGCCGGCCGAGGACAGTCGCTGCAGATTGGCCAACCCTGCGTCGTTCTGGGCGAGAAGCACCACGGGGTCGGGCGTACCCCCTGCACGGGCCAGGCTCACCTGACAGCCGATGATCGGCTGCACACCGCGGCCCACGCAATATTGCGAGAACTCAAGAGCGCCGAACAGATTGCCCGTGTCGGTAATGGCTACGGCCGGCATTCCGGCTTCGCGCGCAAGCGCCGCGATCTTGTCTGGTTTTATCGCGCCTTCGCTGAGCGAATAGGCGGAGTGGACTCGGAGGTGGACGAAATTCGTGTGCGGCATGGGATAAGGGTAGATGGCCAGGAGGTGAAAGGAAGCAGTCCTTTTTAAAAGAGGACCAGAACTTCTGTTCGTTGGTGCGACGGCCTTACCAGAGTCACTGTAAGACCTCCACGATGCGGCCTTGCCGAAGGGTGACGACACGGTCCATCCGTTTTGCCAGTTCAGTGTTGTGCGTGGCGATCAGTGCGGCCGCGCCCTGGCTGCGCACGATTCGCAGCAGCTCACCGAACACTACGTCGGACGTACCGGCATCCAGATTACCTGTTGGTTCGTCGGCCAGGATCACCGCTGGGCGGTTGGCCAGCGCACGGGCAATGGCCACACGCTGCTGCTCGCCGCCGGAAAGCTTGCCGGGCAGGTGGCCGGCACGGTCGCGCAGCCCGAAGGCGTCCAACAGCTCCTGGCCACGCGCGCGCGCAGCGGGACGGGCAATTCCGGCGATCATCTGCGGCAGCAGCACGTTTTCCAGCGCGGAGAACTCACCCAGCAGGTGGTGGAACTGATAGACGAAGCCGATGCGGTCGCGCCGTATGCGGGTGCGTTCCGCATCGCCCAAGCTGCCGGCATCCACACCGTCGACCAGCACGGCACCCGAGTCGGGCCGTTCCAGCAGGCCGGCCACATGCAGCAACGTGGACTTGCCGGTGCCGGAAGGTGCGACAAGCGCCACGATCTCGCCACGCCGCAGCACCAAGTCGGCGCCGTTCAACACGGGGAGGTCGCCGGCCGGGCTGCGATAGGTGCGGCCCGCCGCGCGCAACGCCAACGGCTCACTCATGGCGTAGCGCCTCGACGGGGTCGGTCTTGGCGGCCCGCCAGCTCGGGTACAGGGTCGCCAACAGCGACAGGACCAGCGCCATGGCAACGACCTGCGAAACCGTGGTTGCGTCCAGCTTGGCCGGCAAGTGTTCCAGATAGTAGACGGTCGGGTCGAACAGAGTGGTGCCGGTCATGCTTTGCAGGCCGAGCCGGATACGCTCGACGTTGAGGCAGAACACCACTCCCAGCGCGGTGCCGAATACGGTGCCCACCACGCCGACCGATGCGCCGCACATCAGGAAGATGCGCATGATGGCGCCGCGACCAGCGCCAAGCGTGCGCAACACGGCAATGTCGCGCGTCTTGTCCTTCACCATCATGATTAGCGACGAGATCACGTTGAACGCGGCCACAATGATGATCAGGGTCAGGATGAGGAACATCACGTTCTGCTCTACCTGCACGGCGGCGAAGAAGCTGTCGTTGCTCTGCGTCCAGTCGATTACCCGAACAGCCTGGTCGCGCAGCGCCGATCGAATGTCTCGGTTGACGGCCGAGACGTGCTGCGGATCAGCCACCATCACCTCGATCTGGGTGACAGTTCCGGGCTTCTGAAAATAGACCTGTGCTGCGGCCAGAGGCAGGAAGGTGAAAGTGCTGTCATACTCGTTCATGCCTGCTTGAAAAATGGCCACCACGCGGTAGGCGCGCACGCGCGGGACAGTACCGAACGCGGTCACCGCGCCATCGGGCGAGACGAGTGTAATCTTGCTGCCGATTTCAAGGCCGAAGCGTTCGGCGAGCGTCAACCCCACCGCGATGGCGTTGTCGCCATGAAAGTCGTCGAGCGATCCTGCGCGAATGTTGTTGGCGATGGATGGAAGATGGCGCAAATCGTCTTGCGTGATGCCGCGCACGATACCGCCAGCGTTCTGTGCACGGCCGGTCAGCAAAACCTGGCCTTCGATCACAGGCGTGGCCGACACCACCCCGGGCAGCGCGCGTATGCGCGCGGCCAGCGCGTCGAAATCCTGCAAGCCGCCGGGGCTGCTGGCGTATACGCCCAGATGTCCGTTCAGACCGAGGATGCGCGACAGCAGATCATCCTTGAACCCGCTCATCACGGACATGACGATGATCAGGGTAGCCACGCCCAGGGCTATGCCAATCAGCGAGAAAGCCGCAATGACGGATACGAAGCGCTCACCGCGGCGCGCGCGCAGATAACGGCCGGCAACGGCGCGCTCGAACGGGCCGAACATGTCAGCCGACCTTGGCCAGAGCCGACTGTAGCGAGAGCTCTTCACGCTCGCCGGTCGCCCGGCGCTTGAGTTCGACGCGCCCTGCAGCCGCACTGCGCGGGCCGACGATGATTTGCCACGGATGGCCCATCAGGTCGGCATCGGCAAACTTGGCGCCTGCGCGCTCATCGCGATCGTCGAGCAGAGCACGCCCACCGAGTTTCAAGTAAAGGTCTTCGCACAACGCATCGCACGCCGCATCGCCCACGCGAAGGTTCAGGATGCCCACCCGGAAAGGCGCCACACTGTCTGGCCAGATGATGCCGGCTTCGTCGTGGCTTGCTTCGATGATTGCACCGACTAAACGCGAAACACCGATGCCGTAGCTGCCCATTTCCGGAACGATGGGCACGCCGTCGGGTCCAGCAACCGAGAATTTCAGAGCGTTGCTATACTTTTTGCCGAAATAGAAGATCTGACCCACTTCTATCCCGCGCCCCTCTCGCTTCTGCTCCGCTTCCATCGCGGCCCAGCGTGCTGTGTCGTGCTTTTCCTCGGTTGCGGCATAATAGGCGTTGATCAGGGCGTGAAACGCGGCAAGGTCAGCCGGGCTGCCAGTGGAGAAGTCCGAGCTGAGATAATCCATTTGTTCCAGGGTTGCATCGTAGAACACCTGGCTTTCGCCAGTCGGCGCCAGCACGATGAACTCATGGCTGAGGTCGCCACCAATAGGGCCCGTATCAGCTAGCATCGGAATCGCGCGCACGCCAAGGCGTTGAAACGTGCGCATGTAGGCGAGCATCATGCGACGATAGGTGTTCACCGCACCCTCGTAATCCAGGTCAAAGCTGTAGGCGTCCTTCATCAGGAACTCGCGGCCGCGCATTACACCAAAACGTGGGCGCATCTCGTCGCGAAACTTCCATTGTATATGGTACAGAGTTTGCGGCAACTCGCGATACGATCTGATCGCGTTGCGGGCCAGATCGGTGACCATCTCCTCGTTCGTTGGCCCGTAAAGCAGATCACGCTCATGACGGTCACGGATGCGCAGCATCTCCGGGCCGTAAGCGTCGTAGCGGCCGCTTTCGCGCCACAAATCGGCCGTTTGCAAAGTCGGCATCAGCATCTCCTGCGCGCCGGCCGCGTCCTGCTCCTCACGTACAACCTGCTCGATCCGGCGCAGCACCCGCAAGCCTGCCGGCAACCAGGCATAGATACCGGACGCGGTCTGGCGCACCAATCCGGCACGCAGCATCAGGCGATGGGAAGCAATCTGCGCTTCCGCAGGTGTTTCCTTCAACGTGGGCACGAACGTGTGGGAAAGACGCATGGGCAGGTCCCGGCAATAACCGTTCGCACGCTACGCCACGCCAAGGAAATAGGGAATGTGGCGGCGCCGACCGATGCCACGCCCCGATGGTCGCTGCTGCCGCACCATGCCTTCTGTCAGCAGAGGCTATCGTGCTCCAGTCATTGGGCTCCAGCCATTGGCGAGCGCACCGATTGGCTCGTCACCCTTGAGGACGAAGAACACCGCAACCCAAAGCAATGGGCCGGACAGTATCCCGCAACTATACTAGAACGTTACCATTACAAGACGAGTATCAAACTTCGCAGTGTCCAGTATTTTTGCTGCACCGCACAATCTGTTTTTTGACATTCAACCAAAATTACTGAACGAGACGTGAATAAGTGGTGACGTGCGAACTTTGTTCTGCTAACAAAAAAACGGCCCTGCACACCGGCGGCGGCAGGGCCAAGTTTAGGGAGGAAACGCCAGTCACACGGCAGGAGGAGGAAAGTCCTCGTCCTGCCGGTGATCATTCCAACCCTTTGCCCCGGCGTCCACACAAAATGACGTATGCTTGCGAAAGAATTTTGCACGCTGGACAGCAATCGCCGCGAAATTGGGCATCGCCCGCGATTCAGGTATAATCGGCGGGCATTCCTAGGATGCCGTGCCGGAAGCTGAGCCAGTTGCTCTCGATCAGGCCGACCACGATCCCCCAAATCACGATTGCGGCCAGGGTGGTCAGAAGAAGCTTGCGTCCCAACCGAGGACGCTCAGGGGTACCCCGCCATCCAGTCGCAGGATCAGCCTCGGCCACCGGGTGCGTGCCGAGTGGCAATATAGCAAACAGCACGGTCCACCAAATGAGAGCGTATAACACGAAACCGGTCACCACGCCCATCGTCTACGCTCCCTACACACGCAGCAGATGAACATCCACCATCGGCTTCTTGCCCAGTTTGCGGCCGACGATCTTACGCAGGGCGGCGCGGGCGGCGTCCTGCAACGCTGAGTCGTCGCGGCGCAGTGGCGCCGGCAGGTCGGCCACCGCTGCGCCGAAATCACGGCTTAACCGGTCGGTCTCGGGGTCTTCAGGCTCGAATAGGCCGGGCGCGGTCACCCTGGCGCGGCCCATAACGCGGCCGGTTGCATCCACGGCCAAGCTGCCGACCACGACACCGTTGAACAACATACGGCGCCGCGCGGCCATCACCCCACCCTGCAGCGGAACCACGCGGTTGCCGTCCAGCGCCAGGCGGCCAACGGGCGCACTATCGGTCACCTGCGGGCGGCCAGGGTACAGCGTCAGTATGTCGCCGTTCTCCAGCGGCAGCGGTGTGGCGCCTAGTTCCTGTGCCAAGGCCGCGTGAGCGGTCAAATGGCGCCACTCGCCATGCACCGGCACCGCATATTGTGGCCGCACCAGACGGTACAACCGCCGCAATTCGTCGCGCGCGGGGTGGCCGCTGACGTGAACCATGTGGTCGTCATCGGTCATCACGCGTACGCCGCGGCGTACCAAATTGTCCTGCACGGCACCGATCGCCTTCTCGTTGCCGGGTATCATGCGGCTGGAAAATATGACTGTGTCGCCTTCGCCCAACGCTATGCTGGGGTGCGTGTCGGCGGCCACGCGCGCCAAAGCGCTGCGCGCCTCGCCCTGGCTGCCGGTGATCAGGATCAACAGGTTTCCGTCGGGGACGTCGTTGGCAGCGTCCTCGGAGACGAATTGCGGGATGGTGCTGAGATACCCCGTCTCGCGCGCGGCGACCTCTAGATTGCGCAAACTGCGGCCGACGAGGGCCACGGACCGGCCCGCGTCGCGCGCCGCAACGGCGACGCTTTCGACCCGCGCCACGTTGCTGGCAAAACACGTGACCGCGATACGGCCCTCGATCGACTTGATGAGCGCGGCCAGTGAGCGGCGGACGTCTCCCTCGGAGCCTGAATGTCCCTCCACGAGCGCGTTGGTGCTGTCGCACACCATGGCGAGCACGCCCTCGTCGCCCAGAGCGGAAAACGCCGCTTCGTCGGTCGGCGGGCCTACCAGCGGGTGCGGATCAAGCTTCCAATCGCCGGTATGGACGATAGTACCATAGGGGGTGCGTATGGCTAACCCCTGCGCCTCGGGCGTGGAATGCGCCACCCGCAAAAATTGGAGCTTGAACGACCCCAGCTCGAACGATCCTCCGGGTGGGACCACGTGCAATTTCACGTCGTTGACCAGGTGCGCTTCCGTCAGCTTGCGACGCAACACGGCTGCCGTGAACGGCGTCGCATAGACGGGGCACCGCAATTGCCGCCAGAGGTGCGCCACTGCACCCACATGATCCTCGTGCGCGTGGGTGATTATCAAGCCCACCAGCTTGTCGCGCCGCTCGGCGATAAAGGCGGGGTCGGGCATAATCACATCGGCTTCGGGCAGTTCGTTGCCGCCGAAGCCGATCCCGCAATCCACCGCGAGCCATTGACCATCGCAGCGGTAGAGGTTGAGGTTCATGCCGATTTCGCCCGTCCCGCCAAGTGGCAAGAAGGCCAAGTCTCCAATGTGTGCGTCCATCAATCGCCTTCGATCGTTCTTGTTCTGGTCGTGTCTGCAGGGTTACGGTGTAATCTGGGGGCGGGGTTGCGCTCCGCCAACATGCGTAGGCCGTCCAGCGTCAGATCCGGGTCGATTCGGTCGAATATCTCGGTGCCTTCGGAAAATAGCGGCGCCAGGCCGCCTGTGCCGACGATCTTAGCGGGCGTCTGGATCTCGCGCCGGATGCGCGTCACCAGTCCCTCGATCAAACCGACATAGCCCCAATATACGCCGGACTGCATGGCGGACACCGTGCCGGTTCCGATCACTGCCTGCGGTCGGCCGATGCCGATACGGGGCAGGCGGGCCGCCGCCTGGTGCAACGCCTGAATCGACAGGTTGATTCCAGGTGCGATCGCCCCGCCGAGGTAGGAGCCGTCTTGCGCTACCACGTCAAAGGTGGTGGCAGTGCCGAAGTCGATGACGATCAACGCCGTGCGGAAATGGCGGTAGGCGGCGAGCGCGTTGAGCAACCGGTCCGCGCCCACGTCTTCGGGGTTGTCCACGCGGATGTCGAAGCCCCAGTCCAGCGTCGCGCGCGCGACCAGCGGCTCCACCATGAACCATTCGCGGCAAAGCCGGCGCAGGTGGTAGAGAGCGGCGGGAACGACGGTACCGATCACCGCCGCACTGACCAGATCGGTGGTAAGACGGCTGTGTGTGAGCAACGTCATCAGCCAGACCGCGTATTCATCAGACGTTCGCTGCGGCTCGGTCGCGATGCGCCAAATTCCGGCCCAGCGACGCCCGTCATGTATGGCGAAAACGACGTTGGTATTTCCCGCATCGACGACGAGCAGCATCAGACGGGCAGTGCTGCGCGGGTTTTGGGCGCCGCAGTCAGCGTTGCGCACGGGGTGCTCAGGAAGACCTCGGCGCTGCTGATCGGTGCAGGGTAGCCTTCAAGCAGCAACTCGCCGCGTGCCGTCAGTCCAGCGAAACGGCCCCGCAGGCGACGATCCTGTGTGGCGACATCGATGACGGTGCCAGGACGATGCGCGCGAGCAAGCCAAGCGGCATGGAAATCGGCAGTCGCCCAGCGGTCAAACTCTCCCAGCACGGCTGCAGCGATCGCTGCAGCCGGCGGCGCGGGGGCAGGAAGACAGGCGGTCAGCCGTCCTTCGCATTCCGGGGCGCGGGCCAAATTGGCACCGATACCGATAACGACCCAGTCCAAAAGGCCGTTCGGCAGAACACTGCTGTCGATCAGGATACCGCCGAGCTTCGCACCGCACAGAAGCACGTCGTTCGGCCATTTGAGCATGAGCCGTTCCGCAAACGGCGCCAAAGCAGAGTGCAATGCCACGCCCGCCAGCATCGCCCAGTGGCCCGGATCAGGTGTCCTTTTGGCTGGTCGCAGCATAAGAGACAGGTTGAGGTTGCCAGAGGGCGCGATCCACTCACGTCCCCGGCTGCCGCGTCCCGCCGTTTGAGTGTCGGCGAGAACAGCGAGACATCCTGGATCCCCTGCCTGGGCCGCAGCGATAGCGAAATCCTGCGTGGAGGCTAGGCGTGCATATCTCTGCAACCGCCAGGACGACGGCTCAGCTTCGTTCACTCGAACAAGGCCTTTGCCGCCTGCGTGGCAGCGCCCAAGAACGGTGCTGGAAAAATGAAAAACGCCAGGGTGAACACGCCGGTTGCCAGGGCGACGAACGAGAGCGAGCCCGAACGCGCATCGAACGGCGCCTCCGACGGATCGAAGAAGATCACCTTAATAACACGCAAGTAGTAGAAGCAGCCGACGACGCTGGTGAGAACGCCGATGACGGCCAGCGTCCACATGCCTGAATCGACCGCAGCCTGGAAGACGAGAAGCTTGCCGAAGAAGCCAGCCATCGGCGGCACGCCGGCCATGCTGAACATGAAAATTGCCAACAGGGTGGCGAGCGTTAGGTCATTCTTTGCCAAGCCCCCAAGATCGCTGATCTTCTCGACAGCAAAACCGCGCCGACGCATGGCGACGATACACGCAAAACTTCCGGCCGACATCACGACGTACGTGAGCAGGTAGACCAATACGCCACGCACACCCGTCTGCGTGCCGGCCGCGAGGCCGATCAGTGCATAGCCCATGTGGCCGATCGACGAGTAAGCCATCAGGCGCTTGATATTCGTCTGCGCAATTGCCGCGAAGCTGCCCAGCAGCATGGATGCGATAGCAACCAATACGATAATCGGCTGCCACTGAATGGCGACGTGGCCAAAAGGTCCAAACATCACGCGTAGAAGGACCACAAATGGCGCGACTTTTGGCGCCGTGCTCATGAAGGCCGTAACCGAGGTCGGCGCGCCCTCGTACACGTCGGGGGTCCACATATGGAACGGAACGGCGGAGAGTTTGAAGGCTAGTCCGGTGATGATGAAAGCAATACCGACGACCAGTCCTGTGGACACCTCGGTCGGGTCCGTAACGGCCTGCGCTATACGGGAGAAGTCCATCGTGCCGGAAAAGCCGTATGTCAGCGATATGCCGTACAGCAGCAAGCCGGAAGCCAATGCACTTAGCACAAAATACTTCAGACCGGCTTCAGACGAGCGCACATCGTCACGCGCAAATGCTGCAAGCACATACACAGCAAGAGATTGCAGCTCCAAACCCATGTAAAGCGTCATGAGATTGTTGGCCGACGCCATGGCCATCATGCCGACCGTGCTGAGAAGCATGAGAACGGGAAACTCAAACCGCATGATTCCCTGGCGCTCGTTGAAATCGAGCGACAAAATGGCACACAGGGCGGTGCCACCTAGGATCAGCAGCTTTGCATATCTTGAGAAAGCGTCGCTGATGAAAAGGCCATCGTAGCCTACCCCAGTGGCTGTGTTGGTTACCAGCACACCAACGACTGCGCACGCAGCGATGGCGGCCATCGTGCAGATAACACTCGCATCCCGCTTTTGCAGCACACCGGCGATCAAGATCGCCATGGCGCAAATAGCCAGCACGATTTCGGGAACCGCCAGGGCCCAGTTCATGGGACGGCCCCGGCCAGTTGCGTCGCATGATGAACGACATTCATCGCCTGACTATGGTTCTTCACCATGGCCCCTACCGTTCCATCGAAAAACACGGTGAAGCTGCTGGGGTATATTCCGAGCCACAGCGTGAGTATCGCAAGCGGAGCGAAGATGGCCATTTCGCGTGGTGAGAGGTCCAGTATGGAGGCCAAGTCAGGCCGTAGAAGCTTCCCGAAAACAATGCGGCGATAAAGGTAGAGCATGTAGGCCGCACCGAGCACCATGCCCAAGCTGCCGAGCAGAGCAAGCCATAAATTGACTTGGAACGCACCAACCAGCACCAGGAACTCGCCGACGAAGCCTGACGTGCCCGGCAAGCCGATAGATGCCATGGTGAACAGCATGAAAACGAAGGCGTAGGCCGGCATTCGGTGACCCAAGCCACCATATCGCGCGATCTCACGCGTATGCATACGGTCGTAGATCACGCCAACACACAGGAACAGCGCGGCCGACACTATGCCGTGCGAGACCATCTGGAACAGCGCGCCGTCGATACCCTGAACGTTGAACGTGAAAATGCCGATCACGACAACGCCCATATGGGCCACCGAAGAATAGGCGATCAGTTTCTTCATATCCTCCTGTGCCAAGGCGACCAGCGAGGTGTAGATAACCGCAACGACTCCCAAAACGAACATGAGTGGTGCGAAATGCTGCGCTGCTATCGGCAACATCGGGACTGAGAAACGCAGAAAGCCGTAAGCACCCATTTTCAGCAACACGCCGGCCAAAATCACCGAGCCAGCCGTCGGCGCCTCCACATGTGCATCGGGCAACCAAGTATGCACCGGCCACATCGGCACCTTCACCGCAAAAGAGGCGAGAAAAGCTAAAAACAGCCAAAACTGCATGCGCGCAGAGAAAGGCGTGTGCAGCAAGATACTGATGTCGGTCGTGCCGGCCTGCTGCCACATGGCGAGCAATGCCAGCAGCATCAATACAGACCCGGCAAACGTGTAGAGAAAGAATTTCAGCGATGCATAGACACGGCGCGGTCCACCCCAGATACCGATGATCAGGTACATCGGGATAAGGACGCCCTCGAAAAACATGTAAAACAAAAGAAAGTCGGCGGCTGAGAACATGCCCACCATCATCGTCTCGAGGATGAGGAAGGCGGCCATATACTCGCGCACCCTGACCTTGACCGTATCCCAGCTCGCCAAGATGCAGATCGGCGTGAGCGCGGTGGACAACAACACGAAGAGGACGGAAATGCCGTCCACACCCATACGGTAGCCGACGCCAAAACTGGGCAGCCAGTTGGCGGACTCGGTGAACTGGTATCCGGTTTGCCCTACATCGAACCGCTTCCACAGAACGAGGGAGATGAGAAAGGTGAGCAGGCTGGTCCACAAGGCGGTCCAGCGCGCGTTTTCGGCAACCGCGTCGCTGTCGCCGCGCAAGGTCATCAGGATAATGACCCCTAGCAACGGCAGAAATGTTACAAGAGAAAGCACCGGAAAGCCGGCGTTGTTTGCGATCGTCACGACACCTACCGTACGAGCAGGAACAAGCTGATCATGACGACGAGGCCAATTAGCATCGTGAAAGCATAGACAGCGATGGAGCCCGTTTGGATGCGAACGACCTGCATAGAACCACCCTCGGCCATGCTCGCCAAGCCATTCGGCACGCCGTCAATGATTTGAGCATCCCCCACTTTCCACAGCTCTCGCCCAATCCACAGTGCAGGGCGAACAAACACGAAGTCGTAGAGCTCGTCGAAATACCATTTATTCAGCAGGAATCGATAGACCGGCGCGAATTGTGCCGCCAGGCGCACGGGTATTGCTGGGCTTAGGATGTAAAACCAGTATGCCATGCCGATGCCCAGCACGCCGGTAGCCGTGGGCAAGACGCCGATGAGAAACGGCGTGCGCTCGACCTGCTCCAAGACGTGATTGCTCTCCCGAGTGAATATCGCACCCTGCCAATAGGCGGCGTTATGGTCGCCAATGAGTGCTGCATGGAGTAACCAGCCGGCAAACACTGCGCCTAGAGAAAGAATTGCAAGCGGGGCGGTCATGCTGAGCGGGCTTTCATGAACATGCGCCATAACGGGTTCGCTTGCGCGCGGCCGGCCATGAAAAGTCATGAACAGAAGCCGCCAGGAGTAAAACGCGGTCAGAAAAGCTGCAATGGTCCCGCAGACAAAGCCATACATGCCCATTGGGCTCGCTGCAGCATAGGTTGCTTCCAGAATTGCGTCTTTCGACCAATACCCGGCGAAATATGGAATGCCCGCCAGCGCCAGACTGCCAAGCCACATGGTGCCATAGGTGATCGGGACTTTCCGCCAAATGCCGCCCATGCGCCTCATGTCTTGCTCATCCGACATGGCATGAATTACGGACCCGGCACAAAGGAATAGCAGAGCTTTGAAGAAAGCGTGCGTAATCAAATGAAACATGCTGGCTTGATAGGCACCTACCCCAGCTGCCATGAACATGTAGCCGAGCTGTGAGCATGTGGAATAGGCGATAACGCGTTTAATGTCTGTCTGGACGCAGGCGACCGTTGCTGCAAATAGACACGTCGTAGCGCCAATGAACGTGACAAAGGTTAGCGCACGCGGTGCAAACTCCATCAGCGGCGACATCCGCGACATCAGAAAAACGCCGGCGGTCACCATGGTAGCTGCGTGGATCAAGGCCGAAACGGGTGTTGGTCCCTCCATCGCGTCGGGTAACCAGGTATGCAGTAAAATCTGCGCGGACTTGCCCATGGCGCCGATGAACAACAGAAGGCCGATCACCTCATAGCTTCTCGGGTTCGCGCCAAAAAAGCCGTAAGTATCCGTCACATGCTGTGATATTGCGCCAAAAATGGTTGGGAAATCGACAGCCCTAAACTTGAAGAATACCAAGGCTATTCCGACTGCAAACGACAGGTCGCCAATTCTGTTGACGACCATAGCCTTTATTGCAGCCCGGTTGGCTGCAGGTCGATCATACCAGTAACCGATGAGCAGATAGCTCGCCAAACCAACCCCTTCCCACCCAAAGAAGAGCTGGACCAGATTATTAGCGGTCACGAGCATAAGCATGGCGAACGTGAAGAACGATAGATAGGCGAAAAAGCGGGTCGTCGTCGAATGCTCATGCGCCATGTAGCCGACGCTATAGATATGGATGAGCGTCGCCACACAGGTAACCATCGCAACCATGGAAACGGATAGCGAATCGAAGCGCAACGCCCAGTCAAGATGGAAACTGCCGGAACTGATCCACGTGGCTACCGGCAAGACGCTATCCGAAATTCCACCCCAGATGTGCTGGTACCATGATGCTATCCCGCATATAGAGGCGAGTAGCATGCAGAGGATGGTGATCAACTGCGCTGGACGATCCCCCATGGCGCGGCCGGCAAAACCGCATACCAGCGATCCCGCCATGGGTGCGAAGACTGCGGTGGCAAAGATCATCTCACCCCTTCATCAAGTTCACGTCCTCGACCTCAATCGAGCCGCGATTGCGGAAGTAGACGACGACGATGGCCAGCCCAATCGCTGCCTCAGCCGCAGCTACGGTAAGGACGAACATAGCCAGAATTTGGCCGGCCAAATCACCAAGCGCGGAGGAGAATGCAACCAAATTCACGTTTACAGCCAGCAGAATAAGCTCAATCGACATTAGAATGACAATAACGTTCTTGCGGTTCAAAAATATGCCGAAGACGCCGAGTACGAGCAGGATGGCTGCGACGGTCAAATAATGACCAATGCCGATGGAGAGCGCTCCGCTTTGCATGGCTAATGCTCGCTTGCGACCGGGGCTGGAGCGGCGGCGCCGTCATGCGTGTGGCCATCGTCACGTCCGATCGTCTGCAACTTGAGTGCCGGCCTCGGACGGTAAAGTCCGAATTCTTTTACGCCGCCTCCGCTTCGCAGATTGAGGGTTTCCAGCGTATCGCTTACCCTGCGTTCTTGCTGACGCGTGATGTTCTGGTGCTTAGACGTTGACCTGCCTCTATGCGTCAGCACGATCGCACCCACCATCGCAACCAGCAAGATCAGCCCGGAGATCTGGAAGAGAAGGATGTAGTTTGTATACAGGACCTGTCCGATAGCTCGCGTGTTCTGCACTTGATCCGGCATCCGGCTAAGACGCAATACTGGCGCGTCAGCAGATATCTTCCAGCCAAGTAAGACGCTGAAAAGCTCGAAAAACAACACGACACCCACAGTTGCCCCGACTGGGGCGTAGCGCTGAAAGCCCTCCCGCAAGGCTACGAAATCGATGTCCAGCATCATGACCACAAACAGGAACAGCACAGCCACGGCGCCCACGTAAACAATGACAAGAACCATCGCAAGGAACTCAGCCCCTGCAATCAAAAACAGGGCTGCCGCATTAAAAAATGCCAGAATAAGAAACAAAACGGAGTGGACAGGATTACGACTAGTCACGACCATACCGGCCGAACCGAGAAGGATGGCCGAGAAAACATAAAAGGCGACGCTGGTAATCATCTGTAAGGAGCATCCAGCTCGAGCCGTTTGGCAATCTCTGACTCCCACCGATCCCCGTTATCGAGCAGCTTGTCTTTATTATACATCAGTTCTTCGCGAGTTTCGGTGGAAAACTCAAAGTTCGGACCTTCGACTATGGCATCAACCGGACACGACTCCTCACACAGACCGCAGTAGATGCATTTCGTCATGTCTATATCGTATCGGGTTGTTCTGCGCGAACCATCTTCGCGCGGCTCTGCCTCGATGGTGATGGCGTAGGCTGGGCAAATTGCCTCACACAGCTTACAAGCTATACATCGCTCCTCCCCATTCGGGTAACGGCGCAACGCATGCTCCCCCTTGAAGCGGGGGCTGAGCGGGCCGTGCTCATATGGATAGTTGATAGTCACAGGCGTCTTGAAAAAATAGCGTAGTGTTATCGCCATCCCGGAGAGCAACTCCGACATTACGAGACGCCAGGCGGTTTTTCCTGTCAATCGCATGTGTACACCTAAGCCGGGCCAGATGGAAGCATGCCGGTCAGCTCGAGAAAGCCTGCCGTCAATACAAGCCACAACAATGAAAGAGGCAGAAATACCTTCCACCCCAGCCGCATCAATTGGTCGTATCGGTAGCGCGGAAAGGTAGCGCGCACCCAGAAGAAGAAAAACATCAACATGCAAATCTTGATAAACAACCAAAATACGCCGGGGATAAATGTAAGCCCGAACGGCGCCTGCCACCCGCCAAGAAACAACACGCTGCCGAGCGCCGACATCATGATCATGTTTGTATATTCGCCAAGGAAGAAGAGGGCGAATGACATGGCGCTGTATTCAACAAAGAATCCAGCAACCAGCTCGCTTTCGCCTTCCGGCAGGTCAAATGGCGCGCGATTTGTCTCTGCAAGCATTGATATCAGAAAAATCACAAACATTGGCAGCATGGTGAAACAGAACCACCAATGGCCTGCTCCCTGTGCGCGTACAACGTCATTCAAGTTCAGACTACCCACGCAAAGCATGACGCTGACAAGGACAAAACCGATCGAGACCTCGTAGCTGACCATCTGCGCAGCAGAACGCATGGCACCCAAAAAGGCATATTTTGAATTACTTGCCCAACCTGCGATGATGATGCCATAAACACCGAGGGAGCTGACGGCGAACAGGTAGAGCACTCCTACGTTGATGTTGGCTACCGCCCAGCCGTCACCCACGGGAATGACTGCCCAAGCAAGACAGGCCAATATGAAGGTCAGCATCGGGGCAAACAAAAACAACGATCGGCTCGCCCCGGCCGGAATGATCGTCTCTTTCGTAAAAACCTTTACCGCGTCGGCGAAGGGTTGCCACAAGCCGAACGGGCCAACCCGATTCGGGCCGCGCCGCAATTGAAAGGCGGCCAATGCTTTGCGCTCAAAATATGTAGCATAGGCCATACTCATCAGCACAGGCACCAGAACCGCCAGGGTTTGGGCGATCGTCAACAGCAAAATACCTGCATTCGTATCGTAGAAGAAGTGGTGCACCGCCTACTCCGCCGCCAAAGCCAGCGGAGACGGTGCTAACGCAGGAGGGGCAATGCGCGAGCATTCTGCCATCGTCAAGCTCGCGCGGCTTATGGGATTGGTCTGGTAGTAGTCCGCCACGAACGGGAGGAAGGGCATATTGGACACAACATCGTTGGAGACGCCGCCGGCAGGCCCGGATTGGTCGGCGGCACCAAAGCGAGGCAAGCCCTGCCTGGCAAAACTCGGACTGACCTGTTCCATGCGGGCACGCAAAGTTTCAATGTCATCGTAAGGCAGAGTATGGCCAATGGTCGCACTGAACGCCCTCAGGATGCGCCAATCTTCCCGTGCGTCCCCAGGTGGAAACAGCGCACGATAGCCACGCTGTACTCGACCCTCCGTACTGACGTAGGTTCCGTCCTTCTCCGTGTAAGCAGACCCTGGCAGAACAACATCGGCGCGCGCTGCACCACGGTCTCCATGATGGCCTTGGTACACAACAAAAGTTCCAGCACCTATCGTGCCCATATCGAACTCGTCGGCGCCAAGCAGCCATAACACGTCGACACCACCATGAAGCATGGCCGCAAAACCCAGGCTGTCCGCGCCCGGGACAAAACCAAGATCGAGCGCGCCGACGCGGCTAGCTGCACTGTGAAGGACATTGAAACCATGCCAATCGGGCTTCAGCGCGCCGACTTTCGATGCCAGGTGCCAAGCCTGTGACAGCACGGCCTGTCCGTCCGGCCGAGCCAAGGCACCCTGGCCGAGAATTATCATCGGCTTGGAAGCCTCCTGCAGAGCGTTCGAAAAAGCGTGTTCGCCCTCGAGCAACGCCGTGAGTGCCGATGGTCCCTCGCCTATATGAGCCGTGTCGTATGTCAAATCCGCCATAGACCCGATTAGACCAATTGGCAGACGGCCGAATGTGGCCACCCACCGCTTGCGAATACGGGCATTGAGAATGGGCGCTTCCCGCCTTGGATTGCTGCCGATTATCAGCACCGCGTCGGCTGCGTCGATTCCAGCGATCGTGGTATTGAAGATGTAGAATTCGCGACGACTCGGATCCAGGTACGCGCCATCCTGGCGGCAATCCACGTTTTGCGATCCTAAAGCTGCCAGCAAGTCCTTCAGTGCCAGCATACTTTCGACGTCGCACAAGTCGCCAGCGACGGCGCCGATCCGCGCCCCAGGAACGCCGCGCAAATTGTTGGCGATTGTTGAAAACGCTTCTTGCCAACTCGCACGCCGCAACTTGCCATCCTCGCGGACCCAAGGCGTATCAAGACGCCGACGCTTCAGTCCATCAAACGAAAAACGCGATTTATCTGCGATCCACTCATCGTTGATTTCATCATTGACACGAGGGAGGATGCGCAACACTTCGGGCCCGCGTATATCCACGCGGATCGGGGTCCCCACAGCATCCATCACGTCCACGCTGTCGGTCTTTTTCAACTCCCACGGTCGAGCAACGAAAGCATAAGGCTTGCTCGTCAGTGCGCCGACAGGACAAATATCGATCAAATTGCCCGACAGCTCGGACGTGAGCGCATGCTCGACGTAGGTGCCTACCTCCATGTTCTCACCGCGTGCCGTAGCACCCAGTTCTGGAACGCCAGCAATCTCCGTGGCAAAGCGGATGCATCGTGTACATTGTATGCACCGCGTCATGATCGTCTTCACCAGCGGACCGAGATATTTGTCCTTCACGGCCCGTTTGCCCTCAGAGTAGCGAGAGTGATCCATGCCGTAGGCGTAGGATTGATCCTGCAAATCACACTCGCCACCCTGATCGCAAATCGGGCAATCAAGCGGATGGTTGATCAGCAAGAATTCCATCACACCACGCCGGGCCTGTCGCACCATCGGCGTGTCGGTGCGAACCACCATTCCCTCCGCGACGGGATACGCGCAGCTAGCAATCGGCTTGGGTGCCTTCTCGATCTCCACCAGACACATACGACAGTTGCCAGCTACAGACAGGCGTTCATGGTAGCAGAAGCGGGGAATTTCCTTCCCAGCCTGCTCACACGCCTGCAACACGCTACTGCCAGCCTGCACCTCAACCTCGGCGCCGTCCACGATCAGCTTTACCATTTTAAACATCCCATCAGGCGCTCTTGCTTCTGAGCAAGATCGTCATGGATATATGCAATGTGACAGTCCGGCCGGAGCATCCGCATCATTCAGCAGCCAATGGCAGGTTCACCGGTGTAGTCACCCGCGGACCCGCGCGGTAGTTGGCAATACGCTCCTCGATAACCGGGCGGAAATGACGGATCAGACCCTGGATCGGCCAAGCGGCCGCGTCGCCCAGTGCACAAATCGTATGCCCTTCGACTTGGCGTGTGACTTGTTCCAGCATGTCGATTTCGGCCGACTCGGCACGGCCTTCGACCATGCGGTACATCACCCGCATCATCCAGCCAGTACCTTCACGGCAAGGCGTACACTGGCCACAACTTTCATGCTTATAGAATTTCGCCAGCCGCGCGATCGCCCTTACCACGTCGGTCGATTTGTCCATTACGATCACGCCTGCGGTTCCCAAGCCCGATTTGACGTCACGCAAACTGTCGAAATCCATCAAGATCGTGTCGCAAGTCTCTTTCGGCATGAGCGGCACCGACGACCCGCCGGGAATAACCGCCAGCAAGTTATCCCACCCGCCGCGAACACCACCCGCGTATTTTTCAATCAGTTCCCGGAGCGGAATGCCGAGTTCTTCTTCCACGTTGCACGGCTTGTTCACGTGTCCCGAGATGCAAAACACCTTAGTCCCTGCGTTCTTCGGCCGGCCCAGAGCGGCAAACCACTCACCGCCACGACGTAGTATCGAGGGGGCTACTGCAATTGTCTCCACGTTATTGACCGTGGTGGGGCAGCCGTATAGCCCAACCGCCGCTGGAAACGGCGGCTTAAGTCGCGGCATTCCCTTCTTGCCCTCAAGCGATTCCAGTAGTGCAGTCTCTTCACCGCAAATATACGCGCCGGCGCCCCGATGAAGAAAAACATCGAAATCCCAGCCGCTGCCGCAGGCGTTGATACCGATCAAGCCGGCATCGTAAGCCTCGTCAATGGCCGTTTGGAGATTCAAGTGTTCGTTATAGTACTCGCCACGGATATAGATATAAGCCGCATGTGCGCCCATTGCGAAACCGGCGATTAGGCTTCCCTCGACCAACTTGTGCGGATCGTGGCGCATGATGTCTCTATCTTTACATGTGCCAGGCTCACTCTCGTCAGCGTTGACGACCAAATAGGCGGGACGGCCATCCGATACCTTCGGCATGAACGACCACTTCATCCCGGTCGGAAAACCCGCTCCGCCACGGCCACGCAGACCAGAGGCCTTCATCTCGTTGATTATTTGCTCACGTCCACGCAAAAGGATGGCGGCCGTATCGTCCCAATCGCCGCGTGCCCGGGCGCCGGCCAACCGCCAGCTGTGCTGGCCATACAAATTCGTAAATATGCGGTCTCGATCGTGCAGCATACGACTATTCCGAAACAGACAGCAGGGTATTGGGGCCGCCCTGCGGGGCTGATGTTATACGGCCAATCATGGAGCCAGGCTGGGGCGGCTTCTCGCCACGTTTGAGTGACTGCAGAAGCCGTTCTGTCAGCGGACCGTCCATGTCCTCGTAATAGTCGTTGTCAATCTGTAGAATTGGCGCGTTTACGCAGGCACCCAGACATTCCACTTCAGACATGGTGAACACACCGTCTGCGCTGGTCTCATGCCAACCGACGATCCCCGTCACCCGACGGCAGGCCGCCACCACCTCATCGGAGCCCCGAAGCCAACATGGCGTCGTCGTGCAAAGCTGAAGGTGATACGTGCCAACGGGGCTGGTGTTCAGCATCAAATAGAACGTCGCGACCTCATAGACGCGGATCGGAGGCATTCCGAGCCGGCTTGCCACCACGTCCATCGCTACCCGTGGCACCCATGCGCTTCCGGCGTCGCGCCGCATCTGATCCTGCACCAGATAAAGAAGCGGCAGCACAGCGCTGGCTTGTCGTCCGGCCGGATATTTCGCGACTATCTTGGCGATAGCAGCTTCGTTATCGGCATCGAATGCGAAATGGCTCGGCTCGTCGGAGTTATGCGCGGCTGTCGAGCCATCGCCGACGTTCTCGGCAGAAGTGGCGCCAGACATTATCGATCAACCTCGCCGAAAACCAGGTCGATCGAGCCGATCACCGCAACAGTGTCGGCCAGCATATGGCCTTTGCTCATCACCTCCACCGCCTGTAGATGCGAGAACCCGGTCGGACGTATCTTGCAGCGATAAGGCTTATTCGTGCCGTCAGAAACGAGATAAACGCCGAACTCGCCCTTCGGGCTCTCAATCGCGGTGTAAGTAGCACCGGCTGGAACGTGGAAGCCTTCGGTATACAACTTGAAGTGATGAATGAGCGCTTCCATCGAGCGCTTCATCTCCTCTCGCCGTGGCGGCGTAAACTTACGATCGTCGATCTTTACCGGACCCGGCTTCATCTTTTCCACGCACTGCCGGATGATCTTCACACTCTCCCGCATCTCGACCATGCGCACGAGATAGCGGTCGTAACAATCACCGTTACGCGCCACCGGCACATCAAATTCTACGCGGTCGTACATCGCATAGGGCTGCGCCCGGCGAAGATCCCACGGTACGCCGCTTGCACGAAGGTTGGGTCCGGTGAATCCCCACGCCATAGCTTGCTCGGCTGTCATTACACCAATATCAACTGTGCGCTGCTTCCAAATACGGTTTTCCGTCAGCAAGCCCCAGAGGTCGTCGATGAATTTGGGAAAACTCTCGCTCCAAGCCCAGATACGATCAGTCAACCCAGCAGGAAGATCACGGCTCACGCCACCCGGACGGTAGTAGTTTGCGTGCAGCCGAGCGCCGGAGGCCGCCTCGTAAAACTCCATCAACTTTTCCCGCTCCTCATAACCCCAAAGTGACGGGCTGAGCGCACCAACGTCGAGAGCAAACGACGTGAGATTCAGGAGATGGTTGAGGATACGGGTAATCTCGTCGAACATCGTGCGTATCCAAAGCGCACGGTCGGGTGCTGCGATCGACAGCAGCTTCTCAGTGCCGAGCACGAAGGCATGCTCCATGCACATTGGCGAGACGTAATCCAGCCGATCGAAATATGGCACATTCTGAATATATGTTCGGCTCTCAATCAGCTTCTCAGTGCCACGATGTAGCAAGCCGACATGCGGATCGGCACGCTCTACGACTTCACCGTCCATTTCCAACACAAGTCGAAGCACACCATGAGCGGCCGGGTGTTGCGGCCCAAAATTCAGCGCATGACTGTCGATCTGCACCGTCTTGAGGGCGCTTGCCACAGCCTGATCGGGCGGAATTGCGGCTTGCTCGACCACACTGGATTTCAGCAAATCGCTCATGGCTTGCTGCCCGTGTCAGCCGTGCCAGAAGCCAGAGCCAAACGCGTCACATGGGCCTTTTCGTCACCAGGCAGACTCGTCATCGCCTCCCACGGAGAGAGGAAGTGAAAATCGCGAAAGTCCTGCGTCAAATTAACGGGCTCGTAGATCACCTGCTTGCGGTCCTCATCGTAGCGCACTTCAACATAGCCAGTCAGGGGAAAGTCCTTGCGAAGTGGATGACCCTCAAAGCCGTAATCGGTCAGGATCCGCCGGTGATCCGCCAAGCCTGAGAACATAACGCCATATAGGTCCCAGCATTCCCGTTCCCACCACGTGGCACACGGCCAAATGTTGGATACGGACGGAACTGGCGTTTTCTCATCGGTCGTGACGATCACGCGAACGCGGTGGTTCAGCGACACGCTCAGCAAGTTGTAAACCACGTCAAACCGCTCGGCACGCATGGGCCAGTCAACGCCACACACATCAACCAGCTGCTCGCAGGAAAACCGTGGGTCGTCTCGCAGAGTTGTCAGCACATCAATCAACGCGTCGCGTGACACATGCGCCACCAGTTCGCCGCCTTCCAGGCCGGCGCGCGATACGCCAACCATGCCGGTGGTCATAGCGAGCGCCAACACCTGTCCGGTTACCGAGACGAGTTCAGCCACGCAGGATCGTCCCCGTACGGCGTATCTTCTTTTGCAGTTGCATAATACCGTAAACCAAAGCTTCTGCCGTCGGCGGACAACCAGGTACGTACACGTCAACTGGAACGATCCTGTCACATCCGCGTACAACAGAATAAGAGTAGTGGTAGTAACCGCCGCCATTGGCGCAACTGCCCATGCTGATTACCCATCGTGGCTCGGACATCTGATCGTAGACGCGGCGCAGGGCTGGGGCCATCTTGTTGGTCAACGTGCCGGCCACGATCATAACGTCGCTTTGCCGCGGTGAGCCGCGTGGGAAGATTCCGAACCGATCCAGATCATATCGAGGCATATAGGCATGGATCATCTCTACCGCACAGCAGGCCAACCCGAACGTCATCGGCCATAAGCTGCCGGTGCGGCCCCAATTCACCAATTTGTCAAGTTGGGCAACGACAAAGCCTTTGTCAGCAATCTCGCCGGTGATGCCCCGAACGACTGCATCTTGCGCCTCGCCTGGCGGCAGTGAGTCACGGTTCCAGGCAATCTGGCTTCCCGTTGCCACGTCGATGGCTGTGACACCCATAAATCTACTCCCAGTCCAGCGCGCCTTTGCGCCACTCGTAGATAAAGCCGACGGTGAGAACAGCAAGGAACCCAATCATCGACCAGAAGCCCAGCATTCCAATATGTGAGAGGCTGACAGCCCATGGAAACAGAAATGCCACTTCCAAGTCGAAGATGATGAACAGGATGGCGACCAGATAAAATCGAACATCGAACCTGCGGCGTGCATCGTCGAAGGGCTCGAAGCCGCATTCATAGGCCGACAGTTTATCGGCGTATGGTTTTTGATGGGCGGCGAGAAGTGAGCCACCGATCATGGCCGTGGCGATACCCAAAGCGATGCCAAGGAACACGAGAATTGGAAAGTAGTTGGCGAGTATCGGCTGCATGGTGTCCTCGGCGGCAGCGGCGCCACACATGGCTACCGCACTGCAACGTCGCCCGGACATTAGACCCGGGTCTCCGGCACGCCAAGGGTTAAGCTGGCGCGAGTGACGGGGCTCGAACCCGCGACCTCCGGCGTGACAGGCCGGCGCTC
>CAXUHU010000043.1:0-16568 GCA_964250925.1 uncultured Acetobacteraceae bacterium
GTGCGAGTCACTCGCAATTCAACTTGCATTTGCGAAGCATTCTCACTAACCGACCCCGTATCAGCCGTGCCGGCCGTTGCCGGGCTGCGGTTGTGGTCGGGGGTCTATGGTGAACATCGCGTTGCCGCATCGCGGGACAACAAGCAGGCTTGCCGTGCTTGTGGCGTTGCTGGCGTGCGATGCCACTCTGCCGGCGTGGGCTGCGCCGCCGCCCTTGTCGGTGCCGGTCAGCGGCGACGCGAACAGCACCGATGGCGGCCAGGGTTTCGGTGGTTTTCTGGGTGGGCTGCAGAAGAGCAACTACCTTCTCGGCAACTTGTTCGGATTGCGCACCTACTTAGCCAAATACGGCATCTCTCTAGCCTTCCAGGAGACCAGCGAGGTGCTGGGCAACGCCACAGGCGGTGCTAAGACCGGGGCCGATTACGACGGGCTGACGCAGATGATCCTGCAGCTCGACACCCAGCGTGCCTTTGGCTGGTACGGCGGACTGTTCAACGTAAGCGCCCTGCAGATACACGGCCGTAACCTGAGCACCGAGAACCTGCTGACCTTGCAGACGTCGAGCGGCATCGAATCCGACCGTGCGACGCGCCTGTGGGAGCTTTGGTATGATCAGAAACTCCTCGATGAGGACAGGCTGGACATTAAGGTCGGCCAGCAGAGCCTGGATCAGGAATTCATCGTGACGCCGAACGGCGCGTATTTTCTCAACACCATGTTCGGCTGGCCGCTGGTGCCTTCCGTGGACCTGCCCGGAGGGGGGCCTGCCTACCCGCTTTCGGCGCTGGGCGTGCGGATACGTTATCGGCCGCTGAACTCGGTGGCGATCCTGGCCGGCATCTTCAATGGCAGCCCGTCGCCCGGCGAGGATGGCGACCCGCAGCTCGTCAATCCGTCCGGCACCAGCTTCCCCACCAACGGACGGCGGCTGGTCTTCGCCGAGGTCCAATACACCTATCCGGCGGTGGGCAGCATGGTCTATCCGGGGCAGGGAGCGCCGCTGGGCCATACCTACCGGTTGGGCGCCTGGTATGACTCCGAGCGTTTCGCCGACCAGCGCTACGACGTGAACGGCGTGTCGCTCGCGTCCCCGCTCAGCAACGGCCTGCCACGGCAGCATCGTGGCGACGTTTCGATCTACGCTGTGGCGGACCAGATGGTCTGGCGCCGCGGCGACAATCCCAACGAGTCGGTCAGCGTGTTCGGCCGTGCGATGGGCACGCCGCAGGCCGACCGCAACCTGGCCGATTTCAGCCTGAACGCCGGCGTGGTCTATCACAACCCGGTCGCCAACCGCCCGGACGACACCGTGGCCATCGGCATGGGATACGCCCATGTCAGCAGCGCGGTATCCAACCTGGACCGCGACGGCGCGTCCTACATCGTCGCCAACGAGATGCCGACTTATAACGGCATTCGCAGCAGCGAGACCTATGTCGAGGCGTCATACACCTATCAGGTGCATCCCTGGTGGCAGGTCCAGCCGGATCTGCAATATGTTTTCAACCCGGGCGGCGGCATCGCCGACCCGGACAATCCGGGGCGCCGCGTAGGCGACGAGCTCGTGCTTGGCCTGCGAACCAACGTGCTGTTCTGAAAGGACGAGATGATGACATTGATTTCGAACCATACGTCGTCCTGGAGAATGTGCTGCGGCTTGGCCCTGGCCGCGATGCTGGGCTCGGTGTCCGCAGCACTGGCCGACGAGCCGCACGGCTTCCTGGAACACGTGCACCGGCACACGACGCTGACCTCGACCGTGACCGAGAACGGCGACCTCAACCCCTACGCCGTGATCGTAGCCCCGGTGTCCGCCGGCCGCGTCCAGAAGGACGACGTGCTGGTCGACAACTTCAACAACATCTCCAACCTGCAGGGGACCGGCACAACGATCGTCGGCTACCGGCCGGCGACCAAGGACACCTACCTGTTCGCCAAACTACCGCAAAACCTGGCGCGATGCCCGGGCGGTGTCGGCCTGTCCACGGCGATGGCCATGCTGAAGACCGGCTGGGTGATCGTCGGCAGCACGCCCAGCCGCGATGGCACCACGGCGACCAAGGGCGACGGTTGCGTGCTGGTGCTGGACCCGAACGGCAAGCTGGTCGCGGTGTGGTCGGGTCCCAGCGTCAATGATCCGTGGGGCGACATGGCGGTCGTTGATCGCGGCAGCACGGCAACGCTGTTCATCAGCATGGCCGGTTTCGGCCTGCCCGGTCCGGACGTAATCGACCACGCGACCGGGCTGCCCGCCAAGCACAACAGCGCCACCGTGCTCCGGCTGGAGCTGACGGTGCCGGACGGCAAGCCGCCCATGCTGGCTAGCGAGACGGTGGTGGGTAGCGGCTTCGCGGCTCGCCCAGACCGCGACAACTTCCTGCTTGGCCCGACCGGCTTGGCGCTGGGCGCCGATAACACCCTGTTTGTCACCGACGGGCTGGACAATCTGATAACCGCAATCCCCGATGCGACCACCAGGACAGGCAGCGCCGGCACCGGGCGCGTGGTCACCAAGGACGGGTTGCTGTCATGGCCACTGGCAATGACCTGGACGCCGGAAGGCCATCTGCTGGTCTGCAACGGCAAAGATGGCCGCCTTGTGGAGGTTGATCCTGCGCAGGGCCGGCAAATCTACGCGCAATGGATCAACAACGACCAGGCCCAGTCGCCGCCGGGCAACGGCGACCTGTTCGGCATTGCGATGACGCCCGATGCGCACGGATTCTACTACGTGATGGATGACGTGAACACGCTGATGCGGGGCGGCCGGTGAGCTGCCCGTTCCACCCGCCAGCTACCCGCCGTGGCCTGCTAACGGCTGCGATGGGGCTGGCCGGCGCCGCAGGTGCTGCGCGGCTGGCCGGCGCGGCCACACAGCTTCCATCTGACCGGCCGCCGCTGACCAAGACCGACGGCATACCGGCCGATTGCACCCTGCCGTTTTTCGGCCCGCACCAGAACGGCATCGCTACGCCGATCCAGGCGCACACCTATTTCGCCGCGTTCGACGTGACCACTGATCGGCGCGACCAGTTGGTCGCCCTGATGCAGCGCTGGACCGAGGCGGCCGACAGGTTGGCCCGCGGCGTGGAGGTGGGCCCTAGCGCCGATCCGGCGTCACCGCCCGGCGATTCCGGCGAAACGGACGGGCTGCCGCCGACCCGGCTGACGCTTACCTTCGGTTTCGGCCCTGCCTTGTTCAACGAGAACGGCCATGACCGTTTCGGCCTGGCTACCCGCCGGCCGGCCGCTTTTGTCGATCTGCCGCGTTTCGCAGGCGACCAGCTGGTGCCGGCGCGCACCGGCGGCGACCTGTCGGTGCAGGCCTGCGGCGACGATCCGATGGCAACCATGCACGCGGTCCGGCAGCTGATGCGCCTGGCGTACGGGGTCGCCACCGTTCGCTGGGCGCAGGCTGGGTTCATTCCTGGCTTTGCACCCCGTGTCACGCCGCGCAACCTGATGGGGTTCAAGGATGGCAGCTTCAACGTGCTGGCCAGCGATCCGGTGGCGATGGACCGGCATGTGTGGGTGGGCGATGAGGGCGGTGCCTGGATGCGTGGCGGCAGCTACCTGGTGGCCCGCCCGATCCGCATTGCGCTGGAACACTGGGATCGCATGAAGCTGGCGTTCCAGGAGCAGACGGTCGGCCGCACCAAGGCGCACGGCGCGTTGATCGGCGCGAAGGACGAGTTCGGCCCGCTCAATCTGGACGCCTACGATGGCGATGGCAATCCGATGGTTGCCGAGAACGCCCATGTCCGCCTGGGTTCGCCGCAGAACAATGACGGCGCGCAGATCCTGCGTCGCGCCTACTCATACGACAACGGCGTAAGTCTGGTGGCCGAGCGGTGGCCGCCCTGGCACCAGGGCATGGAGCTTGATGCCGGGCTTCTGTTCATCTGCTACCAGCGCGATCCGCGCGCCGGATTCATCAAGATCTTCGACAAGATGTCGAAATTCGACATGTTGAACCAGTTCGTGACCCATGTCGGCGGTGGGCTGTTTGCGTGCCCCGGCGGGGTTCAGGCGGGCAAGTACCTCGGGCAGGATCTGTTTCAGGCCTAGACGCCCGTTTGGGTGACAGTCCCGTGACGCCTTGCTACAAGCCCGCCCGACGGGGTGGGGCTGACTGCATGAAGATTGTCGCGTGTAACAGCAACCGGCCGCTGGCCGAGGCGGTTGCCAGGAACCTCGACCAACCGCTGACCCGTGCCTCTGTCCGACGTTTTGCCGACATGGAGGTATTCGTCGAGATACAGGAGAACGTGCGCGGCGAGGACGTGTTCGTGATCCAGAGCACCAGCTACCCGGCCAACGACAACCTGATGGAGCTGCTGATCATGATGGACGCGCTGCGCCGCAGTTCGGCGCGCCGTGTCACGGCGGTGATCCCGTATTTCGGCTACGCGCGGCAGGACCGCAAATCGGCGCCGCGCACGCCGATCAGCGCCAAGCTGGTGGCCAACCTGATTACCGAGGCAGGGGCGAACCGCGTGCTGACGCTCGACCTGCACGCCGGCCAGATACAGGGGTTCTTCGACATCCCGCTCGATAACCTGTATGCGGCACCGTTGTTCGGGGCCGACATACGGACGCGCTACGAAGGGCGCGACATCATGATCGTCTCACCCGACGTGGGCGGCGTGGTGCGCGCGCGGGCGCTGGCCAAACGGCTGGATTGCGACCTGGCGATCATCGACAAGCGGCGCGATCGGGCCGGCGTGTCCGAGGTGATGAACGTGATCGGCGACGTGGCCGGCCGCTGCTGCATTCTGCTCGACGACATCTGCGACTCCGGCGGCACTCTATGCAACGCGGCCGGCGCGCTGATTGCCGAGGGCGCCCGCTCGGTCAGCGTCTACGTCACCCACGGCGTGCTCTCCGGCGGCGCGGTGGCGCGCATCGCGGCCAGCCCGATCGAGTCGATGACGATCACCGATTCCATCGTGGCCACCGACGCGGTGCGCCAGTCGCCCAATCTACGCGAGGCGACGATAGCGCCGCTGCTGGCCGAAGCAATTCACCGCATATCGGATGAGAGTTCCGTCAGCTCGCTCTTCGACTGACGGCACCTTCAGCTTTGGCTGAGCGTTGCCAGCCCGCCTGTCGATGACGAGTGCAATGGAGTCCGGAGCGACGCACGATGATCTTAAGAGCCATCGCATTGTCGGCGGCGGCAGCGTCGGTCGGCTGTTCCCGTGAGCGGACATAAGCTAGGAGCGCCGTTGTTGCCCGTACGTGCCGACACCAGCGGTGCCGTCGTCAGATCTTTTGCAGGACAATCTGCCTAGCCCCTTTCAGCGCTTGCCAGTTTGGTGCGAATTGCAGTGCGGCGTCGTACTTCGCCATGCGTCTTTCCAAGACCCCTCGTGCGCCAGCAGGTCGCCCCAGGCTTTCAGCGGGTCGGCCCAATGCGGGCCGTGTCGGTGAGCGGCGGCGAATTGTGCGATCGCGCCTGGAATGTCACCATGACGACCGAGCACCAGACCCCAAGACTAATAGGCCGCTGGAAGATCCGGGGCGAATACAACAGCCCGTTGACAGGCCAATTGCGCGTGCTGCCAATCGCCTCGAGGCCGGTGACGTGCGGGGTAAGGCAAGTAGTCGTATTTTAAAATAAAACCCAAACTTCGGTTCTTAGCAATGTGTTGGAAAAACTCCGCACAGCACCACTGAAAGTTTTTCTGCTTCTTTTGAAGAAGCAAGCTTGGCTGTCTGAGCCGGAGACCAGAACTCAGGGCCGTTGGTGCTAGTCAGTCGTGCCTTTTCCCTCACACCAAGTTTCAATAGTCTGTAGGCATGGCGATGTTGGCCATCGCCCAAACCTAGAACGTCTGCGTCAACGTCACCCGCGCTGAGATCGGCTCGAGGGGATGGATCTGCAAATCACGTCTCTCGTCGGTGATGCCGCCCAACGGCTCGCCCGGCAGGCGGGTGACGTAGTCGTAGTCGAACGCGTCGGCCTTCTGGTCGAACAGGTTGTAGATGCTGAGCTGCAGCTTGGTTCGAGGCGTCATCTTGTAGCCCACGTCGACGTTCACCTCATCGTATCCCTGCCCACGCACGACGTTGTCGGGGTTGAGCGGGTAGGAGCCGAGGATGCGGAGCTGCAGTCCGCCAAACCAGGGCCCGGCATTGTCCACCAGCACGCCGAACGATCCGATGAAATTGGGCGCCTCGGCGATGTAGAGGCCGTTCAGCCCATAGGACGCAGGATCGCCCGTGCGAAACCGCGCCTTCGTGGCGGCGAGGTCGGTGTTGAGCTCGATCCACGGGAACGGACGGTACTGGGCGGAGACTTCCGCGCCGCGCCGCTTGCTGGGCGCGTTGGCTTGGTCCATGCCCATGTCCTGGTCGTAGACGAGCTCGGACGAGAACTCGATCTCGAACAGAGCCGCCTGGATATGAAGGTTGGGAAACGGCGTAGTGCGCAGCCCTATCTCCTCACCATCGGCCTTGGCCAGCAGCGGGGTGCGGTGCGAGACGCCAGGGATGCCCTCGAGCGGCAAGGTTTGGAACACGCCGCGGGCATCGTCCGAATGGAAGCCGCGCCCCGCGCTCAGGTAGAACTCCGTGCCGCGCCACGGGCCGAGGACGAGGCTGCCCTTCGGCTGGAACAGGCTTTGCGAGCCGACGCTCTTGAACCCGGTAAGCAGGCTGCGGTCCGTCGCGTTGTAGAACTCCTCTCGCACGCCCACCACGGTGCGCAGCCAACGTGTCCAATGCGTGGTGGCCTCGGCAAACACGCCTGTGTCGCCCAACTGCACGCTATCTGAATTGCACGCGGTCTGGCCAACGGAATACAGGCCGGAACCGTTCTCGCAATAGTCGAGTACTACGCGTTGTCTGGTGTGTCGCTTGTCGGTGAACACGTCGTCGTGGCGGCCCTGCACGCCGAGTACGACGTCGTTTTCGATGCCGGCGAGGTCGGCGCGGTATGTGAACGTTGCGGCACCGCCGAGTGTCGTGCGGTTTTCGTCCTGCTGCTCCTGGTCGCCGTTCAAGGTGTCGAACAGGTAATGGGTGAAGTTGTTCCAGAGCACCTGCAGGCTATGAATGCCGTAGCCGCTGACGACCAGCGTCCAATCGTCGCCAGATCTGGCGTAGTGGCCGGAGAGGCTCTCCCGCTCCGAAAACTGGCCGTCCGTAGGGTCCAGCGTGCCGAAGCGGTCAATGAGGCCCTCGTCCATCGCCCGCTGCGGCTGGTCGGTCGTAAAGCGTCCCTGGCCCTTGTAATACATCCCGGTCAGGTCGAAACCGTCCGTGGCCGTGCCATGCGCATAGCGAACGGTGCCGTCGAACTTGCGGAAGTTGTTGGGAGGATCGAAGGGTCCATCGAGATGGCTGATTTCGGCCGCCGCAGACACCCTGTCGCCATTGGGCCTGTGCAGCGTTCCGGTCGCCACGAGCCGCTCGTCGCCTACGGTTCCCACGCTGCCGATAAGCTGGTCGGGAAGCTCGTCGGCCAGCCTGAGGTGCTCGGAGATCACGGCACCGAAATCGCCGATCGCGGCGTAGTATGGACCCTTGGTGTAGTCGAGTCCCTCGAAGGTCTCCGGAATGAGGAAGTTGAGGTCGCTGTAGCCTTGCCCATGCGTGTTCGTCGGCCGGTTGATGGGCATGTCATCGACGAAGTTGGCCAGGTCGGTGCCATGGTCGAGGTTGAAGCCGCGGGCGAGGTACTGGGGCGCCTTGCCCTCGCCCGAGTGGATCGACACGACCAGGCCGGGCACCGTCTCCAGCAGCTGTCCCACCCGATAGACCGGGCGCAGCTGCAGCTCCTTCTTGGTGACCGTGCCCTGGCTGGCGGTGCTTGCCCGGCCCGTGAGGTCGAGGCGCGAGGCGGTGACCACGATCTGCTCGATGACGTCCTTTGGAACCGATGCGGCTGGCTTGACCGTCGCGATGGAGGGAGCCTGGCGATCCTGGGCGGCGGCAGGCCGACAGGCCGGCGAACACGCCAGGCCCAGAATGGCCGCCTGGACCGTCGTCCGCATCGACCTCACCATCCATTCGCTCCGGTTCCTGTATCCGATACCGGGTCACGGGCTGCCTTGGATGCGGCCCATCACATTAAATATGAGGTTCTGGTGAAAACATCATACTGCACATCGACCGGGGGAGCGCCCCCATGCAGCGCGTGACCATTACGATGGATGACGATCTCATGGGAGAACTGGATCGGCTGATTGCCGTAAGGGGCTACAGGGGCCGCTCCGAGGCGATGCGCGACGTGGCACGGGCGGGCGTCCAGCAGGCCCTTCTGGAGGCGAACGAGGCACCCGACTGCATCGCGGCGATCGTCTATGTCTACGAGCACGGCTCCCGCGATCTCGCCCGTCGGCTGTCCTCGTTGTTCCACGACCATCACGATCTCTCCGTGGCCACCATGCACGTTCCGCTCGATCACAGGAGCGGCATGGAAGTCGCCGTCCTGAAAGGCGCGACCGAACGCGTCCGCCGCCTGGCTGAATCCATGCTGGCCGAGCGGGGGGTTCGGAACGGTAGGATTGTTATCGTTCCCGCAGACCTGGACGCCGGCGAGCACATCCATGACGACGCGCCGAACGAACAGGCCCACACGCATATCCGGACGCTTTAAGGCGAGATCACGGCCACAGGATTCGGAGATGCGGATCCGTCCCCGAGCGACGGCTGGATGATCCCATCCCGGCCGATTGTGGATTGCAGAAAGAATCGGTGTCGCTCGCCGGAATCCTGACCGCTGATCACGCATGCGTGACGCTTGGCGGACGAATACCTGGCGAAAACATTAACGACGATGCATCCGAAGCGTCGTCTGGCCACGATGAGGTGTGGATGGCGTGCGTCGCAGGACCTTGTCTTGCGCAAGCCATACCCTCGGGAGACAACAATGAAACCCACCCTGCTTGCAGCTTCGGCCCTAGCGTTGACCGCTACGGCTGCCTCGACCGTCCTGGCATCCAGCCACCGTGAGGCGCCGATGATCGCGGGTATGCCGCGCCTCGATGCGTCGGACTTCTTCATATTCCGCAGTTACGAGCCGGGCCGCCAGGATTACGTGACCATGATCGCCGATTACGTTCCGCTGCAGGACCCGGGCGGTGGGCCGAACTTCTACCAAATGGAGACGAACGGCTACTACGACATCAACGTGGACAACGCTGGCACCGGCAAGCCGGCCTACACCTTTCGCTTTCGCTTCCACGATGACGATCGCAAGCTTTCGCTCGACGTGGGCGGCAAGACCGTCCCCATCTCGCTCATCAATGACGGCCAGATCACGGACGCCAATCATTCCGCGCTGAACCGGGTAGAGACGTACACCGTATCCCTTGTCACCTACAAGAACGGCGTACCAAGCGAGACCGTGCTGACCGACAAGAACGGCGCCAGCGTTTTCAACAAGCCGGCCGATAACATCGGCGACAAGTCTATTCCGAACTACGTTCAATACGCTGAGAAGTTTACCTACAGCCTTAACGTTCCTGGCTGCTACACGCAGGGCCGGCTGTTTGTTGGGCAGCGGAAGGATCCGTTCGTCGTCAACCTCGGAGAGACGTTCGACTTGGTGAACTACGCGCACCCGGTCGGCGAACAGTATGATCGCTCTGCCAAAGACGATTTGGCGAAGAAGAACGTGACCTCGATCATCTGGGAGCTGCCGGCTAGTTGCGTGACCCTGGGCAGTGATCCGGTGGTTGGCGCCTGGACCACCTCTTCGCTGGGCGAGAAGGTTAACGGTGGGGCCACGATCTACAAGCAGGTGTCGCGTCTGGCCAATCCGCTCGTCAACGAGCTGGTCATCGGCCTGCCCGACAAGGACAAGTTCAACGGTTCGCTGCCCGCCAATGATGCGCAATTTGCCACGTACGTCACCAATCCGACCGTGCCCGCCCTGATCCAGGCGCTGTTCAACACCCCGGCGCCCACGCAATTTCCGCGGCAGGACCTGATTGCCGTGTTCCTGACCGGGGTTGCCGGTCTGAATGCGCCGGCCAATCCGCCGACACCCTCCGAGGAGATGCGGTTGAACACCAGCGTCCCCGTCACGCCGTACGGTCAGCAGAACCGGCTCGGCGTCATTGCCGGCGACAATGCCGGCTACCCGAACGGCCGCCGTCCGGGTGACGACGTCGTGGACATCACTTTGCGTGTGGCCATGGGCAAGCTGTACTCGCTGGGCTTGTTCGGCGGCGCCTCCAACGCACCGTCCGGCAACCTGGAATTCACGGACGGCGCCTATGCCGACGACACGCATTACTTGCAGGCGTTTCCTTACGTGAAGCCGCCGCTATCCGACTCGCCGCAGCCTGTGCACGAGCCAAACTAGGCGGTTCCGGACTTGGTCGTTCAGACCAAGCGTGGCGCAGAGAATTACCAGCTCCACGGCTTTTTTACGGTTGTGTTTATGGCCTGCGCTTCGGCGCAGGCCGCCCCTTTTTTGCCGGCAAATGATGGGATAATTTTAGAACATTTGCCCGATGCCGGCGACAGCACGGCGCGCGCTCTGCTCCGTAAACACCGCGCGCTTGCGGCGGATACGCACAACCTCGCATTGGCACTGGATGTGGCACGCGGTGACCTGGACCGCAGCCGGGCGTTGGGCGACCCACGTTTTTTGGGCCGCGCGCAGGCCGCCCTGGCCGCTTGGCCGCCCTCGGTCGGCACGCCGCCCGAGGTGACGCTGCTGCGGGCCGTGATCCTGCAAAGCAACCATGATTTCGACGGCGCCCTCGCCGCGTTGGCCCAGGTGCTGGCCGCCCGTCCCGGAAACGCACAGGCATGGTTGACCAGGGCCGCCATCCATCAGGCGCAGGCCGACTACCGCGCAACCATCGCCGATTGCGGGCAGTTTGCCGGCCTCACGCTTGGCCTGGCGCCTGACGTGTGTACCGCTTCGGCCATGGCGCTGACCGGCCGGGCGCCGCTCGCGCTGCGCGCCGTCGGGCTGTCGCTGGGTGTGAACGCCGCCGAAGCCGCGCGCGAGCCAAGCGTGACCATGTGGGCGCTGACTCTGGCCGCGGAGACCGCCGAGCGCTTGTCCGATCCGTCTGCAGAAGGCTGGTATGCGCGCGCATTGGCGCTTGATCCGAGCGATCCCTACCTGCTTGGCGCCTGGTCGGATTGGCTGCTGGATCACGGGCGGCCGGGTGAGATCATCCCGCTGCTCTCCGTCCATACCCGCATCGATCCGCTGCTGCTGCGCCTCGTACTTGCAGAACAAGCCACCGGCGACCCGGCCGCAGCGGGCCACATAGCCGACCTAGTGGCCCGTTTTGCAGCCAGCCGCCTGCGTGGGGATACGGTGCATCGCCGCGAGGAGGCGCGCTTCACGTTGGTTTTGTTGCACCAGCCGGACCGTGCCTTGTCCCTGGCGCGCGCCAATTGGGAGGTGCAGCGCGAACCTGCCGACGCACGCATCCTTCTGGAGGCAGCACTCGCAGCCAAGCAGCCGGTCGCGGCGCAACCCGTTCTGGCGTGGCTGCGCGACAACGGCGTCCAGGACACGCGTTTAGCTGGCCTGGCGGACCAGGTGCGCCATGCGGCTTTAAACGGAAGCTGACGTGCGGAGGACATACGCTAAACTCGTTGTCGCGCTGCTGCTTCTGGCGGCTCTGTTGCACGCAGAGCCGGCGCGTGCCCATAGCGCCAGCAGTTCCTACCTTCACGTCGACGTAGATGGGCGGTCCTTGTTCGTGCAATGGTCGATCGCCTTGCGCGACCTCGACTACGCGATCGGCTTGGATACGGACGGCGACGGCGCCATCACCTGGGGCGAGGTGCGGCAGCACGAAGCAGCTATCGACGCGTATGCGCTGGCGCGGCTGGGGCTGTCGGCCAACGGCGCGCGCTGCATCGTAGGACCTGTCACCAACCTCGCAGACCAGCTGAGCGATGGCGCTTACGCGGTATTGCGCTTCCGGGCGACCTGTGACGCCCAGCCGACGCAGGTGTCGGTGCACTACGCGCTCCTGTTCGATCTGGATCCGCTGCATCGCGGTCTGCTGAGCCTGTCGGTGGGCGGCGTGCCGCATGCCTACGCGCTGTCGCCGGTGCGCCAGGATGTGACGTTCGATGTGGCACCCGGCTATGGCGAGACGGTCGGCAGCTTTTTTGCCACCGGCGTGAACCATCTGCTGACCGGCATCGACCACATGCTGTTCGTGACGATGCTCCTGGTGCCTGCAATGTTTCGGCGCCGTGCCGACGAGTACGGTCCGGGTGCGCGGCTGTTGCCGGTGACGGATTTCCGCGCGATGTTCATCGAGTCGCTGAAAGTGCTGAGCGCGTTCACCCTGGCCCACGGCACCACGCTCACCTTGTCGGTGCTGCACATCGTATCGGTCCCCGAGCGGGTGAGCGAGGCTGGCATCGCGCTGACCATCCTAGTGACCGCATTGGACAACATATTGCATTTCATTCCCGGACGCCGCTGGCCTTTGGCATTCGCGTTCGGGCTGGTGCACGGGTTGGGGTTCGCAACCGCCCTGGGGCCGATGTCGCTACCGCCGCTGGCGCTCGGGGTGGCATTGGTTTCGTTTAACCTGGGCCTGGAAGCGGCGCAGGTAAGTATTGCAGCCGTGGTGCTGCCAATTGGTTTCCTGCTGCGTCACACCGTTGTTTATCCGAGGCGGATCCTGCCAGGCATTTCCGGTGTGGTGGCCGTCGTGGCATTGGCTTGGTTTACCGACCGGGCTGCAGGGCTGAGTATTATGCCATTTTAGACCCTACTGCACCCGTCCTCACGTATTGCCTTTTTCGAATTAGAAAATCCGTTCTGTGCTGCAGGCAAGCGTAGAAGCGTGTCCAATTACTATGATTATTTGAAAAGATCGGTTGCTTGCGGGCATTACCCGCTTCCGAAACGCACGGAAACCTTCTACCAGGCCGCTTGCGTTGCCTATCGCGAGCATGTTTATCGCGGCTGAAGGTCAACCTGATGCGATCATGCGCTAGGGTGAATACCAAAGCGGAAGGTCCAGAATGTTATTTCCCCTACGCGGCGGCACGGCCGTCATTACCGGTGCCGCCAGCGGCATAGGCGCGGCGCTGGCCGCCAACCTCGCCAAGCGCGGCGCCAACCTTGCTTTGGCCGATCGCAACGACGCCGGGCTTGAACCCGTGGCCGCGGCCGCGCGCGCAGAAGGCGTGCGCGTCAGCACCCACGTGCTCGATGTCGCCGACCGCCCGGCGCTCGAGGCGATGCCCGAAGCCGTACTCGCCCAGCATGACCGGGTGACCATGCTGGTGAACAATGCCGGCGTGGCACTTGCCGGCGACTTCGCCGACGTGAGCCTCAGCGATGTCGAGTGGCTGTTCGACATCAACTTCTGGGCGCCGGTCCGCCTCACCAAGGCGTTCATGTATGCGCTGGCCCGCGAGCCTGCGGCGCACATCGTCAACATCTCCAGCCTATTCGGCATCATCGCGCCGCCTGGCCATGCGGCCTACAGCGCCGCCAAGTTCGCGCTACGCGGCTTCTCCGAGGCGCTTCGCCACGAGTTGGAGGGGAGCCACGTCTCCCTTACCGTCGTGCACCCCGGCGGCATACGTACCGAGATTGCCAACAGCGCCCGCATCCCGCAAGGGATCGATCCGGCGGAGGCGCGCGCGCAGATGCAGGAGTTCAACAAGCTGCTCCGCACCGCGCCAACGGATGCCGCCGAGCAGATTTCACGCGCCATCGAGGCGCGCGCCCCGCGTCTGCTGATCGGCGGCGACGCCCGTTTGGCCGAGCGCCTGCAGCGCCTGTTCCCCGTCACATACTGGAAATACATCAGGCGGCAGACCGGCATGGTGGCCAACCCGCCAAGGAAAGCGTCCTGACATGGTCAGTCTGCAAGCCCACCTGCTGGACCTGATCGTCCGCACACGGATCAAGCCGAAGATGAAAGGCAGCACGGACATCGTCGCCGTCCGCCGCACGTTGGAGAGTGGCTCCCTGCCGCCGCCCAAAGGTGTCACGTTCACGTCCGCCACGGTAGGCGGCGTCCCGGGCGAATGGGCGCGCGCGGACGGGGCACACCCTTCTGGGACACTTCTCTACCTGCATGGTGGCGGCTACTTCGCCTGTTCGCCGCGCACGCACCGGGTTTTCAGCGGCGCGTATGCCAGACATGGCTTCGAGGTGTTCGTCCCCGATTACCGTCTAGCGCCGGAGCACCCGTTTCCGGCTGCCGTCGAGGACGCCGAAGCGGCCTGGCACGGCCTGACCGTGCTCGGCCATCGGCCGGCATCACTGGCCGTTTCTGGCGACTCCGCCGGCGGCGGCCTCAGCCTGTCCCTCATGCTCAGCCTGAGGGACAAGGGGCACCAGCTGCCGGCCGCCGCGGCCCTGTTTTCCCCCTGGACGGACCTGGCCGCTACCGGTCGTTCCGTTGTCAGCAATGCCAGGCGGGACGCCATGTTCTGGGCACCCGGCCTGGTCCACGGTGCTGCCGCCTACCTGGGCGATGCAAGCGCAGAAGACCCGATCGCCTCCCCGCATTACGCCGACCTGCGCGGCTTGCCGCCCCTTATCATCCACGTGGGAGACCGTGAAATACTGCGCGATGACAGCGTCCGCCTCGCCGACCATGCCCGCGCAGCCGGCATCGAGACCGAGCTGAAAGTTTGGCCGGTGGTGCCCCATGTCTGGCAGCTCGCGCAGTTCGTGCCGGAAGCCCGCCAATCACTGTTGCAGGCGGCGGACTTCCTCAAGCGTCACATAATGCCCGAACGAACCGCCTGACCGGTCCAGCGATGATCCGGCACTTTATTGCGGGCTCTGCCATTTCGATGTGTGACCGCCTGGAGCAGGAATGCTTGCAAGATCCGCATGGCTGGATGGGACGTGGCAGTCTTCGTATAGAACCGCACGCACTGCCGCAGCAGACCGGCTGCTGAGAGAACGTCGGCTAAAGGGAACGAACATGATGATGGAACATCGATGGACCGCCGTGGTGACGCTGCTGGCGCTGACGGTCTATTTTTGGATGGGCCTGCAAGTGGGCCGCGCGCGCGGCAAGTCCGGTATCAGCCCGCCCGCCATGACCGGTGACCCGCTGCTTGAGCGAGCAATACGGGTGCAGTCCAACACGTTGGAATGGCTCCCGATCTTCCTAGGCAGCCTATGGCTTTTCGCGATCTACTGGAACGAACTGGTCGCGGCCGGCATGGGCGCTGTCTGGATCGTCGGGCGACTGCTCTATTCTGCCGGCTACATGGCCAGTCCTGCCAAGCGCAGCACTGGTTTCCTGATTCAGTTTCTCGCCAGCGCGGTTTTGCTGCTCGGAGCCCTCGGTAGGATCATATATAGCCTGGCCACCGCCGGCGTTGGAGGATTTGGCGCGTAACAGGACCCACACGGCTGGCAAAATGCCGCAATCCATACCTCCAGGCAACTGTAGTGCGTTATGGACGTTGGCGTGATTACCGAAGATGTTCTGCAAATCGTGAATTCTCTGGCAAGGCAATTGTTTTGCGGGATCCATGGCTGCACGGGTGCTGAGGCGGTAGTCACTGGCGGTGTTCGTGGCGCGGAGTGGACGGCAACCGGAACCCACGATCGCCAGATCGGCCAAACGGCGCGATAGCTGTGACTTCGGACGTCAAAGCTTTTCAACAACGCGAAAGCCGTGCATCGACACCTAAACGACGGAGCTTCGAGCGATGTTCATGAAAATCGACCGCCTACTGACGGAATTACCCGAGCCCAAGAAGCCGGACCCGAATGCGGCCGCGGCGTTGCAAGAGTTGCTCGGCGGCAAGTATGGGGAGATGTCGACTCTTGGGAACTACATGTTCCAGAGCTTCAACTTCCGCAACAAGACCAATCTGCGGCCCTTTTACAGCCTGGTTTCCAGCATCTTTGCCGAGGAGCTCGGGCACGTCGAGCTCGTCAGCACGGGCATCTCAATGCTGAACTGCGGCCCCGGGAACCAAAAAGAGGACGTTGATATCTCGAAGGCGCCGTTCCACGCCATGCAGGGTACCCGCTTGGCGGGCAGCTTCCTGAGCAATGGCGGCGGCGCCATGCCGATGAACAGCAACGGCGCGTCCTGGAACATGGACATGGTGACCACGACCGGAAACCTGATCATCGACCTGCTGCACAACTTTCACCTCGAATGCGGCGCGCGCATTCACAAGCTACGCGTCTATGAGACGATGACGGAGCCGACCGGGCGGGAGGTGTGCGCCTATTTGCTGGTGCGCGGCTCGCTTCACGCGCACGCTTACGCCCTGGCGTTGAAGAAGCTGACGGGCGTTGCGATCGAGCAGATGCTGCCAACGCCGAATATAGACCTGGACCGCGTGCCCGAGTGCCAGAAATACCTCGACGAAGGCAAGCATCGACGCCTCTACCGCTTCAGTCCTGACGACTATGCCGAGGCGGCCGGCATCTGGTCGAACGACGAGGTGGCGCTACCAGGCGATCCGCCTGGCAACCTCGAAGTCGTGGACGGCCTGCCCGAGGGTGGCAAGGTACCTGAACTCGCCGGCAACTACGGCGCGTTTGCACCCGACTACGCGCCGGAGGAGATTTTTGAGATCGCCAGCAAGCTTTATAAGAAGTCGCGCTAGCCGTCCCGGAC
>CAXUHU010000043.1:16578-25527 GCA_964250925.1 uncultured Acetobacteraceae bacterium
CCCCCCGTGGCGAACACACCAAACTGACCATTTTGGTGGGGGGGGCGGCGCGGCCCCCGGCCCCAATTCTGGGCCTAAAACAACCTTAATAGACTGAACAGAGAGTCCAAGCAGCTGTGTTTCAATAGCGTCCGCATCGACGGGCTGCTTGTGGTCCGCATCGTCGCTCCGGCGTGCGGCTCGCTTCACGGTGCGCCGCTTTGACCCGGCCAAAGGCTTGGCGAATGGCACCGACTTCATTTTGCCGGTGGACAGCCTGGACGAGGAGTATGGTTTCCGCCGCGGTGTCGAACGCGGTGGCCTATACCCGCACGATAGATGGCGCCAGCGTGTTGCCTGACGCGCCTGCTTCTAGGGCATGGCCGTAACCGAGCCGTGTTGGAGCCTGACCATGAGACTGCCCCCGTTGGCGCCCGGCGCCATGAATTCCGACCAGCGCGCATTGCACGAGGCGATGGCGCCGGTGATTGCCGAGCACCTGAAGGGCTTCGTGTCCAAACGCAACGACGGGGCACTCGTCGGGCCGTTTCCGCCGATGTTGCACTTCCTCCCGTTCGGGCAGCCGGCATGGGACTATACCCGTGCGCTGATCGAGCAAGCCAAACTGCCCAAGCCCGTACGGGAAATAGCTATCCTCGCCACCGGTGCCTGCTTCAACGCGCGTTACGAGCTATACGCCCACGAGCACGTTGCCGAAAGCACGGGGCTCTCGCCGACCAAGATCGCGACCATTGCCGCCGGGCAGCGCCCGGCGGACCTAAGCGTGGACGAGGCAGCCGCCTACGACGTTGCCATCGTGCTGGCGGGCGGCAAGCCGTTGGCAGGATCAACCTACCAGGCAGCGATCGAAGCGTTCGGCCAGGACGGCGTCGGCGAGCTGGTCTACCTGATCGGCGGCTACTGCCTGGTGTCGGTGCTACTGAACGCGTTCGACATGTCCGTGCCCGGTAGCGAAGAGGGCCTGGGCTGATGCACGCCATCGGCCGGGTCGCCTCGGTCAGCGCGACGCCGGCCGATGTGCTCGGCGCGGCGTTCGGCACCGGGCCCGAGTCGTCCGATAGGTTGCCAAGCAACACCGAACGCGTCGTGATCGCCCGCAAACCCGGCTATGACGGAGGCACCCTATGATAAACGAAGCAGCCTCGCCCACGATGCCGTTCCGCCTGGATGGCAAGGTCGCCGTCGTGACAGGTGCCGCCCGCGGCATAGGGGCAGCAGCGGCGGCAGCCCTGGCGCGGGCCGGCGCCGATGTGGTCGGTATCGACGTCGCGGGGCCGGCCAGCGCCCACGTGGACTTCGCCCCGGCTACCGCGGACGATCTGGCCGCAACAGGCCGTCTCGTTACGCAGGCGGGCCGACGCTGGATGGCCATCCAGCTCGACCAACGCGACCTGCCCGCGCTGCGCAAGGCGGCAGGCTCCATCCAGTCGGAGCTGGGTGGGATCGACATCCTGTTTGCCAATGGCGGCATCCAGGCGTTCAAACCGATCCTGGAGATGGAGGATGCCGACTGGCACGACCAGATCGACATCAACCTTACCGGGACGATGAACGCGGTGCGCGCCTTTGCGCCGCTGCTGGTGAAACGTGGTGGCGGGCGAATCATCGTCACCTCCTCCACCCAGGGCCAGCACGGCACCAAGAACGGCTCGGCCTATGCCGCGTCCAAATGGGGGATCATCGGGCTGATGAAATCGGCCGCGATGGAGTTGGGCGAGCACAACATTACGGTGAACGCCCTGATCCCCGGCCTGATCGACACCGTGCTGACCCAACACGAGGACCGTTACGCCCAGGCGCTGCAGACCGCCGGCAAGCAGCCGACCGGTGATCCGGCAGAAGATCTGGAAGCCGCTCGCCAAGCCCTTGCGGCCAAGTCTCCGCTCGGCGTGCCCTGGATCGCGCCAGAGGACGTAGCGCCGATGGTCGTGTTCCTGGCGTCCAACGAGGCACGCATGGTGAGCGGCGGCACCTTCCCGGTGACCGCCGGCGACAGCGCAAACGTCACCGCCTGACGAGCAAGAAACAGCGACATGGTCTGGGTACCAGGGGCAGGGCGGCCGCCATCACAGGCGACGATTTCGCGATAGGCTACGCAACGGCGAAGATGCTGCCGAGCATTGCGGTCGGCGGCGGTGCGTTTCTTGCCCAGGCACGACACCAAGTTCGACATCCGAATACAGCTCTGCACCGATCTCCGGGCCATGCCGATCGAGCGTGCCAGGGTGGAATGGCCGGAGGACAAAGCCGGGCTACGCACGACCATGCCCCGCCTGCGCGGCTTCGACAACACGCGCTTCCCGACCGCGACCGCGCCTCATACCGGCAACAGCCGTGATCTGGGACCCTGTGTCATCGATGACCACGCGCGGCCATCGACTTCCGCACTCTTGCGATCGCCCACGAGGATCAGGCCGGTGCAGTAGGAGGGAAACGGCGCCGCACGATCGGCATGACCAAAGACGCTGCAAAGGCTTCGACATACGTCTCCGACCGCGTTTCCATACCGCCCGAACCGAGCCTGGGAGCCACGCCCGCCTCCACGAGTGACTCTCTCGCTCGTACGCTCGGCAGAACAAGCCATACAAGCCATTCATGACACAGTCAGATTGAGCGGCCTATCAAAGCACGAAGCCATGCGGCGGCTTGAACATACGCGTGAGGCTCGCAGAGTGGGAGACAGACTGCTCGAGTTCGCCTCTTGAGGCCGCCAGATCTTCATGGCGCGCGGCCAACTCCCACCATCTTGCTATCACGACCTCCCACTCTTTGTGGAAATCGCTGCTCACAAGGCCGCCCTCGCGTTCGAAGCGAGCCTCGAACTCCGATATGATCACGCCCGCCGCCAGCATGTCCCTGGCTAGCTCGGTTTCGCATGTATCAACCTCTGGGACCTCACGCACCCTGCTTATTCCCTAGGCAAATTCGGCCGGACAAACCTGTCGAGTGAGGCAAACTAATCTCATTCCAATACGAATACGACTCATACAGGAGGGCCTTCACGATCCATTAATGATACGATTCGTCGTCCATCCCGGACGACTGGAGTCACTCTATGATCAGAACGTTAAGAAACCAAGAAACCTGGTACAGAGAAAAGGACCATGGTTTAACGCTCGGGTCCTCTCGAACCGACGAGAGGGCCGTCTAATGAACGCTCCCTTGAGCGCCCACTACGACCATGGCACGACCGGTCTTGCTGCCCGGCAAGAACGCTCTCCTAAGTCGCGACTCTTACGCATCAGGTTGGCAAACGACAGCTGGACAAGACGCGAAGCCTTCCAGCTTCGACACCTTTGCTACCAGTCGGAAGGTTACATCGACCCGAAGCCTAACGAGGAGTTTTGTGATGATCACGATTTCGATCGCCGCAGTCAAACCCTGGTGCTGTATGAAGGGGCGGACCCAATCGGGTCTGTGCGCGTCTGCACGGCACACCGAGCGGAAGGGCAGGTGCTGCCGTTAGCATGCACATTTTCTTCGGAATTTAAAACCCTGTTCGAACGCCACGACAGGGCTGTGGAGATTAACCGCCTCGTCTGCCATCCGTCTCACTCTCAAGGACAAACCGTCTTCGCCCTGATAAGGATGGCGGATCACTTGATACGCGAGATCGAGCCCGGGTTCATCGCAATATGCGTAAGGCCGAATCACGTCGGCTTCTGGAAACGTTTGCGTTTTGAACACGTGGCCGGTCCAAGGACCTATGCCGGCCTCAAGTTCCCGACGAATTTCCTGGCGCTACAGAGCGACCGATGCGATCTTGTAAGAAAGGTAGTCCCGATGTTGCGGATCAGCGCGGTGGAGAAACTGGCCTATGAGCGGCTTCAACAATGTGAGACGGTGAAGGTGTTTGGACATGAGTAGCGTTGACAGGACGGAAATCCTAGTCCTCGTTCTAGGGTCGGTTTGCTTCGGGTGTTTCGTATGGGGGACCGTGAAGCATTTCGTCTGGCAGGGACAGGGCTCACGCGGCGCCTGGACGGTCTCGTTACTCAGTTGGGTGGCCTTCCTGATCTTCGTCGTCGAGGTGCTACGGCGCGGCACGACACGGTGGTGGCTCTACGGACTGGCTATGTTTCTGATCTCATTGCTCCTTTGGTTGTGGACGCTGCGCACGACCCGACACAGCCCGCCGACACTGGCTTTCACGGGCGACAACCCGACCCAGTTGTTTAAAGACGGACCTTATCGCTGGATCCGGCATCCCTTCTACACGGCCTACCTTTCATTTTGGTTTGGCGGTCTGGTCGTGGATGGCTCACTGGCCAGTGCCATGTGCGTTGCCGTGATCGGGTGCATTTACCTGGCTGCGGCGATTCACGAGGAGCGCAAGTTCTCCGGGTCGTGTTTGGCAGGGTCTTACCATGCCTATGCCGCCGCAACGGGAATGTTTCTTCCACGGCTCGGCGGCAAGGGCGTTTTAGCCGGTTGATCGTACGATTACCAAAAGTTTGAGAGCCCCGGCTCGATCGGCCGGGCTCTTAACTTAAAAGTTCTTTTTTGGGGTGCATAAGCGGTATACCACTGAGAACTTTGTACGGTGTTCGAAGCAATGTGGGCGGAAAGGACTACTTTTGTGGCCGTAATGGCGGTCATGCGCGAGCTGCAAATCTACTCACTAGCTAGTCTGCCGAGGCCGATCGCGGCTCGTGTCCGCGTTCAGCAACTGAACTCAGCCGCCATTTGCATGCTCATAATGTCGTTCACCGGCCAGGGCACAGTACTCTTGACTGTATGGGAGTATTGGGACCTCGATCTGCATACGGCGCTGTTGAGCGCAACGGGTCTGATCTCATTAAGCTATGCCGCTTTTGTCATCAACGCGATGCGTTGGCTTCGAACATCGCCGGCAGCCTGCGGTGGCACGGACAAGATGTTGAAGCGCTTCGTGGTGGCCGGCTTAGCCCTGGGCACAGCATGGGCGATACTCGAAATCGTGTTAATGAGTCATTCGGGCCCGGGGCAGCGCGCGTTGCTCTATGGCATCATCATCGGAATGATGTCCGCGCCGGCGATGGTGACGCCATGTTCGGCCGCTTTTGCCTTCTGGGCCCCTGTCACAGTTGGGGGCCTCGTTTCCATCGGTCTCGTGTCCAGCATCCGAGATCCCGGTGGCACCTTTTTGCTGACCGGCTACACCTTCATGTCGCTTTTTTGCCTTCTCTACATCAATCGATCGTTTATCAAGCGTGTCGTTGCAGACATACAACAGTCGGACGCCAGGGCGACAATCGATCTCCTACTCCGGGAGTTTGAGGATTCCGCGGCCGATTGGTTGTGGGAAACGGACTCCCAGAACCGGCTGACCCATGTTTCGGCAAGGTTTGCGGAGGTCGCGGGCGTTCCGGTCTCGGGCCTGTTGGGCCAGGGATTGTTGACCTTGTTGAGGAGTGGAGAACCGTCGAACGGCGCCTTGGTCGCCGCAGGCTTCGGCAGGAACACCGATATCGAAACATTAATGGATCGAAGGCTTTCCTTTAGAGAAGTTGAAGTCGCCGTCCGGCTTGGCGGCAGGTCAATGTGCTGGGCATTGACGGGCAAGCCGAAACTAGAGGCAAGTGGCAGATTTGAGGGTTTCCGCGGGGTCGGGTCTGACATTACCGAGAAAAATGCCGCCAAAGACCGCGCCGATTTTCTGGCGAGGTTTGACGAGTTGACCGGCTTAGCCAACCGCCGCTGCTTTCGCGAAAAGTTGGATGCGGGCCTGTCCTTGACAGTCGACCCGCCGTTGGCGGTTCTCTGTCTCGACCTCGACGGCTTCAAAGCTGTCAACGATCGTTATGGGCATGCCGTCGGTGATGCCCTTCTGAGGATGTTTGCCGACAGACTCGGGTCTCTCCTGAGGGACAGCGATGTCTGCGCGCGGCTTGGCGGAGACGAGTTTGCCGTGACGGTCTTCGGGCTAAACGAGCAGGCAGTTCTTGGCATCGCTAGCAGGATGATATCCGAGTTGTCCCGCTCTTACAGCGCGGACAGCCTTGTCCTTACAGTCGGCGTAAGCGTTGGGATCGCCATTGCCGGCACAATCGGACAGTCCGCCGACGATCTTCTCAAGAACGCCGATACTGCACTGTATCAGGCTAAAGCCGAAGGCCGTGGAACGTGGCGGTTGTTTGACAAAAAGCTGCAGCACGCGGCCGAAAGGCGGTTGGAGCTACAGGAGGGACTCGCAAAGGCGATCGCCGCGGATGGTTTGAGCCTGATGTTTCAACCGATAGCCGAGCTCAGCTCGCGACGTACGATAGCGGTGGAAGCGCTCGTGCGTTGGCGTCACGACGGCCAGTTCGTGCCATCATCCGAGTTCGTCCCCTTGGCTGAAGATTGCGGGCTGATTTTCGAGCTAGGCCGGTGGGTCTTACGGCAGGCTTGCATGCAAGCGGCACTCCTGGCTCCTGACATCCGCATGGCCATCAACGTCTCGCCATTACAGCTTCGCGACCGGGGCTTCCTACTAGACCTACGCAGTGTTCTCGCCGAAACTGGGATCTCGGCCGCCCGACTCGACATCGAGCTGACCGAAACCGCCTTTCTCGACATCGATCAGACGACGCTAGACTTGTTGGACGAGATCCACGCTTTAGGCATTGGGATCATCCTCGACGATTTCGGGGTCGGTCAAACGTCATTAGACCACCTGCGCAAATATCCGTTTTCTGTAATCAAGATTGATCAGAGTTTCATTCGTGAGATGCCGACCAGCAGGGCCTCGCGGGCGATCGTCCGGGGTGTCGTCGGCATGGCCAGGGAACTCGGGATAGCAACCACGGCCGAAGGGATTGAGACGGCAGAACACCTGAACATCGTGCGGGAACTCGGATGCGATTATTGGCAAGGATACCTGCTTGGCCGTCCGGAGGAGCTAGTCCACGTTATGGGCCAGACTAGGCCAGAGATGGAGACGGTGGATCCCTGAGAGTGCAATTGCCCACGACCAGCTCCATCACTCCACCAGCAGCGCGGCAAAAATTCACCGCGGGCAGGTCATCTTCAGGATGCCTCTGCGGATTAAATTGGTTAAACCCCCACTCTCCAGGCTCAACATAGAATTCGTATGCTGACTCAGTCACGGGAACGGATGGATCAAGCGGCTGCGTGCTAGCCGGCGCAGTCGTCAACAAATCGGTCAGTGCAGATGGCCATGGCACGAACGATGTCAGTCCGGCGCCGCGGCAGTGGTGCTGGAGAACGAACACGATCCTGCTAGGCCTAGCTCGTTTGGGGCAGATTAAGCGGGTTGGCGGTAACGGCCGGGCTCGGCCCGGCGGCGCTCTCGACTTCGATCGCGCTCCAGGCAATCAGACGGCCGGGCCGTCGATCGGTGGCGTAGGCGAGTGCCCATTGCGCGCTGACCATCAGCCGATTGCGAAAGCCGATTAGGAAGAAGATGTGCGCCATCGCCCACACCGCCCAAGCAACCAGCCCGGTCAAGTGCACGGGGCCAAATGCCGCGACCGCCTTGGCACGGCCGATGGTGGCCAGGGTGCCATAGTCGCGATAGGTGAAGCGCCTGCCCAGCGGTCGGCCGGCTAACCTGGCGCGGATGGCGCGGGCGACATAGTCGCCTTGCTGCTTGGCGACCGGGGCCAGGCCGGGTAGCGGCCTGCCTGAACGGTCGTAAGCCAAGGCCGCATCGCCGATCACGTGAACGGCGGGGTGGCCCGGCACGCGCAGGTTTGCGTCAACTGCGACGCGGCCGCCTTTCTCAGGTTTGATCCCCAGCCATTCCGCCACGGGGGTAGCGGCGGTTCCAGCAGTCCAGATGATGGTAGCTGCCTCGATATGGTCGTCTTCGAGGTGGACCGTACCCTGCTCAATGGCGGTCACTTTCGCACCGGTGCGTATCGTAACACCGAGTGCCTCCAGCGATGCTGCGGCGTAGCGGCCGAGATCGTCAGGGAACTCGGCCAGTACCCGCTTGCCCGCCTCGACCAGGATGATGGTCGGTTCGGTCCGGCTTAATTCATGGTCCAGAGCAAGCATTTCGCGGGACAACTGAGCGATCGATCCCGCCATCTCAACGCCAGTCGGGCCTGCTCCGATCAGCACGAAGGTGAGTAGACGGGCCTGCTCCGCCGCATCCTGCGCGACGCACGCCTTTTCAAAGGCAAGGAGGATGCGGCCGCGCAGATCCAGCGCGTCGTGCAAGGTCTTCAGCCCGGGCGCATGATGCGACCAATCGTCGTTGCCGAAATAGCTAGGCTCGGAACCGGTAGCGACGATCAATTCGTCGTATGGGACACGCTCGCCGGCACAGGAAACGGTCTGGGCCGCCACGTCGATCCCAGTCACGGCACCCATCATGACACGGGTGTTCGGGGAAGCCGGGATGATATCGCGTATTGGTGCCGCGATGTCGGCGGGCGACAGGGCGGCGGTCGCGACCTGATACAGCAGCGGCTGGAAGAGATGGTGATTTTGCGCATCAATGACCGTGAGGTCGATCGCTTGGGCAGTGCAAAGCGACTGCGCTGCGCTCAAGCCGCCGAAGCCAGCGCCCAACACGACCACCCGATGAGGCCGTCCTTGGCCCTGCCGTGCGGCATCCCGGCGTTTCCGGTCCAGCTTGGCAGCAGCAAGGAACGCCGCGGTGCCGGCTGCAATAAGCAGCAGATCATGTCGATCAAATACCCGTGTCATCCATGCTCGCTCGTCATCGTGGTAGTCAACATCAAGAAGCGTTCCAGGTTTTCGTCGGCGTGCGGGTTACAGAAAGCGCGTGCGCCGCACACTACTTTGGCCGCCCTGCTGGCGCGCCACGAGCAAGTTGTGGATCAAGATGGCCGTGCTCGGCTTCGTTGCCCGTGGCACCTTGACGCTGGTGCCCTTTCCCGCGCTGGCATGGGTGTTTGTAGCGGTGTGATTGGATGCTTTACTCGAACCGAGACGATGCTGCGCGTTGTGGGGCGCTCCCCGGCCGCAGCCCGCCTTGGCTGTCGCGCTACACCG
>CAXUHU010000044.1:0-11925 GCA_964250925.1 uncultured Acetobacteraceae bacterium
GTCCCGCTGCGCAACCTGGGCGTGGGCAGCTCCCGGCTGCTGGTCGCTGGGCTGGGCGGCGGCCTGTACTGGGTCTGGGCCAATCCCAAGCCGGTTCAGACTCAGGAACAGCCTTCATCCCAGCCGGCCATCGACGCCGTGCGCGCGCAGTTTGCCGCCGCTGTACAAGCGCAGGCGCAGTCGCTGGGCCAGCAGATGCAGGCGCTGAGCAGCCGTGTGGATGCGCTGGAGAAGCAGCCGGCCGGAGCGCCGGCACAGCAGCCTGGCTCCGGCACGTCGGCTGACCAGGGCCGCAAGCTCGACGACCTCACGGCCCGGGTGGATGCCTTGGAGAAGCCGTCCGCCGCCGCGGGGCCGGCAGTGCAGGGTGTCGGCGCCGACGTGGTCGCCGGGCAGGCCAAGAGGCTGGACGACATCGCGAGCCGCCTGGACGCCCTGTCGGCCAAGCAGGATTCGCAGGCGGCCGAGATACAGAAGACGGCCGACATAGCCGCGCAGCAGCCGCCGGCAGCCGCCGCTCCGCCGCCCGATACGACCGCCCAGCAGGTTCCGGCGCTGATTGCGCAGCAGCAGGCTGCCGACCTGAACACCAGGCTCAACCACGGATTGGCTGACCAGAAGTCGGCGTTCGACCAGGCGCAGGCGCAGCAGACAGCCGCCACGGACGCGCTGAACCAGCGCCTTGCCAAGCTGGAACAGGGTAGCAGCCAGGCGAGCCAGCAGGATCAGGCCGCCCAGCAGGGCCAAGAGCAAGCCAAGGCCGCCTTGGCTGCGCTGGGCGGCCGCTTGGATAAGGTGGAGCAGGGCAGCGGTCAGGCCAGCCAGCAGGCGCAACAGCAGGCCCAAGCCGCACAGCAGGGCGAGGAGCAAGCCAAGACCGCGCTGGCCGCTGTGACCGCCCGCTTGGATAAATTGGAGCAGGGCAGCAATCAGGCCAGCCGGCAGGTGCAGCAGCAGGCCCAGCAGCAGGCCCAGGCCGCACAACAGGGCCAAGAACAGGCCAAGGCCGCCGTAGCGGCGTTGAACACCCGAGTCGACAAGCTTGAGCAAGGGGCTGGCCAGGCGCAAACCGTGGCCCGGGATGCCGGCCGCGCCATTCGTATCGAGGCAGCCCAGGCGGCCCTGGCCGCCGGCCAGCCGCTGGGCGCCATCCCCGATGCGCCGCCGGCACTGGCCCGGTTTGCAACGGCCGCACCGCCCACCGAGTCGGGGCTGCGCGAGGATTTTCCGCGCGTGGCCGCCGCCGCACGGGCGGCCAGCCAGCCTGACCTGTCGCACCGTTCGTTCCTGGACCGCGCGCTGGCCCGTGTGCAGCAGAGTGTGACGGTGCGGCGCGGCGACCGCGTGCTGGTGGGCGACCCGGCCTCCGGCGTGCTGGCGCGCGCGCAGAATGCCGTCGATGCCGGCGACCTCAAGGGGGCTGCCGACACGCTGGCCGGATTGAACGGCGCTGCGGCAGCCGCCACGCGCGACTGGGTTGACCAGGTGCGCGCCTTGCTGGAGGCGCGTGCCTCGCTGGCCGCCATGGCGCGCGGCTGATGCGCGCCATCCTGCTGATCCTGCTGCTCGCCGCGGCAGCGGTGGGGGCGGCCTGGTGGGTGCAACACCTGACCGGCGCCGTCTCGCTCACCATCGGCCAGACCGACGTGCAGATGCCGCTCTCGGTGGCGGTGCTGGCGTTGATCCTGCTGGTGGCGGCGATCTACGTGGTGTTCCGGCTGCTGGCCACGCTGTTCGGCTTGCCAGGCGCGTTTCGCCGCGGCGGCGAGCGGCGCCAGCGCCAGCGCGGCGACGCGGCGGTGACGAACACGCTGGTGGCGTTGGCGGCCCGCGACCCGGCCGATGCGCGGCGCGAGGCGGCGCGTGCCACCCGCCTGCTGGGAGAGACGCCGCAGACTCTGCTGCTGCGCGCCTATGCCGGAAGCATCTCGGGCGACGATGCCGAGGCCGAGGCGGCGTTCGAGAAACTGGCCGGACGGAAGGATGCCGCCTTTCTAGGGCTGCGCGGCCTGCTGCGCCTGGCGATCCAGCACGAGGATTTTCCGCGCGCTGCCCTGCTGGCTCGCGAGGCGGAGGCGGCGCACCCGGGCGCTGCCTGGTTGCGCGGCGAGCGCACGCAGTTGGCACTGCGCACCGGCGCTTGGGCCGATGCGCTGCAACTGACCCAGGACGAGGCGCCCAAGGCGGGCTACGGGGCCGCAGCTGCCGAGGCGGAAACCGACCCGGCGGTGGCGCATAAGCTGGCCAAGCAGGCCTACAAGCGCGATCCGTCGCTGCCGCCGGCCGTCATCGCCTACGCACGCCGCCTGCGCCAGGGCGGCCGCGAGCGCGCGGCGTTCGATGTGCTTCGACGCGGCTGGTCGGCGACGCCGCACCCCGACATCGCCGACTTCGCCCTCCAGCCGGCGCCGGACAAGATGACGCGCCTGCGGGTCGGCACCGAGCTGGTGCGAGGGGCACCGGAGCATGTCGAGAGCCGCCTGCTGCTGTCCCGGCTGTCGCTGGAGGCCGGCCAGCCGGACGAGGCCAAGCGCCACCTGGAGGCTGCGCGGGCCAGCGGCTTGGACCAGCGCCGCATTCACCTGCTGCACGCCGACATCGCCGATGCGGAGGGCGACCAGGCTTTGCAACGCGATGCCCTGCGCTCTGCCGCGATGGCAGGCCCCGATCCGGCCTGGCGCTGCGAGGCCTGCGGCACCGCGCTGGGCGGCTGGCACCCGGCGTGCCCGGTGTGCCACACCGCCGGCCGGGTGCACTGGACGGTACCGTCGCCCGGCTACGCCGCGCCGGTCGCGCGCATCGCCAGCGACCCGGCCCCCGGTTTGCTGGAAGGCACGTCGGAACTGCGTTGAACACCCACATTCCAGCATGGTGTCGCAGCGAGCAATCGGATACGACTGCGAAATGTCTTCCGCCGCGCTGAAACCTGCCGAATCCTGCGTGGAGCGCGTCGTCCCGCTCGTCCTGGACATGGACGGCACCGCCGTGCGCACCGACACGCTTGTCGAGTCTGCGCTGCGCCTGCTGGCACAGCGGCCGCTGGCGTTCCTGGCGCTGCTGCCGCGCGTGCTGGGCGATCGCGCCGCGTTCAAGCGCTACGTCGCGGCCTGCGGCCCGCTCAATCCTGCCGGCCTGGTGTATGACGAGGCGGTTCTCGACCTTGCCCGCCGGGCACGGGCCGACGGCCGGCCGATCTATCTGGCAACCGCCGCAGACGAGCGCGTGGCCGGCGCCGTGGCCGCGCATCTGGGCTTGTTTGACGGCGTGTTCGCGTCCGATGGGTGCAACAACCTGAAGGGCCAAGCCAAGGCCCAGCTTCTCGTCGAGCGGTTCGGGCGGCGGGGTTTCGACTACGCCGGCGACTCCAAGGCCGACCTGCCGGTCTGGCAGGCCGCCCGCCGGGCCTATCTGGTCGAGGCAGGGCCGGCGTTGCGCCGCGCCGCCGATGCCGTCGGCGCGGACACGCACCTGGTGGGCGCGGCGCCCAGCGCCGGGCAGACTGCCGGGCTGCTGGCGCGCGCGCTGCGCCTGCACCAATGGACGAAGAACCTGCTGATCTTCGTGCCCCTGCTGGCGGCTCATGCGATGGGCACGACGCCGCTGCTGCACGCCTGTCTCGCCTTCGTCGCGTTCAGCCTGTGCGCTTCGGGCGTCTATCTGCTGAACGACCTGATCGACCTGCCGCACGACCGCGCGCACGCCAGCAAGCGGCGGCGGCCATTCGCCAGCGGCGCGCTGAAGCTGGGGTGGGCGCCCGTGCTGCTTTTCGGGCTCGGGGTGGCCGTGCTGGCGCTGTGCCTGGCGCTGCCGTTGCGTTTCGCGGCGATGCTGGTGCTGTACTACGCCTGCACGCTGGCCTACTCCTTCGTGCTGAAGCGGCGGCCGGTCTGGGACGTGATGATGCTGGCTGTGCTCTACACGCTTCGCATCTTCGCCGGTGCGGCCGCCACCCTCATCCCGATCTCGCCCTGGCTGCTCGCGTTCTCGATGTTCCTGTTCTTCTGCCTGGCGATCGTGAAGCGGTTGACCGAACTGACGCTGTTCGTCCGGCGCAATGCACGCGACGCACGGGACGGCGGCGCCGCACCCGCGACGGCGCGTCTTGCCGGGCGGGGCTACACGGCCGAGGACCTGGACATGCTGCGCAGCATGGCGGCTTCGTCGGGCACCATGGCGGTGCTCGTGCTGGCGCTCTACGTCAACAGCGCCGAGGTTCGGCCGCTGTATCCGCGGGCCGAGATCCTGTGGGGACTGTGCCCGATCCTGCTGTTCTGGGTCAGCCGGGTGCTGATGTTCGCCAACCGTGGGCTGATGCAGGAGGACCCGGTAGTGTTCGCGCTGCGCGACCGCGTGAGCCTCGCCGCCGGTGCGGCAAGCCTGTCGCTGATCCTGGCGGCCGCTTTGTGAACGCGGCGTTGGCCATGCTGAGCGGCTGGGGGCGCGTGCACCGCTCGCCAAGCGTGACGCTGCGCGCCGCAGCGGTGTCGGAGGCGCTGACCGCCTTCGCAGAGCCGGCGCGGGCGCATGGGCTGATCGCCCATGCCGCCGGACGGTCCTATGGCGATTGCGCGCTGAACGGGCAGGGCACCGCTCTGCTCACCGGCGCGCTGAACCGGATACTCGGTTTCGACCCCACGACCGGCGTCGTGCAGGCCGAGCCGGGAGTCACGTTCCGTGCGCTGCTGGCCGCCACGCTGCCGCACGGGTTCACGGCCCCCGTCACGCCCGGCACGAGCTTCGCGACCCTGGGCGGCGCGGTGGCCAACGACGTGCACGGCAAGAACCACGAGGCGGCCGGCAGTTTCGCCCAGCACGTGGCCGAACTCGACCTGCTGACGCCCGACGGCACGCTGCGCACGATCGGGCCCAGCCAGGATGCGGAGCTGTTCCGCGCGACCTGCGGCGGGCTTGGCCTGACCGGTATCATCACCCGCATCGCCGTGGTCCTCGCGCCCGCCGCGGGCAACGCGATGGCGGTGCGGGTGCAGCGTCTGCCCGACCTGGATGCGTTTCTGGCCGCGATGGACGCGGCGCGTGGCGCCACCTACGCCGTGGGCTGGATCGACGGCACGGCGCGCGGCGCGGCACTGGGCCGCGGCATACTGGAGACAGCCGAGCCTGCCGCCCACACCCTGCCGCCACGCTCCCGGCGCGATCTGCGCGTTCCTTTCGACTTCCCGGGTTGGGCGCTGAATCCGGCCAGCATCGGCCTGTTCAATCGGCTCTACTTCCGCAGTGCGCCCGCATCCGCCAGGACACGCCTGGTGCGGGCGGAAAAATTCTTCTACCCGCTCGACGCGATCGACGGCTGGAACCGGATCTACGGCGCGCGCGGCTTCCACCAGTTCCAGAACGTCGTGCCCTTCGAGGGCGGGGCGGAGGCGCTGCGGGAACTGCTGGAGGTGATCACCCAATCGCGGCGTGCGTCGTTCCTGGCCGTGCTGAAGCGGCTCGGGCCTGGACGCGCGGCATCCGGCCAAGCGGGCTTTCTGTCATTTCCGCAGCCCGGCTACACCTTGGCTCTCGATTTTCCGGCCGGGCCGGGGATCGACGCGCTTTACGCGCGGTTGGCCGGCATCACGCTGCGTTTCGGCGGCCGCGTTTACCTGGCCAAGGACGCGCTGCTCGACGCCGGCTCGTTCAGGGCGATGTACCCGCTCTGGCCGGCGTTCCGCGCGGTGCTGGAACGGGTGGACCCGCAGGGCCGGCTGCAGTCGGACATGTCCCGGCGGCTGCGGCTGCGCGACGCGGCGTGACCGCGCCGGCCTGTAGGCAAACCGCGGTACAGGCGCGTGTGCGCCGCCGCATCTTCGTCGTGTTCGCCTGCTTGGCGCCGTTGGGCTGGGGCCTGTTCTGGGCGGTGTTCCACGCCGTTCCCGGCCAGGACTGGGTGGTGTTCCACACCGCCGCACGGCTGGTGCACACCGGCGATCTGCGCACGCTGGCCGACCCGCAGGCTTTCACCGATCTGATGAACTGGACGCACCGGGCCTGGTTTGCGCGCCCGGTCGCGTTGCACCCGTGGGTCTATCCGCCGGTGACCTTGCTGCTGGCGCTGGCCTTGGGCGGGCTGCCCTATCCAGCCTCGCTGGCTGTGTTGGTGCTGGCGAGCCTGTCGGCCCTGTTGGCGGCCCTGTGCCGCTGGCAGACCCTGCCGCGCGACCGGCTGACGCTGGTGGCGGGCGTGCTGGCCTCGGCCGCCAGCGCCTACACGGTGGGCGCGGGCCAGTTGAGCTTCCTCGTCGCGGCCGTCGTGCTGGCCGGCATGGCTCTGCTGCCCAGGCGGCCGTTTGAAGCCGGCCTGGTCTTCAGCCTGCTATGCCTGAAACCGCAATTCATGCCGATGATACCTGTGGCGCTGCTGGCGGGCCGGCACTGGCGCGCCATCGGCGGCGGGCTGGCGGGCGGCGCGGCCCTGATCCTGGCGAGCGTGGCGGTCGCCGGCCCCCGCGTGTGGGTAACCTGGATAGGATTCGCCTCCGGCCGCGACAAGTTGCTCGGCCCGATGATCGCGGCCATGCGGACCTACGACCAGAGCGTGCACACCTGCCTGCGAACCCTGGGCGCCACCGAGGCGCAGGCGGGCGCGGGACAGGTGCTGGCCATGGGGGCTGCAGCGCTGTGCGTGTGGCTGGCGTTCGCACGGCCGGCCACATGCCGGCAGCGGCTGATCGTGCTGCTGTGCGCACTGGTCTTCGGCGCCCCGCACGTGGGCGATTACGACGAAATCATGCCGGTTGTGGCCGCGATGCTGGTTCTGCTGGACAGCGACGCCAGGACGTGGGGGCGCGGCGAGCCGTTGCTGGCGGCCGGCGTGTGGATCGCCACGCTGGTGAACCCGCCGGCCCTGATGGCTGTATTCGGCGTCCCGGTGCTGACCGCAGCCGCGGCGCTTTGCCCGCTTCTGGTGGCCGGGCTGATGCTGAGCGCGGTGCCGCGCACGCTCACCGCTAAGTTATCCGTGGTTGCCGTATAAGGGGGGGCGGCTATTCCGGTTCCGGGCTACATGCACGGGGCGATAGAGATCGGGTGTTCATGCGTCAGCTGTTTGCTCCAGGTGCCGACGCGATCCTTCGACTGGCTTTGTTGACCGTTTCTGTAGGTGCGATCCTGTTTCTCGTGGTGGTGGGGGCGGTTGCACGGTCCGACTACGCCTATAGCGTGGGAGTGGCGCCCAAGCAGCCGGTGCCGTTCAGCCACAAGCACCACAGCGGCGAATTGGGCATCGACTGCCGGTATTGCCACACCAGCGTGGAGGTTCAGGCCAACGCCGGCATGCCGCCGACCCACACCTGCATGACGTGCCACAGCCAGATCTGGACGGGTGCCCAGATGCTGGCGCCGGTGCGCGACAGCCTGGCCGATGACGAGCCGCTGCGTTGGCAGCGGGTAAACCACATTCCGTCTTACGTGTATTTCAACCATTCCGCCCACGTCAGCAAAGGCATCGGCTGTTCGAGCTGCCACGGTGCGATCACCCACATGCAGCTGACCGCCCGCGCGCAGGCGTTTCAGATGCAGTTCTGCATCGAGTGCCACCGCAACCCGCAGGAGCACGTGCGTACGCCTGACCAGGTCTGGAACATGGAGTGGTCCGCACCTCCCGACCAGGCGAAAAAGGGACCGGAGCTGGTAGCTCAATACCACATCCGCAATGCGGCCCAGCTGACCGACTGTTCCATATGCCACCGGTGACCCGTCTCGCGCGCGATACGGCGGGGCGCTGGTACGAAGCGGATGGCGGGGGTGCGCTGCACGCGCTCATACGCGAGCGCTTCCCGGCTGCCGCCGATCTGCTGCACACGCCGGACCGCAGGCAGTTCATGCGGCTCATGGCAGCCTCGCTGGCGCTGTCCGGGCTGGCCGGCTGCGACGACGACCCGCACGACGAGATCGTGCCGCCGGTCAACCAGGCGGTGGGCTCGGCGCCCGGAACCGTGCTCACCTATGCTTCATCGGCGTTGCTCGACGGATTCGCCAACGGCGTGCAAGTGAAGACCCGCGACGGGCGGCCGATCAAGATCGAAGGCAACCCCGACCATCCGTGGAGCCTTGGCGGGACCGACGTGTTCGGCCAGGCCAGCGTGCTCGGGCTTTACGATCCGTTTCGCTCGCAATCGGTGCAGAGCGATACGCGCGCGAGCGACTGGGCCGCCTTTCGCACTGCGATGGTCGGCCCGTTGGCGCAGTTGCGGGCCACCGGCGGCCAGGGCTTCGCGCTGCTGCTTGGCCCTACCACGTCGCCGTCGCTGGCCGCCCAGGTCGCGACGATGCAGCGGGACTGGCCGCAGATGCGCCTCTACACCCACATGCCGGCCACGCGCCTGGCGCTGTATGCGGGCACGCGCGCGGCGTTCGGCCGGCCGCTGGAGACGCACTGGCGCATGCAGGGCGCCCGCGTGGTGGTGTGCCTGGACGGCGACCTGCTGGATGCCGGGCCGCATCAGGTGGGCGCCGCCCGTGCGTGGGCCGATGCGCGCCGGGCGCAGGCCGCACAGGGCGGGCTGCTCACGATGTGGGCCGCAGCGCCGGTTCCGAACCTGACGTCGGCCAAGGCGGACCATAAGCTGACGGCGTCCCCGGCGCTGATCGCGGCGATGGCGCGGTGGCTGCTGGCGCGCGCCGCGGGCGTGCCGGGGCCGGCGCTGCCGGAGGATGCCGGACGCTGGTGCGAGGCTGCGTGGACGGCGCTCGACGGCGCGCGCGGCGCCGGCTTGGTCCAGGCTGGCCTGCACGCGAGCGTGGCGGTGCAGGAGGCCGCCCAGCGCCTGAACGCGGCACTGGGCAACACCGGGCGGACCGTGCTGCACACCGATCCGATACTGTTGCAGGGCCGGACTCTCGACGCCCTGGCGGCCGAAATGGCAGCGGGGCGCGTGCAGGCGTTGCTGATGATCGACGCCAACCCATGCTACGACGCGCCGGCCGACCTGGACTTCGTCGCCAAGCTCGCCCGCGTTGGGCTGAAGATTCACGCCAACCTCTACGCCGACGAGACGGGGCTGAACGCCGATTGGCACCTGCCGCTGACGCATCCGCTGGAAGCCTGGGGCGACGCGCGGTCGCTGGATGGAACGGCCAGCCTGATCCAGCCCACCATTGCACCGCTCTACGACGGCCGTTCCGCAGCCGAGATACTGACGCTGTTCACCGGGCCGGAACCGCGCGCCGGGCTTGATCTGTTGCGCGCCTATTGGGCGTCTCAGGGCGACGCGGCCGGTTTCGATGCACGCTGGCAGCAGGCGTTGCTGTCCGGTGTGATGGAGGCGGGCTCGGCGCCTGTGCAGACCGTGGAGGCGGTCTCGGCCAGCCCCGCAGCCGCGCCCGCCGCACCGCACGACGCATTGACCGTGGTGTTCCGGCCCGACCCGACCGTCTGGGACGGGACGGTAGCGGATAATGCATGGCTGCAGGAGTTGCCAAAGCCGCTGAGCAAGATCGTCTGGGAGAACGTGGTGGGCATGGGGCCGGGCCTAGCGGCCAGGCTGAAGATCGCGGCCGGCGACGTGGTGGAAGTGCGGGCGGATGGCCGAACCGTCGAAGGTCCGGTCTGGATCGCTGCGGCGCAGTCCGACGCGGTCGTCTGCCTCACCCTTGGATACGGGCACACGGTTGCGGGGCAGCTTTCCGCCGGCCTGGGCTATAACGCGTATGCGCTGCGCGCCTGGGGCGACCCGTGGCACATCGACGGCGTGCAGGTGCGCCGCACCGGCGAGACGCGCGTGCTGGCCACCACGCAGGAGCACACGACCATGGAGGGCCATGATTTCGTGCGCGTACAGCATGTCGGTGCGCCCGCCGTGGGCGATGGCCCGGCGCGCCTGGCCACCCTGTATCCCGACCAGAAATCCGACGGCCGTGCCTGGGGGATGGTGATCGACGTGGATGCCTGCATCGGCTGCAACGCGTGCGTGACGGCCTGCCAGTCCGAGAACAACATCGCTGTCGTCGGGCGCGACGAGGTTCTGGGCGGCCGGGAAATGCATTGGCTGCGCGTCGATGTCTATGACGACAAGCACTTCATGCCGGTGCCCTGCATGCATTGCGAGCAGGCGCCGTGCGAAGTGGGCTGCCCGGTTGAGGCGACGCTGCACGACCATGAGGGCCTGAACCTGATGGTCTACAATCGCTGCATCGGCACCCGTGCCTGCTCCGGCTACTGTCCCTACAAGGTGCGCCGATTCAACTACGCCGACTATTCGGCCGGCGCTTCTCCCTCCATCGTCGAGCAGCGCAACCCCGACGTGACGGTGCGCGCACGCGGGGTGATGGAGAAATGCACCTACTGCGTCCAGCGTATCGCCGAGGCGCGGGTGTGGTCGGACCTGAACGATACGCCGATACCGGATGGCGGCGTGCGTACCGCCTGCCAGGATGCCTGCCCGACGCGTGCGATAACCTTTGGCGATCTTGCCCTGCCCGACAGCGACGTGTCCCGCGCGCACGCCGACCCGCGGCGTTACGCGCTGTTGGGCGAACTGAACACCCGGCCGCGCACCACCTATCTGGCCGCGCGCGCGCCGGCTGCAGGGGAGAGCTGAGCATGCCCTCGGGCGCTACCGGCCTCGCATCGCCCTTCCTGGGCGCGGGCCAGACCTACGACAGCATCGGCAGCAAGCTCGCGGGCATCCCGCTGGCCGCACGCGGCTGGGGCCGGTGGTGGCTGGCCATGGCCGTAGCGCTGGCGCTGACCGGGCTGCTGGTCGTCTCGCTCGCCTATCTGTTCTGGGAAGGCACGGCGATCTGGGGCAACAACATTCCCGTTACCTGGGCCCTGGACATCGTCAGCTACGATTGGTGGATCGGCATCGGCTGCGGCGGATTGCTGGTCAGCGGCATGTTCCTGCTGCTCGACGTGGCCTGGCGCAGCGCCCTGAACCGCATCAGCGAGGCGATGGCGTTGCTCGCCGCGGCTGCGGCAGCCGTGTACCCGATCATCCACCTCGGGCGTCCATGGTTCTTCTACTGGACGCTGCCCTACCCGAACAGCTTCGTGCTGTGGCCGCAGTTCCGCAGCCCTCTGGTATGGGATGCGTTCGACATCCTGAGTTTTTTGGGCCTCGCAGCCGGCTTGTTCTATGTGGGCCTGCTGCCCGACTTGGCCACGCTGCGCGACCGCGCGTGGGAGCGTGCGCGTGCCGACTCCGAAGGGCGCGGGATGCTGCGGGCGCAGCTCTACGGGATTTCCGCCCTTGGCTGGCGCGGCTCGGCGGTGCACTGGCACCGCTGGGTGCAGGCCTATCGCACGCTGGCACTGCTCGGTGTCCTTGTCGTGATTACCTTGCAGACCGGCGCATCGGTGATGTTCGCCGGCACGCTCGAGCCTGGTTGGCACGACACGCTCCTGCCGGTGACTTACCTGGCCGGCGCGGTGTTCGCCGGCGTGGGCATCCTCTCGGTGCTGACCGTGATCCTGCGTAGCGCTTTCGGACTGCAAGCGCTGGTCACCGGCCGGCACATACAACTGCTTGCCTGTCTGCTGCTCGGCCTGGCATTCCTCAACATCTACTGTGAGGCTGCGACCGCATTCAGCACCGCGCTGAGCGGCGACAGTTTCGAGCACGCGGCGGAGCTGCGGCGCGCCACCGGGCCGGTAGCGTGGAGTTTCTGGATGCTTGTCGCCGCCGGGCTGCTGCCGCCGCTGCTGTTCCTGGTGCCGCGCCTGCGCGCGTCTCCGGCGGCGCTGGCTTGGATCGGCGGCGGTGCGGCTGCCGGGATATGGGGCGACCACTACACGCTGATCGTGGCAACGCTGCAGCACGACTTTCTACCGTCTGCCGCGCACGGCACCCACGTCACCTTTTGGGAGTGGAGCACGTTCGCCGGCTCGGCTGGCCTGTTCCTGCTGCTGCTTCTGCTGTTCCTGCGGTTCCTGCCGATCGTGTCGATGATGGAGAGCCGGCAACTGGCGACACGCACCGGGGC
>CAXUHU010000044.1:11935-19489 GCA_964250925.1 uncultured Acetobacteraceae bacterium
CACCGGGGCAGGTGCGGACGCGGCCCGGCCCGGCCCGGCCCATGACGCGCCGCTTTGGGGTGTGGCCGCCGAATTCGAGGCCGAGCAGGGGATGGTGCAGGCCGTGCGGGAGCTTCGGGCGCATTTTGCAGGCCGGGTGGATTCCTACTCGCCGGTTCCAAGCACCGAGGGTGCGATGGCCATGGGCCTGCGCGATCACTCCATCCGTTGGTTCCCCGTGCTCGGTTTCCTCCTGGGCGCGGGCGTCACGTTTGCCATGTGCACCTACGCCATGGGCTATGACTACGTGTTCAACATCGGTGGCCGTCCGGATTTCAGCTGGCCTGCCTACGTCGTGCCGAGCGCCTCGCTGGGCTGCCTGTTCGCGGGCATGGCCGCGGTGGGGTCCATGCTGGTGCTGAATAGGCTGCCGCGCCTCAATCATCCTGCCTTCAACATCCCCGGTATCGGCCGTGCTTCGGCCGACCGTTTTTTCGTGGTGGCGCACGGGCCGGAGGAGGCGTTCGATCCGGCGTCTGCGGAACGGGTTTTGGCCACGATGCCGACCATGTCGGTGCATCGGGTACCACGGTGATGCGCGGCGCGGGCGGCTGGAGCGGATGCCTGCTGATGACGGTGCTGGCGCTGGCCGCCTGCAAGCGCGAAGACATGTACACCCAGCAGGTGATCCGGCGCTGGGACCGTGACACGAACGCGCCGAAGCAGACGAGCATGCGCCCGCCGGTTGCGGGCACGCTGGCGCGCGAACGGCCCGACGCACCCGTGGCCCAGCCGCGTGTCATCGATGCGGCGCTGCTCGCCCGCGGCCAGGCGCGTTACACTATATTCTGCACCCCTTGCCACGCCGATAGCGGCGACGGCGAGGGCATGATCGTTCAGCGCGGCTTTCCCCATCCGCCCAGCCTGATGTCCGACCGGCTGCGCCATGCCCGCGGCCAGGTGTTTTACGACGCGATCACCTACGGCCACGGCGCGATGTACAGCTACGCCGCCCGTGTGCCCCCGCCGGATCGCTGGGCGATTGCCGCCTACATACGTGCCCTGCAGCTGAGCCAGTCTGCACAGGTTGCCCAGTTGGCGCCCGCCGACCGCGCCCGGCTGGCCGAGTCCGAATCCCTGTCGCCAGCACCCCTGCCGTGATGCGCGCCTGGCTTGCCACGGCCGGTGTGCTGCTGGTGCTGTACGGCGCAGCCGCGCTGATCGGCGCCGCGCTGATGCCGTCCTACCTTGCGGCTTGGCTGTTCTGCTTGGCGGTCCCCGTGGGGGCGCTGCCTGTCGTCATGGGGCTGGAACTCGCCGGGCTCGGCGGATCACTGCACACCGGCTGGCTGCGCTGGATGCTGATCCTGCTGCCAGTGGCGGCATTGGCCGGCCTGCCGGTATTGTTTTTCCTGCCGGCGCTCTACGGGTGGGCCAGCCATCCGCCGCTCGGTTTTGCCGGCGTGTGGTTCACCCAGACCGGCTTCATCCTTCGCATGGTGGTCTATCTGGCCGTGTGGAGCACCCTGGCTATCCTGATGCTGCGGCCGCCGCAAAACGGCGCGCGGGCGGCGTTGTGCGTGGGCGGGCTGGTGCTGCATGCCGTCATCGGCACGTTGGCCGCCCAGGACTGGATCATGTCGCTGTCGCCCGGATTGAATGCAGCTGGTTTCGGTCTGCTGGTGATGGCGGGGCAGTCCGCGCTTGCCCTGTCGATCGCGGTGCTGCTGGTGCCGCGCCGGCCGCACTCTGCGGCCGCCTGGCTGCTGGCGGCGATGTCTGTCTGGGCGGTGCTGCACTTCACGCAGTACCTCATCGTCTGGTCGGCCGATCGCCCCGACGAGATCGCCTGGTACATGCATCGCGGCGGCGTCTTCGGCATAGTCACGGTTTGGGTCGGCGTGACCGCGCTGGCGATCCCGGTCGGGCTGCTGCTGCTGCCCGGCTTGGCCGCGCGGCCGGGCGTGCTGGGCGCCAGCGCCGGGATGGTGGTCGCGGCGCAGATGCTCGCGGCGCTCTGGATGGTGACGCCCTCGGTCCGCGGCGGCTTCGTGCTTGCCCTGCCTGATGTGGCACTGCCGGTGCTGGCCACGGCCACGGCCGCTTTCCTGTGGTTCTCGCGGCCGATGGCGGTGCCGTCGTGAGCGCGCCGCGGCGTCGTGCCGGCGTGTTCACCTTCATCCTCGGCGCCGCGGCAGCTTTGGGCGGCGCACGCCTGTTTGCACCGCGGGTGGGCGTGCAACCGGACCATTTCGCTCCTGCCTCCGGCCGCGGGGCTCCCCACACGCAGCCGAGCGGCGCGGCGCTGGCGGCGGGCTACGAGCCGGAAGATGCAAGAGCCGGCGAGATCGGCTGGATCATGGCCCTGTTCGCCGGCAGTGCGCTGACCGGCATCCTGCTCATGGGCCTGTTTCTGCATGTTATGCACCGCAGTGACCGCGCGCGTGAGACCGGCCTGACCGCCATCCAGCGTACCCAGACCGAGCCGCCCTTGCCCCGCCTGCAGGCCGATCCGCTGAGCGAGATCGACCGGGCCCGCAACCGCCAGCACATGTTGCTGCACAGTTTTGCTGTTGTAGCACCCGGCATCGCGCGAATCCCTATCGACCGCGCCATGGCGCTGACGGCCGGCCAACCGCTCGACCGTGCCGACACGCAGGGCGACGGCCGGGCTGGCACGCCGGCAACGTCACCGAGCTCGCAGGAACCGTCAAAATGAGCGTCGGCCCAAGCCCCGCCGAAGCACCCCTGCTGCTATGGCCTGCCGCGGCTAGCAACGTGGCGACGCATGTCGACTACCTGATTTCCGCCTTTACCGCCGTGACCCTGTTGCTGACCGTGCCGATCTTTCTCGCGATCACCTATTTCGCGATCGTCTATCGGCAGGGACGCCGCGCCAATCGCCAGCATGGTTCGGATCGCAACGTGAAGATCGAGCTGTCGTGGATGCTGATACCGTTCTTCCTGACGCTCACCTTCTTCGCGTGGGGCGCGCAGATGTTCGACACCGCCAAGCATCCGCCGGGCAACGCCCTGCGCATCGAGGCGATCGGCCGGCAGTGGATGTGGAAATTTCAGCATCCCGGCGGCCAGGGCGAGATCAACGATCTGCACGTGCCGTCGGGCCAGCCCGTGCTGATCAACATGATCAGCCAGGACGTGATCCATTCGCTCTACCTCCCCTCGTTCCGCGTGCAGATGGAAACGCTGCCCAACCGCTACACGCAGGTGTGGTTCACCGCCAACCGGCCCGGTGCCTACCGCATGTACTGCTCCGAATATTGCGGCACGGACCACTCGGTGATGGATGGCGAGATTTTCGTGATGAGCCCGCGCGATTATGAGCACTGGCTGACTCAGGCAGGTTCCACCCAGTCGCTGGCGGCCGGCGGCAAGCGATTGTTCGCCAGCTATGGTTGCACCGGCTGTCACGGTGCGGCTTCGACCGTGCGCGCGCCCATGCTGGCAGGGCTGTATGGCCGGCCGGTGCCGCTGCAGGAGGGCGGCACGATCATCGCCGACGATGGCTACATTCGCGACAAGATATTAAACCCCGACCACAACCTTATCGCCGGCTACAAGCAGGTGATGCCGAGCTTTGCGGGCGTGATACCGGAGGAGGAGCTGTTCCAGCTTATCGCCTACATAAAGACCACGCAGGAGCCAGGATCATGAGCCCGCTCGATTTCACCGCGCGCGATACCATGCGAGACCCTGGCACGGCCCGGATCACGCTGGAGCGGCCGACCGATTACCTGCACGCCGAACACACGCTGCGCAGCTGGTTCTTTACCACCGATCACAAACGCATCGCGCTGATGTACCTCGCCTCCATCAGCTTCTTTTTCGTGCTGGGTGCGATCGCCGCCGGCCTGATCCGCCTGTCGCTGGTGGTGCCGGACGGCCAGATCTTCTCCAACGACACCTACAACAAGCTGTTCACCATGCACGGCGTGATCATGATCTGGTTCTTCCTGATCCCGTCGATTCCCGCCACCTTCGGCAACTTCCTGATCCCGCTGATGATCGGCGCCAAAGACCTGGCTTTCCCGCGGCTGAACCTGCTGAGCTGGTACGTGTTCTTGACCGGTTCGGTGTTTACCATGGTCGTGCTGGTGGTGGGCGGCGTGGATACGGGCTGGACGTTCTACGCCCCGTTCAGCACCACCTATTCCAACACGTACGTCATTCCTGCCTTGCTGGGCGTCATCGTCGTGGGGTTTTCCTCGATCCTGACCGGGTTGAACTTCATCGTCACGATTCACAAGATGCGCTGCCCCGGCATGACGTGGTTCCGCATGCCCATCTTCGTCTGGACACATTATGCCGTCAGCCTAATCTTTCTTCTTGGCACCCCGGTCATCACGCTTGCGCTTATCTTGCTGGTAATGGAGCGCGCATTCCATATCGGCGTGTTCGACCCCAAGCTCGGCGGCGACCCGGTGCTGTTTGAGCATCTGTTCTGGTTCTACTCGCACCCGGCCGTGTACATCATGGTGCTGCCGGGCATGGGCGTGATCACCGAATTGGTGGCCGCCTTCTCGCAGAAGCGCATTTTCGGCTACCGCTTCGTCGCCTATGCCAGCATCGGCCTTGCCTCCATCACCTTCCTGGTGTGGGGCCACCACATGTTCGTCAACGGCCAGAGCCAGTTGGCCAGCACGGTATTCTCGTTCCTCAGCTTCGCCGTGGCAGTGCCCTCGGCGGTCAAGGTCTATAACTGGACGGCCACGATCTATAAGGGCGACATTCGGCTGGACACGCCGATGCTGTATGCCATGGGCTATATCGGCCTGTTCGTGTTGGGCGGGCTGACGGGTCTATTCTTGGCGACACTGGCGGTCGACGCGCACCTGCACGATACGTATTTCGTCGTGGCCCATTTCCACTACATCATGGTCGGTGGCACCATGCTCGCCTTCCTGGGCGGGCTGCATTACTGGTGGCCGAAATTTACCGGCCGCATGTATCCGGAGGCCTGGGGCAGGGTAGGCGCGCTGCTGATCTTTATCGGGTTCAACACTACGTTCTTCCCGCAGTTCATCCTCGGCTATCTCGGCATGCCGCGGCGCTACCACACCTATCCGCCGGAGTTCCAGCTGCTGAACATCATGTCCAGCGCTGGCTCTACCATCTTGGCGATCGGCTATTTCTTTCCCATGGTGTACCTGGTCTGGTCGCTGTGGTTCGGCAAGCGCGCGCCGGCCAATCCGTGGCAGGCAAAAGGGCTGGAGTGGACGACCACGTCGCCGCCGCCGCCGCACAACTTCCTCACCACGCCGCGTGTCGATTTTCAGCCTTACGACTACCCGCTGCGGGCGCCCGAGACGTGAGCGGCACATTGACGGCCGAGCCGGTCGACATCGAGCTCGCCGAGCAATTTACTACCAAGGACCAGCAACGCGAGGCGGCCACGCTGGGCATGTATGCCTGGCTGGTAACCGAACTGCTGCTGTTTGCCGGCCTGTTCCTATGCGCGCTCATTTTGCGCGTGCAGTTCCCAGCCGACGTGACTCTAGCCGCCACGCATTTGAAGTTCTGGATCGGGGCCACCAATACGGCCGTGCTCATCTGCTCCAGCCTGACCATGTCGGGTGCGATCGTGCTGTCGCGCCTGGGATGGCGGCGCGGCATGCTGGGTTGCATGCTGGCCACAGCCGGGCTTGGCACGCTGTTCCTGCTGCTGAAGGGCTTCGAATACTACCAGGACTACGACGAGCACATGATGCCTTTTTTGAGCGGCCAGTACGTGTTGAGCGCTCATCCGGCGACGCGGCTGTTTGTCGATATCTATTATATAACCACCGGGCTACACGGGGTGCATCTGATAACCGGCGTCTCCATCCTGCTCGGACTGACCTGGCAGGCCAGCCGTCCGCAGTTCCTGCAAAACCACCAGAACCGCATTGAGATCTACGGCCTGTATTGGCATTTCATCGATCTAATCTGGATCATTGTCTTTCCGATCCTCTACGTGCTGAACCGCTGAAGCATGACACGGCAAGATCGGCGCACATTGTGGCGACACATGCGTACGCCTTTGCTCTCGTTTGTCGCGCTAATGATGTTGCTAGCCACCAACGTCACCTTGGGGGCGGCATTGCCCTTCCGGGCGGTTTGGATGATCGAGGCCCTTGTCGTGGTCTGCATGGTCTTGATCGTGCTACTCGTCTCCATGGAATTGCTGCACGAGCCGCCTTTGATCCGGTTGTTCTCGGCACTCGGATTTTTCTGGGTATGCATCATGTTCGGCATGACGCTGCTCGATTACCTGTCGCGCTAGCGCGATTTCACACAACGGGATCAATTGTAGTGAGAAATTGCTTTCTCAAACGCGAGCTTAGAGCGCGGTGACCGTTTACGGTCAGCTTGAAAGCGCTAAGTTCGCGGCGCTTATGGGCAACTTCAGGGTGAACCACGTGTTGTGCTGGCCTGGGCTGAGGAGGCGCCCGCATCATGGCATCACCCCAGCTCAAGCCAGTCGGCAGTCAGGTCATCGTGATTACCGGCGCCACGTCCGGAATAGGCCTAGCCACTGCACGTCTTGCAAGCGAGCGGGGCGCCAAGCTGATGCTAGTCGCCCGCAACGAGGAAGCTCTGACGGAACTCTGCACTGAACTGAAGGCCAAGGGCGGCCAGGCGGAGTATGCCGTGGCCGACGTGGCCGATCATGCGCAAGTGCAGGCCGCCGCCGACCGCGCCGTCGCCGCATATGGCGGCTTCGACACTTGGGTGAACGATGCAGGTGTTTTCATCTACGGTGCGATCGAGGACGTGAAGCTGGAAGACCAGCGCCGCTTGTTCGATGTGGTGTATTGGGGTCTCGTGCATGGCATGTTGGTTGCCAGCGCGCACCTTAAGGCGGCCGGCGGCGCGATCATAAATGTTGGCAGCGTGCTGGGGGAGTTTGCCATCCCCTATCAAGGCCCGTATTGCGCCGCGAAGTTCGCGGTGAAGGGTTTCACCGAGGCTTTCCGGCGTGAGATGGAGGCGGCCAAGCATCCGATCTCGATCACGCTGATCAAGCCGGCGGCGATCAACACGGCGTTTATGGAACACGCGCGCAATAGGATGGACTCGGCTGGAACGCGCAACCCGCCGCCTGCCTACGACCCGCATCTGGTCGCACGCGCCATTCTGCATGGTGCGGAACATCGTGCACGCGACATCACTATCGGTGGCGCCGGCGGATTGTCGCTGGTGTTGGCAAACCAGGCGGTTCCCCGAGTGATGGACTGGGTGTTCGCTAGCGTTGGCAAGTTCACCCAGACCACGAAACACCCAGGCGACCCGACGCAACGCGACAACCTCTACGAGGTGCGCGAGGACATGCACGAACGCAGCACGCTGCACCCGTTCACCCGCAAAACGAGCTTGCTGCTGGAAGCCCAGCTCAACCCGGCCGCTACCGCCCTCGCGGCTGGACTAAGCATGCTGGTCGTAGGGGCAGCCACCCGCAGCGCACGAAAGCCGCGTCACACCCGCGTGACATAGAAGCATAAGGCTTCTCACGCGCTCGATAGACGAACGGCACGATAAACGGAGATTTCGAGTGGACGGCGACGCGTAGGGCAA
>CAXUHU010000044.1:19589-25496 GCA_964250925.1 uncultured Acetobacteraceae bacterium
GCTAGGGTAAGCCAGATTACAAGCGGCGCCATGGCACCGGTAGCGATCGAGTCCACCTTTCTCGCGTTTACAGCACAAGCGCCGGCCGCGCCAAGCATACCAGCCGACGCGACTAGGCTGGCCCCCAGCGATTTTTCTCCAAAAAACAGCTTGGGATACAAGGCTAACCCGGCCAGTGTTCCCCACCATGCGCCCAGCGCCCTGTTGCGCGCCGGCCCCGCGGGCGCCTTCATCAACTTCGTTCCCGCCACGCACAGTAGGATTTCCAGACAGCCCCATACGGCGCCGATCACCGGACCGGGCGGCGTTGCCCGCGGTTTGCGGAGCATGGCATACCAGAGCGCCTCGCGCGGGTGCTGCGGCCCGTAATGAGCGCCGGCCAAACCGGCTGCAGCGACGGCCGAACTGCTGATGATGGCTTCACGATACGACATCGTTTCCTCCGCGTCAGATAAAGCATGGTTGCATCAGGTGGGCCTCCAACCGCGACCGCGCCGGTGCGCGGCTGCTTTCAGCCGAGGCGCTACCAGGGATGCCGCCGGCCGACATGGCCGCTCAAATGGCTGCCCAGGCCGATGCCCCCCGTCGGTTCGGCGGGCAGCGAAGGGTGGGCGCCGCTGTGCTCGTTGGCCATGGTGTCCGGCTCGCCCAAATCCTGATTCGGGTTTTCACCGGTGGGGGCTGGTTCAGGAGCGCTGAGCGGCCCGTTTATCAGGTCGGTGATGACGGCCACGGATACGTCATGGGCGATCCCCGCCTTGGCCGCTTCGGCAACCAGCACGCTCAGTCGCGGTCGCAACCACTCATGCGGAGACACATCAGGCATGGCTGCACCCTTCAGGCGTAAAATAGGATCGAAGCTGGTGCCGAGTGAGGGAATTGAACCCCGAACTCCGGTTCACAAAATCTATAGGCTTGGCGGCAGTGTGCCGCAAGCACGCCCTGGATCCGGGGGCGCCGTGCCGAGCCGACCGACAATGGTGCCGGCCGCTCGGGAACGGGTCTATCACCGCCCATTGTGCGTCATTTAACCAAAACCGTTCCGCCATGCTTCGGTCCTCCCAAAGCGACTCGAATCAGACACGCCGTGACTGAGGCAATGGGGACAGACCTTAGTCGATGTGAAGAAGGACCTTGCAAATTTACGTCGGCGGCCGCAATCGGCGCTGTAGGGAAATTCAACCGGAAATCGACCTACAATGAATGGCTTGGTGACGACCTGCTTACTTCTGATTTCTCTGCCAACCGCAGCCGCGGCGAAGCCGATCACCTATCAACTGACGGGCACTGTGACCTTTGTGAATGGGGCACCCGTCTCGATAGGTCAGCAAATAGCGATTACGTTCGTGGTGGACGACTCATATCCTCGTCGCCTTGTAGGCCCGAGAGAAGCCTTGTACGCGGGAGGTTCTGAATCTAAAACGCCCGATCCGATCATCTCCGCAACCATAAACGGGGTACCGGTTGTAGGATCGTCGGACGGCATTTACATCCAGAAGTATGTTCAGCACACTTCTGCTCTCGACATTTTTGTCAACAACTCTCAACCTGGGTCGTCCCTCGTCGTTGGCTTTCTGAGCACTTTGAGTGATGCGGTCCAGAACTTGAAAATTCCCTTAGTGGTGGCGCCAAATAGATTTCAGGGACGCGAATTCGGCTTTTTCAGTGGTCCGCCATCATACTATTACTATAAGGGTACGATCAATCTTTCGCCGTACCTGCCGCCGCTGTAGGAATGCTGCGACGGTAGAAGCGCCGGTTTGGGGGAGGCATGCTGCTTTCGGCTCAGTCTGCATGAGTGCCAGTCCTAGCCGGCATTCTCGCTCCACTAAGAACGTCAAAGTCATGCTCCGAGCTTTGCAGCGCGGGCAATCGTAAACGATAGCAGGCGTAAGGGGTGGGCCGCAAAAGGTCCGCATTCAAACCCAATCTAAACTACTCGAAACAGACCCGTTGATTCGATAAGAGAGGGCTGATGCCGAGTGAGGGACTTGAACCCCCGACCTTCGGTTTACAAAACCGCTGCACTACCGCTGTGCTAACCCGGCGCAACACAGCAATAGCACGCTCCGGAACAGCCGTTCAACTCGCCGCTACAAGGGCTTATAACGCGGTGGGCCTCCGGAGCGACCATCTGTCGAGATACGCATGCCCGCCAAATCAAACGTGCTAACGCCGCAGGTGGTCCTCGATGACCCGGATATTCCTGAGGTTGGCTTTCAGCGCCATGTCGAACAGGTCGCCCAACACCGGGACCGAGCCGCCGACCACTTCGACGGCTATGTTGCCGAGCATTCGCATCAGCTTGTGGCGGGGCACGCCCAGCGCGTGCGCCTGTTGTACGATGTAGAGCGAGATCAGACCCAGCACGGCATCGCCGCCGCCGGGCAGCAGGCCGATGATGCTGTTCAGGCCGAAGCGGAACTGCGTGCCGGGCAGCACGAAGGCGGCATCGACAAGCCAGGCTAGGCGCCTGATGCGCGCAAGCCGGGCGGCTGCGTCGGCCGCAGGCGACGTCGTCTGATCGGTGGCTTGCAGCATCAAGGTGTCCTCCCCGGCCACCAGATGAGGTTGGGGCCGGGCGGGGTCAATGCGTCTCAGCGCCGGTGCGCCTGCAGCAGCTTCAGCAGGGCCGCCCCATACCGCTCCAGCTTCGACGTGCCGACGCCCTTGATCTCGCCCAGCGCGTCCAGCGTCGCCGGCTGCACCGCGGCGACGTCGCGCAGCACGGTATCGTGGAAAATCACGTAGGGCGGCACGGCCTGCGCTTTCGCCGCTTCGGCGCGCCAGGCGCGCAAGGCCTCGAACAGGTCGGATGAGCCAGCGGTGGGCATCGCCGGTGCCGACAGCGTGCGGGCGGCTGCGGCGCGCGAGGGGCGGGTGATGGCCGGACCGTCTTCCCGCAGCATCACCTGGGCCTCGCCGCGCAGGATCGGGCGGGCTTCCTCGGTCAGGGCCAGGCTGGCGTAGTCGCCGGATTTCACCTGCAACGCGCCGCGGGCGATCAGCTGACGCAGCACACCGCGCCAGAAAACCTCTGCCCGCTCGCGGCCGATGCCGAACAGAGCGAGCTTAGCATGAGCGTTGCGTTCCACCGCGTCGGTCTTCTCGCCGCGCAGCACATCGACGATGTGTTTGGCGCCGAAAATCTGGCCCGTACGGTACACCGCGGAAAGCGCCTGTTGCGCTGCCTTCGTGCCGTCGAACAGCGCAAATGGCGAACGGCACGAATCGCAGTGGCCGCAATCCCGGTCGAGCGTCTCGCCGAAGCACGCAAGCAGCGTGCGGGTGCGGCAGGAGGTGGCTTCGGCCAGCCCGATCATCGCTTCCAGCCGCTGGCGCATCACCGCCTTCTGCGCCTCGGGTGCCGCCGATTGCGATAGCCAATGGCGCGCGCGGGCCATGTCTTCGCCGCCATACAGCAGCATCAGGTCGGCTCGCTCGCCGTCGCGTCCCGCGCGCCCGATCTGCTGGTAGTAGCCTTCGGGACTATCCGGCATGTCGAGATGCACCACGAAGCGCACGTCTGGCCGGTCGATGCCCATGCCGAAGGCGATCGTGGCAACCATCACCACGGCCTCGCCGCTGCGGAAGCGGGCCAGCGAGGCGCGTTTCTCGAGCGGGCTGAGGCCGGCGTGGAAGGGCAGTGCGGTGATGCGCTGCGCCCGCAGCTTCTCGGCCATGCGTTCCGTTTTGGCGCGGCTGCCGCAATAGACAATACCCGCCTGGCCCGCGTGTTGCTTGAGGAAGGCCATCAACTGGGTGGTTTCGCTAACCTTGGGCTGGGCTGCGATGTGAAGGTTGGGACGGTGAAAGCTGGCGGCAAACACGTGGGCGCCGCGCATGTCGAGCGCGGCCAGGATGTCGTCGCGGGTGCGTGGGTCTGCGGTGGCGGTCAGGGCCACGCGGGGCACGCCGGGGAAGATCTGTGCGAGGCGTTTCAGGTCGCGGTATTCGGGGCGGAACTCGTGGCCCCAGGCGCTGACGCAATGCGCCTCGTCAATGGCGATCAGCGCCAGGTCACGCCGGCGCAGCCGTTCCAGCGTGCCGGGCGAGAGCAGGCGTTCCGGAGATACATATAGCAAATCCAGCCGGCCGGACTCGAGCAGGTTGCTTACACGCGATACCTCGCCGGGCTCCTGTTCGGAGTGCAGGGCGCCGGCCGCCACGCCCAGTTGGCGCAGTGCGGCAATTTGGTCGTCCATCAGCGCGATCAGGGGCGAGATCACCAGCGCCGTCCCATGGCGTACCAGCGCCGGCACCTGGTAGCACACGCTCTTGCCGCCGCCCGTGGGCATCAGCACCAGCGCGTCCTGCCCGGCCACTACCGCATCGACCACGTCGCGCTGCAGGCCGCGGAACTGCGGGAAGCCGAAAATACGGCTTAGCACCTCATCTGGCGAACCGGATGCCGGCCCGGGCGCCTCACCCAGCATCGAGGCCGGCTATCAGGACGCGCCCTCGATGGCGATCTCCACGCGGCGGCCGATCACGCCGGTGACCGGCATGGCTCCGGCGGCGACCATCTTGAGACGGACGGCCGGCACGCCGTCGGCCACGAGCGTGTCCGTCACCATCTGGGCGCGCAGTTCGGAGAGGTAGACGTCGGCCTGCTTGCCGCCCTTGCGGTCGGCATAGCCGGTGACGACGATGCGCTTGCCCGGCGACTTCTGCGCAGCTTCAGCCGCCTGCTGGATGATGCCGAGGGCCGTGTCGTCCAGCGCGCCGGACCACTCGACGAAGAACACAACGATTACGGGCGGCAGGTCCGCCCTGGCCGGGCCGTCGACGAGGCTGAGCAGGACGGCGGCCAGAAACAGGATGCGTGACATGCTACGGACTCCGATTGCAATGCGGGTATCTGCTGTTTGCGTGTGCAAACCCCGTTCCGTCTCCGCGTCAAGCCGCTCGAACGCAAGGCCGCAAGCGGGCGCGGCACGATAATGATTGGCCCGGCTTAGGCGGCGGCGGCAACGGCGTGGCCGGAGGACAGCCGCCAGATCCGGTCCAGCCGTTCGGCGCCGGTCAGGCGGTGAGCGATCAGGATGACGGTGCGCCCCGCCGTCTCGGCGAACAGCGTCGTCAGGAAGGCGCGCTCTGTTTCTGCGTCCAGCCCGGCGCAGGGCTCATCCAAGATAAGCAGTGGGGCCGGTTGCAGCAGGGTCCGGGCCAGCGCCACGCGCCGTCCCTGCCCGCCGGACAGACGGGCGCCGCCTTCGCCCAGCCAGGTATCCAGCCGGTCGGGCAGGGCGCGAACCATGTCGCCGATTGCGGCACGGTCAAGAACGTCCCATAGCTCGCGTTCGGTGGCGCCCGGCCGGCCGAGCAGCAAGTTGTCGCGTATCGTATCATCGAACAGGTGCGTGGCCTGGCCCAGCCACGCAATCTGGCGGTGGACGTCGGCCGCACGCAGATCAACCAGGTCCAGCCCGCCCAGCAGCACCTGGCCCGATTGCGGCACGGCCACCTTCAGTGCCAGCGCGGCCAGGGTGGATTTGCCCACGCCGGAGGGTCCTAGCACGGCCACCCTGGTGCCGGAGGGCACGTCCAAGGTCAGCCCGTCGAACACCGGCGGCCCCTTCTGCCAGGCGAAATGCACGCCCGCAAAGCGCAGACCGGGGTGGTTCGGCATGGTCCGCAGCGTCACGCGCGGGTCGGCGAGGACAGGCGCTCGGCCCATCGCCAGCACACGGGCGGCGGAGGCAGAGGCGGCACCGGCTGCGACGCCGGCGCGGGGCAGGGCGGCCAGCGGCTCGAAAGCGGCCACGATCAGGAAGCATGCGGCCACACAGAACGCGGGTGCGGCGCCGGCTGCGAGCAACACGGCCAGCAGGGCGGCTTGGCCGCAGAGCAGCGCGCCAGCATTGGCCCAGGCGGTGCGGCGCGCGAGTTCACGCTGTGCTGCGA
>CAXUHU010000045.1:0-25366 GCA_964250925.1 uncultured Acetobacteraceae bacterium
CGCACGACAAGATGAACGTGAACGGCGGCGCCATCGCCATGGGCCACCCGCTGGGCGCCACGGGTGCGATGATCCTGGGCACCGTGCTGGACGAGCTGGAGCGGTCGGGCAAGGAGACCGCGCTGGTCACGCTCTGCGTCGGCGCCGGAATGGGGACCGCCACCGTGATCGAGCGGGTGTGACGGCGATGAACAATTTCACCCTGACGGTTGATGATGCCGGCGTAGCGCTCGTCACCTTCGACGTGCCCGGACGCTCGATGAACACGCTGACGTCCGAGGTAATGCGCGAGCTGGGCGAGGTGGTGGAGCAGATACGCGGCGACGTGGCCATACGCGGTGCCGTCATCACCTCGGGCAAGGCGAGCGGGTTCTGCGCCGGCGCCGATTTGGCCGAGATGGGCGGCGGACTGGCCGGCGGCGGCGGCACGGACGCCGACCGCGCCGCGCTGTTCGAGACCGTGTTCGGCATCAACAAGCTGTTCCGCGCAATCGAGACCTGCGGCAAGCCGGTGGCTGCCGCCATCGGCGGACTGGCGCTGGGCGGCGGGCTCGAGTTGACGCTGGCCTGCCATCACCGCGTGGTCGCCGACAACGACAAGATCCAGCTGGGATTGCCCGAATCCAAGGTCGGGCTGCTGCCGGGCGGCGGCGGCACGCAGCGCCTGCCGCGCCTGATCGGCGCCATGAAGGCGTTGCCGCTGATGCTGGAAGGCAAATCGGTATCGCCGGCCGAAGCGCTGAAACTGGGGCTGGTTCACCAGGTTGTGGCGGCCGACCAGGTCGTCGCGGCGGCCACGAAATGGGTGGCGTATGGTGGCGATGCCGTGGCGCCGTGGGACAAGAAGGAGTTCAAGATACCTGGCGGTGGCCCTTACACGCCGGCCACGGCTCAGGTGTTCGTGATGGGCAACGCCATGCTGCGCAAGCAAAGCTTCGGCAACTACCCGGCGCAGATCAACATCATGCGCTGCGTGTATGAGGGCCTGCAGGTGCCGATCGACGCGGGGCTGCGCATCGAGAGTCGCTACTTTGCGAAAACGCTGATGACGCCGCAAGCCAAAGCAATGATCCGCACGCTGTTCCTGTCCATGGACCAGCTGGGCAAGGGTGCCGCGCGGCCCAAGGTCGAGCAGAAACATACGGTGAAGAAAGTGGCCGTGCTCGGCGCGGGAATGATGGGCGCCGGCATCGCCTATGTGCAGGCGATGGCCGGCATCGAGACCGTGCTGATCGACGTCAGCCAGGAGGCGGCCGAGAAAGGCCGTGACTACGCCAAGAAGCTTCTCGACAAGGCGGTCGGCCGCGGCAAGATGGCACAGGCCAAGGCGGACGGCGTGCTGGCCCTGATCACGCCGACCGCGGACTACGCGCGGATCGAGGGCAGCGACCTGATCGTCGAAGCCGTGTTCGAGGAGCGCGGCCTGAAGGCCGAGACCACCCGCCGCGCAGAAGCCTACCTGGCCGAGGACGCCGTTTTCGGCTCCAACACGTCCACCCTGCCGATCACCGGGCTGGCGGCGGCGAGCGTGCGGCCCGAAAAATTCATCGGCATCCACTTCTTCTCGCCGGTCGATCACATGGGCTTGGTCGAGATCATCATGGGCGAGCGCACCAGCCAGGAGACGCTGGCCTTCGCCGTGGATTACGTCTTGCGCATACGCAAGACGCCGATCGTGGTGAACGACAGCCGCGGCTTCTACACCTCGCGCTGCTTCGGCACCTTCATCCAGGAGGGCATGGAGCTGCTGACGGACGGGGTGGCACCCGCCATCATCGACAATGTCGGCCGCGCCACCGGCATGCCGCGCGGCCCGCTGGAGATGCACGATGACGTGGCGCTGGACCTGTCGCTGAAGATCCGCAGGCAGACCCAGAAGGATTTGGGCGACGCCTTTGTGGCCAGCGCTAGCGACCCGGTCATTGAGAAGATGGTAACCGAACTGGGCCGCTACGGCCGCAAGAACGGCAAAGGCTTCTACGATTACGCTTCCGACGGTAGCAAGAGATTGTGGCCTGGCTTGGGCGAACTTGCCCCGGTGAGGCGCGCCGACGCCGATGCGGCGTTGATCGACCAGATCCGTAAACGATTATTGTATCGCCAGGCGATCGAAGCGGCGCGCTGCATGGAGGAGGGCGTGGTGACGGATGCGCGCTCGGCCGATGTGGGCGCCATACTCGGCTGGGGTTTCGCACCCTGGACGGGCGGCCCGATCAGCATGATCGACGGCATCGGCGTCGCGCGCTTCGTCGAGGAGTGCGATCTGCTGGCCCAGAAATTCGGTGCGCGTTTCTCGCCGCCGGCTCTGTTGCGCAACATGGCAGCGAAAAATGAGAGTTTCTATGCGATTGCGGAGCGGGCGAAGGCGGCGGCATAACAGGAACCAGTGACGCGTGAGCGACCGTCATGGCCGGGCTTGTCCCGGCCATCCGCACGGCCGCGCAATAAAGACGCTGACAGGTATCGGAGTTGTCGAAAGTTCGGACGCGGAGACGCGAAAACGCGTGGATGGCCGGATCAAGTTCGGCCATGATGGCCGAAATATGCGTTTGGGCTGATGTAGAGGCGGTTAGTTTCGCAAGAACACCTCCACCCGCCGGTTTCTCTCCCGCCCCGCCTCACTGGCATTATCCGCCAGCGGCAAATCCGCGCCGAACGCCACCACCTGCCCGGGCGGCAGTCCGCGGTTGGCGAACACGGCCGCCACGGCCTGGGCGCGCTGTTGGCTGAGCGCCAGGTTGGCCTCCGGCGTCCCCTGATTGTCGGCAAACCCCATCAGGACGAGGTGGTCGGGGGGCGTGTGGTCCGACATCATGAAGTTCCACACACGGTCCACCTCCCGCGCGCTGTGCAGGTCCAGCCTGTTTGAGCTGGCCTCGAAATGCAGGTCGGCTGCCAACCGCGTGGCCCCGGTGACGAGCTGGCGGTAATGATCCAAGGCGGTCATCGGCGCCACGGGCCGGGCCGTCACGTGCAGGGGAACCAGCCCTGCCTGTCCAACAACGGCCTGCCCCTCCGGCGACAGGGCGTAGGCGATGAAGCGGCGGGCCACCGCGTTGCCGCTGCTGCCGGCGGGCATGGTCAGATAAAGGCGCTGGGCCAACTTGTAGCTGCCGTCGGCAATCGCCTCGGTTGTGGGCAACGCGGGCCGGGCACCCAGTTCCGCTACCGGCACAAGCCTGGCCTGTCCGGCAAGCGAGCGCGGCACCAAGGCAATCGTGTCGGTGCCGGCCATGACCACGGCCGCGGCACGGGCGAGACGGGGAGCGCGGGCCAGGGCGGCTTGGGAGTCGCCACCCAGATCGGTCACGTCATCGGCGGGTATAGCGTCCGACACCGCCAGACGGATCGTGCTGTTGCCGAAACCGAGCTGAGCCCAGTTCGTAATGCTGCCGTCCAGAACGCCGCGTAGCTGCGGCAGGGTTATCGAGGCGACCAGGTTGTGCGGATTGACGATGACCGCGAGCCCGTCCAATGCGACCGCCTGCTCGTCGAGACCGCCAAGCCCGCGCAGCGTCTGCTGCTCGGCGCTACCGGCCCGATGCGCGGCCATGCCGATGTCCGCCGTCCCGCGGCCGACGGCGTCCAGGCCCGATCCCGGCGCAGCCGTGATCGAAATCGTCTCCGGCCGGCCCACCCGCAGGCCGGTGACGAGCGTCTCCCCGATGGCGGTGCCTGGCTGGGTGACTACTGCGCCGTCTCCCAGGCTGGCCAGGTAGGCAGAGGCCAGGCGGGAGGCCAGCCCGGCGAGCGCCGGCGCGCCCTGCAGGCGCAGCAGGGTGGCCGGCTGGTTATCGGCGGCCTCGAACCTGGACGGCTCCGGCCCTGACAAGATGGCCAGCGCCGGTTTAACCGTAGCGCGGGGGGCAGGGGCGGGCGGCGGCAAAGCAGGGCTGGGCAGCTCGGCATGCGCAACGTTCACCGGCGGCGGTGCCGCGTGACCGGACATCCGGTAGCCCGCGTAGACGCCGCTGCCCACGAGCAGAACGGCTACTGCCCCGCCGAACAGAACAAGGCGGGATACGCCAGAGGCTTCGTTCAGCGGCGGTGCGTGGAGCGGTTTCACACATTCGGGGCAGACGAAATCCTGGCCGATCTTGACCTCGACGTCGCGCCTGGCGGCAGCAACCGAGCAGTAGTCGATGTTGGTGCAGCGTCCGCGCGTGGTGGCCATGGTGTCGCCATCCCGATACATGAATCGTTATCGCAACGACTTCTAGGGGCAGGCTTACAGCCTAGCAAGCCGAAATCGGCCCCCGGCCGACGTTTCGGTACGGCGGAGCGTTTCGGCCACATGCAGCCGTCGCATGTGCTTGGCGCCGCGGGCCGCGTCTGTTAGCCACCCTGATGCTGTTTTTGGCCATTGGCGTGCTTGGACTGGTCGTGGCCGCCGGCGGCTGGCTCGCGCGCGGCTACCTGCTGACGGACGAGCCGCCGGCGGGGCTGGGCCGTGCTGGGCTGGTCCATGGTGCGGGCGGGCTGATCGGTGCCGCCGTGCTGGCGGCGGCGCTGCGCGGACCGCCGCCTTCGGCGCACGCCGTCAAGATGGGCGTGGGCGGGTTCGGCCTGTTTTCAGGCGGACTGATTGCCGGTGCGGCGCTGGCCGGCTTAACCATCCTGATCACACACCTGCGCCGCCGCACCGTCTCGGCGGCGCTGGTCGCCACGCACGGGATGCTGGGTATTTCAGGCTACACGCTGCTGGTGACCTATTTGACCATGCTGCACTGAGCCACGGCGTTGGCCGGCACTCCCACTTTCGCGACGCCGCACGCTTTCATGGGCCTGGGCCGGGCGGTTGCGGACGCCGCCATCCACATCGCCGGCATCCCGCTCGACATCGGCACCACGAACCGCAGCGGCGCCCGGTTCGGCCCGCATGCTATACGCCATGCCAGCCGCATGCTGGTCGATGGCGATCATCCGCGAAGCTGGCAGGATCCCACGCGTCTGCCGGTGGCCGACATCGGCGATTTCACGATCTCCCTCGGCGACATCGGCGCCAGCCTGCAACTGATACAGGACCAGGCCGCGTTCAGCCCGCATCTGATCGTGCTGGGCGGCGAACATGGGGTCAGCCTGCCGTTGCTGCGCGCGCTTCATGCGCGGCGCGGCGCGGTGGCGCTGGTGCATTTCGACGCGCATGTGGATACCTGGCCGGACAGCTTCGGCCAGGCTTACGGCCACGGCTCGCCCTTCTACCACGCTATCCTCGAAGGCCTGATCGACCCGGCCCGGACGGTACAAATCGGCATCCGCTCGCCGGTGCAGCGCAGCGTTTGGGATTGGACGCTGGACCGCGGCGTCACCATCCTGACCGCCGAGCACGTGCACGAGTTCGGCGCGGCTGCGGCCGCCTCGCGCATCATCGACGTGGTGGGCGAAGCACCCGCCTATCTCAGCTTCGACATCGACGCGCTGGATCCTGCTTTTGCTCCAGGCACCGGCACGCCGGAGGTGGGCGGGCTGGCCTCGTGGCAGGTGCAGGCCATCCTGCGTCGCCTGGGTAGCATCGATTTCGTCGGCATGGATGTGGTCGAGGTGGCGCCCGTCTACGATGTTAGCGAGATCACTGCCCTGGCTGCTGCGACGATCGTGTGGGAGTACCTGGCCCTGTTGTCCGCGCGCGGAGCGGCGAACCGGCCGGCTCGGGGCGCGCCGGCCGGCCTCGCTCCCTCTAGCTGAGGGCAAGGTTGACGGCGTGGCGCAGGGCGGGCAACACGTCGGTCTCGAACCACGGGTTGCGGCGTTGCCAGACGCCGGTCCGCCAGGACGGGTGTGGCAGCGGGAAATAGCGCGGCAGGTAGCGGCGGAAATCCTGCACGCGCGCCGTCATGCTCGCCTTGGGCCAACCCTGCTCGACAGCGGCGGCGGCTTGGGCGTAGCTGCCCACCAGCAGCGTCAGGCGCAACACCGGCATGGCCGCGAGCGCGCGGGCGCGCCACAAGGGCGCACATTCCGGCCTCGGCGGCGCGTCACCGCCATTGGGCAGCCGGCCAGGATAGCACAGGCCCATGGGCAGGATGGCGACCCGTGTTGCGTCGTAGAAGACGCTCTTGTCCATCGCCAGCCATTGGCGCAACCGGTCGCCGGAATTGTCCCAAAAGCTGATGCCGGCATGATGCACTTTCGTGCCCGGCGCCTGGCTGGCGATCAGCACCCGTGCGGTAGGCGAGATGTGCAGCACCGGGCGCGGCCCCAGCGGCAGGTGGGCGACGCAGGCGGTGCAGGCGCGTATCTCGGCCAGCAAGGCATCGATGTCCGCGCCGCTCATCCGAGCGGATACTCGACCTCGGCGGTATAGGCGGATTGTTCGCGGCCGAGCAGGGAGCTGAACAAGGTGAAGTGCTCCACGGGAACGGGGGCCGAGCGGAACAGATTATGCGATTGCACCCAGGCGGCCAGCCCCGGGTGGGCGACTTGTTCGCCCAGCCGGGCCAGCGTCACGTGCGGCACGAAGCGGCGGCGTTCGGCCGGCAGGCCCGTGCGTTGCAGCGCCGTCTCGATCTTGGCGCGCAGGTGGTCCAACGCCGGGTTGCGCGCCACCCCCACCCACAGCGCACTTACGCGCCCCGCTTTTTCCGTGGTGCCCACACCCGAGAGTTCAAGCGGGAAGCCGCGCCCGCGCAGGCCGGCCAAGGCCAGGTCGATTTCCTCGGCCGTGTAAGACGGTACCTCGCCGATGAATCGCAGGGTGACATGGTAGTTCTCCGGCGGCACCCAGCGCACCCCGGCCAGGCTCATGCCCAGGTCGGCCAGCCGGTCGCGCACGGCCCAGGGCAGGTCTAGGGCCACGAACAATCTCATGGCCGCGGACCCAGCATGACGCACCGCACGCGGTCAAGCGGTGGACAGAACTTCATTGCCTGGGTGTTGGCTCTCTTCTTGATTGCCGACGGCGCCTGCCCAGCTTGACGCTTGAAGCGGGCCGGTACGTTATGGCTGCAGATGGGCAGCTAGCCCCCGCGAAGGATCAACCCATGGCTTACACGCCTGATTTCCGGAGTACCGCTACCCAGTTCGGCGGCGTGGCCAATGCGGCCGCCATCGACGAGGGCCTGCGCGCCTACATGCGGCGCGTCTACAATTGGATGGCGTCTGGCCTGCTGCTGACCGGCATCGTCGCCTACGGCGTGGCCAACACGCAGGTGATTAACCTGTTCTATCACCCTGTAGCGACCGAGTTCGGCACCCGGATCGCGCCGACGGGCTTGGGCACGCTGTCGATGTTTGCGCCGCTCGGCTTCGTGCTGGCGTTAAGCTTCGGCGTGAACCGGATGAGCCGTAGCACGGTGCAGGCGCTGTATTGGGCGTTCTGTCTGGCCATGGGCGCCAGCCTGACCAACATATTCCTGATCTATGCACATGAGAGCATTGCGCTCACCTTCTTCGTCACCGCCGCGATGTTCGCCGGCACGTCCATCTGGGGCTATACGACGAACGCCGACCTGTCGCGGATGGGCAGCTTCCTGATGATGGGCCTGTTCGGCATCATCATTGCCAGCCTGCTCAACATTTTCTTGCACAGCTCCGCCATCCAGTTTGGCGTCAGCATCATCGGCGTGGTCGTGTTCACCGGCCTGACCGCGTTTGACACACAGCGCATCAAGGTAAGCTACTCGCAGTTCGCCTATGCCGAGGGCACAGACGGTGCGGCCCGCCGCAGCGTCTACGACGCGCTAAGCCTCTACCTGAACTTCATCAACCTGTTCATGCTGCTGCTTCAACTTACCGGCAACCGCCGCAGCAATTAGGAATCGGGCGCTACTTCACGTCGTCAGTTAGCAAAAGGGCCGGGAAGTATTTCCCGGCCCTTTTGCTGTGCATCAGACGACGGTTTTGAGAAACTCGGCCAGCTTTACCGCCGCAGCCGCCTTGTCGATCCGGTCGAGGGCCGCCAGTTCGGCGGCTAGCCGGTCCATTGCCGCCTCGTAGATTTGCCGTTCCGAGAAACTTTGATCGGGCTGGCCGGCGTTGCGATGCAGGTCGCGGACGACCTCGGCAATGGCCAACGGGTCGCCCGAATTGATCTTCGCCTCGTATTCCTGCGCCCGGCGCGACCACATCGTCCGCTTGATGCGCGCACGGCCGCGCAGCACGGCCAGCGCCTCGTCGAACATCTTTCGCGTGGCGAGTTTTCTCAGGCCGGCTGTGCGGGCTTTGGCCACCGGAACCCGCAGCGTCATGCGGTTCTCTTCGAAGGTGATGTGGATCAGTTCCAGCTTGTGGCCGGCGATCTCCTCGATCGCAATGCGCTCCACTTTGCCCACACCGTGGGTGGGATAGACGACGTGGTCGCCCTCCTCGAATATTTCCGCCTTGGCCATCGCACGCGGCGGCGGCATCACACGGCCGCCTGGCGCGATCGCCTGGCTGCGGCCCATCATGTGATGACCCAGCACCGGCGCTTGATCGTTGGCAGGCCGGCCACGGGTGGCTGGCGCTGGCGAGTCCTCATCCTCGTCTTCGTCTTCCGGCTCGGCGGCGGGCTGCGCGGCACCAGACTGCTCGTCTGGATCAGCCTCCGGCTCGAGGTCGTGTACCTTCGCCTCGGCGTCCGGCTCGGAGTGGGTTGCCGTCACCGGCTCTGGCGGTGGCGCTTCTGTCTTGACGATCTCGGCAGACGATGCGGTCTTCTTGGCGGTTGCGGTCTTTGTCGGCACTTGGTTGGGCAACTCCTGACTGGCCTGGATGCGATGACGCTCATCGCGCCGGCATCTGGCGGCAAGCGACCATCGCCACGCCGCGTTGCCCCGATCCTTGGGCCGCACTCGCATGGCGCTCGATTCGCTGTAAATTAGGCACGAGCGTTGCTCGTGTTGGGTGCCATAGCAGAAATTTTGCCCAGCGTCATGCTCGGAAACGATGGTCGGTTGGGGCTGTCGGTGCAGCCCCGGCCGTCTCAGGCCCGGTGCGGCTCGGGCGAGAACATCGCCTCCTTGCCCGGCTTATCCTTCCATGCGTCGGCATCGGCGGGTGCGACGCCCTTGCGCGTGATGTTGGGCCATTGCGTGCCGAAGATGCGGTTGCGCTCGGCCCAGGGGGCTGCCTTGTCGTCGCTGTCGGGCACGATGGCTTCGGCCGGGCATTCCGGCTCGCACACGCCGCAATCGATGCACTCGTCCGGATTGATGACCAGCATGTTTTCACCGGCGTAGAAGCAGTCCACGGGACATACTTCCACGCAATCCATGTATTTGCACTTGATGCAGTTCTCGGTGACCACGTAGGTCATCGCATTCTCCAATGACTGATGAGCGCGCCGGCCGGCAGGCGCGCGATATGGCGGCGTAGGGGTGTGTGCGCAAGCGGGCCTAGGGCTGCGGTTCGGTGAGCAGGCGGTATAGGGTGTGCGCCTCAGGTGCGGAACCCCGGCGTTCCGTCAAGCCCAGCACTTCCACCACGCGCACGCCGGCATACAGTGGCAGCGTTAGCGTGTCGCCCACGCGCACGCGGGCATGCGGCTTGTCGGTCGGCTGCCGGTTGATACGCACCAAGCCGCTCTCGGCCATGCCGGCACAGGCTGTGCGGGTAGAAGCGAAGCGGGCGCACCACAGCCACTTGTCCAGGCGCTGGAAATCAGCGGACAGGGATCTGTGTCCCCTTCTGACGACGCCGTTGTCCCAACCTCATCGCCTCATCGTCGCGAGGGACGCCAAGGCAGCGAACGGGTGGTCTGGCCGGGTTGGCGCGGGCGTGGCCTGGGCGGAGCGGCGCTTGGCCTGGGCGATCATCGGCGGCGGCGGCGGTCCATAGACTTCGGGCGCCAGCGCCGGTGACGGCAGGATACGCAGCCCCAGGCCGCGCAACACGGCCGGCAGCAGCTCGGCGCGCAAGCCCAGGCGCTGGCCGATAGCCGCGGGCACAGGGGCCGGGCGGCCGCGCGTGGAAAAGGCCAGCTCGGCCGCGATACGCTCCGCAATGTCGAGCCGCAACAGGACCGGCCCGGCCTGCACCCAACCCAATGCCAGCAGCATGCTCGCTGCCGCGTGGTCTGCCGGCAGCGACACCAAGCCTGGGTCAGGCAGGTCGGGCGCAGGCAGGCGCGCCTGCACCGCCCAAAGCTGCGCCCGCAGCGCGCTGGGGCGCTGCTTGAGCAGATCCGGCACGTAGAGGGCGAAGCGGCCCGCGCGGATGCCGGCGCCCTTCAGCTTGCGGCGCAGTTCGGTCGCGATCGCATCGTCGGTGTCACCCGCCACCACACCGGCCGCTTCCAACAATCGGTGCACCGGGCCGCGCAACGCCGGGTCGGCCTCGGCTCTGGCCGCCGCGCGGAACAGCGGCGCCAAGTCGCGCGCTACCCAAGCGTCTATCCAGGCCTGCAGGCGCTGGCGGATACGCTCGCGTTGCGGGCCGTCGAGGAACTCGCTGAGGGTGACCTCGACGGCGGGCCGCGTCAGGCCGGCGCCGGGCCGCAAGCGGGCAATCGGCGCCTCGTTCCAAGCGATGGTGTGGTCGGAGTGGAGACCGAAGGCGGCATCGTCCGCACCCTCCAGCAGCCCCACGCGGCGCGGCATCTCCTCGCGCAACGACCTACGGGCGGCACGCAGCACCAGGCGTTTCTCCGGACCCTCCGCCAGCGGATCGGGGATGAAGGCGAACCCTGCGATGTGGCCAACAGGATGACCCTCGACCACCACTTCGCCGCGGGCGGTGACGGCCGAGAGCAAGTCGGCCCCATCCTCGGCCTCCTCCAGCCGGCGCATCAGATGGGCGGCGCGGCGATCGACGAAGCGGGCGGTCAGCCGCTCGTGCAACACGTCGGACAGCTTGTCCTCGATCGCGCGGGCGCGGGCTTGCCAGGTGGCTGCATCCGGCACCCAGTCGCCGCGGGCGGCGATGAACGACCAGATGCGCACCCCGGACAGGCGAGCCATCAGCGTGTCGATGTCGCCCTGCGTGCCTGCCAGGGCGGCGAACTGCTGTTCCAGCCACTCTGGCGCCAGCGTTTTGCCGCGGGCGAGGTACCCATAGATGCGGGCGCACAAGCGAACGTGGCTGTCGTCGGTGATCTTTCGGAAGTCGGGCACCTGGCACGCCTCCCACAGCAGGCGGACCTGGCGGCGGCCCCGGGCCAGTTGACGGATGTCCGGGTCGCGCGCGAGAGCGGCCAGCGTTTCGAGGTCGCTTGCATCGTTGCCGCGCACCAGGCCGGCGATCGGAGGTGATGCCGTCAGACTGTCGAGCAGGCGGTCCACGTCGGAGAAGTCGAGCGTGGCATTGCGCCAGAACAGGCTGTCCAGCGGTTCGAACACGTGCGCCTCGACCGCCTGGGCAAGTTCCTCGGGGATATCCGGGCAGGTGGCCGTGGTGCCGAAGGTGCCGTCGCGCATGCCGCGGCCCGCGCGCCCGCCGATCTGGGCGATTTCGGCCGCGGTCAGCCGGCGTGGCCGGTGGCCGTCGAACTTTTGCAGCCCGGCAAAGGCCACGTGGTTGACGTCCATGTTCAGGCCCATGCCGATGGCGTCTGTCGCGACCAGGAAATCGACCTCGCGGTCCTGGTAGAGGGCGACCTGCGCGTTGCGGGTGCGCGGCGACAGCCGGCCCATGACGACCGCACATCCGCCGCGCCGCCGGCGGATCAGCTCGGCAATGGCATAGACCTCGGACGCGCTGAAGGCGACGATGGCGCTGCGCGGCGGCAATTTTACGAGCTTGGTCGGGCCGGAATAGGTCAGCTGGGACAGGCGCGGGCGAGTCTCGACCTCGGCCTGCGGCACCAGGCGGTGCAGCAGGGGGCGGATTGTCTCGGCGCCCAGGAACATGGTCTCGACCAGGCCGCGGGCATGCAGGAGCCGGTCGGTGAACACGTGGCCGCGGTCGGGGTCGGAACAGAGCTGTATTTCATCGACGGCGACGAACTCCACACGGCGGTCCAGAGGCATGGCCTCTACCGTGCAGCTGAACCAGCGCGCGTCCGGCGGCACGATCTTTTCCTCGCCGGTGATCAGGGCCACGGCGCGGGCGCCCTTGGCAGCGACCATCCTATCGTAGTTCTCACGAGCCAGCAGGCGAAGGGGAAAACCGATGATGCCGGAGCTGTGGCCGAGCAGGCGGGTGATCGCCAGGTGGGTCTTGCCGGTGTTGGTGGGCCCGAGCACGGCCCGCACGCGAGATGCGAAGATGTCCCCGCCTGGCGGATGGGAACCGACTCGGTGGGACGCGCCCGGCATCCTGTGATGATTCGACGTGACCACCGGGAATGCAAGGTGCTACCGCCCGTTCTCCTTTGGGAAGGAAAGCCTGCATGCACGCTGCGCTGGCCGAATGCCTGCACGTTGGTCCTGCCGCCGGGGCGTTGCCGATCCACGCGGTCCGGTCCACGGGACTGCCCGACCTGTTGGCACAGCTGCCGGCGGCTCAAGCCGCCCACCTGCGCGCGTGTGCTTTCGAGGCCCGGACGGGGCAGGTCATTCTGCTTCCTGGGGATGGGGGGCTGGGCGGCGCCGTCCTAGGTCTTGGCCAAGCGCAAGGACCACATGTTTTCGGCGCGCTGCCACAGGCCTTGCCGCCCGGCAGCCTGTGGCATCTAGGGTCAGGGGTTCAGGATCCAGCCGAGGCGGTGTTGGGTTTTGCCCTTGGAGCCTACCGTTTCGACCACCTTCGACGTCAGCGCTCGCCGCCTGGCGCCCGGTTGCTGGTGCCCCAGCACGCCGGCGTGGCGACGGCCTTGTCTGCGGCTGCGGCCACGTGGATGGCCCGCGACCTGATCAACATGCCGGCGAACCTGCTCGGTCCGGCCGAACTCGCCCTCTCCGCATGCACTTGCATGATGGAGGCAGGCGCAGACGCCGAAGTGGTGACAGGTGCGCCGCTGCAGCAACGCTACCCTGTATTGCACGCGGTAGGCCTAGGTTCGGCACGCGCGCCCCACGTCGCCTTGGCACGGTGGCAGTCCCCCGGCGCCGGCGAGCACACGCCGCTGCTGTCGATCTGCGGCAAGGGGGTGTGCTTCGACACGGGAGGATACGACCTCAAGCCGTCGTCCGGCATGTTACGGATGAAAAAGGACATGGCAGGTGCCGCGATTGCACTTGGATTGGCACGCATGGTGATCGAGGTAGTCCTGCCCGTGCGCCTGGAACTCCGACTCGGCTGTGTGGAAAACATGATTTCTGGCGAGGCAATGCGACCTCTCGATATTTTGAGAACCCGGCGCGGAATTACCATCGAGGTGGGCAACACCGATGCCGAAGGCCGTTTAGTTCTGTGCGAACTGCTGGCCGAGGCTGCCGAAGAGCGCCCTGCCGCATTGTTGGACTTTGCCACGCTGACGGGCGCAGCACGTGCGGCGCTTGGTCCTGACCTGCCCGCTTTGTTCAGTAACGACGACGCGTTGGCGGACAATTTCACGACGCACGGGCGCATCGTTCACGACCCGGTCTGGCGGCTACCTCTCTGGGAAGGTTACAATTCTTGGCTCGATAGCAGTGTTGCCGATCTCAGTAACGTTTCGGAGAAGACGCAGGCTGGCGCCATTCTCGCGGCATTGTTCCTCCAACGGTTCGTGCCGGGCGGAACGCGATGGGCGCATTTCGACGTTTATGGCTGGAACGATCTGGCGAGGCCCGGCGCCCCTCAGGGCGGCGAGGCCCAGGCGATGCGGGCCGCTTTCGAAGGATTGAAGCATTTCGTTACGATAGCCCAGGGTTGAACAATTGTTTATGTTGCGGTTCTTACAAACGCGTCCAACATGCAGGCCTAAGCAATGACCTTAGAAGTTTCTTTGTGTTATACGCTTAGAACGGTCTCGATTCGACCCGCTTGAGTGAAATGAAGCCAGGCGCTGTGGTTGCCGCTCTGGTGGTGAAAGGAAATTGAACATGGCTGCAGCACAACAACCCGATCAGATGGTCGGCATCCTCCGCGATACGATCGTGGCGCTTGTGCGCCGGGATGGTCCGGACCTGTCGGCACGCCAGTTGGGCGTGTTTCTGACATGCTACCTGCAGGAAGGCGCCCACACGGTGCGCGGGCTGGCAGCCGACCTCAACGTGTCTAAGCCGGCCATTACGCGTGCGTTGGATCGCCTGGGCGAGCTTGACCTCGCTCGGCGCAAGGTCGATCCGATGGACCGCCGAAGCGTGCTGGTTCAACGCACGTTGAAAGGGGCAGCTTTCCTTCGCGATCTGCGTTCGATCATGAACGAGGCGACTAGCACGTCGCGCAAGGCCAACGCCGCCGAGGAACGTCGTTCGAGCCGTGCCCACGCCTAGAGATTGGTGTGAGCCCGGACCGAATCCGGGCTTGCACGTTACGGGTCTAGAGTTCATGATCACCAGCGTGTGATGCCGGCACGCTGAGCAAGATTGGCAACGATTGCCAACCAGGCAAATTGCGGCGCAAGCACGGCGATTGCTATCGCCGGTTTCCACGGGGCCGGTATCGCTATGAAGCCGACACAGCATAGCCAGCCCCAGGCGACCATGCCCCAGTGAACCTGGGCCACCGCCCAGGCGGGAATACCTGATCGTTGTGCCACCTGATAAAGGTGTCCCCGATGGGCTTGCGTCAGCGGCTCGGCGGCAATCAGCCGCCGTAGCAAGGTGAATGAAACATCGAACAAGACGCCCATCAGCAACATCGGCACGAGCAGGACAGAGAGCGTTTGCGGTCCGAAATTAGCCGCTTGCACGCCGATTACCGCAAGCACGAAACCGCAGAATTGGCTACCGACGTCGCCCATGAAGATGTGCGCGTAAGGAAAGTTGAAGGGAAGAAATCCCGCGATGCCTGCGGCTAGAACCAGGGAAGCCGTGTAGACGAGCCAGTTGCCCTGCGACCAGCCTATGGCGGCCAAGACAAGGCATGCAATCGCCACCGACCCGCTCGCCAGGCCGTTCAGGCCATCGATGAAATTGACCGCGTTGGTTACGAAGACGATCCACGCTGCGGTCAGGATCACGCCGAGCAACCCGGTGTCCCAGACGCCGACCCAGGGAAGATGCAGCAGGCGCAGCCGTATGCCGCAGGTGATTGCTACTAGGGCTGCGGCAAGTTGTGCTGCGAGTTTGATGGTGAACGGGAGGTCGGCAACGTCGTCGATATAGGATACGGCCGCGATCCCGACGGACGCTCCGACCAAGCCCAGAAACGCGGCATCGGGCACTCTCGTCCGGCCTGTTGCGGTAAACAAGACGGCCATGCCGAACACGAAGGCAGCGACGATGCCAACGCCGCCGCCGCGAGGTGTGGGCTGGGTGTGCGAACTGCGCGCGCCCGGGTGGTCGATCGTGCCCACGCGGATCATCACCCGCACGATCCCGGCCGAAAGGAATGCCAAGGCGGCTGCGAACCAGAGATAGGCCTGAAGCCGCATCACCCTCAACTATCCTGACGACTGACAGCCAGCGGTCGGCCGCTGATAGCTGACAGGCTGCGTCCTGCGCTATACGCGCTGCGTGAAACCGTCGCAGCGCTCCGTCAATCGAATTTTGGTCAACATCGCCATCGACGGCGCGCTGGCGGCTGCAGCAGCACCGCTGGCGCGCTGGATCGCGGACCCACGCGGCGGGCTGCTGCACCCGCTCTGGTTCCTGGCAGGCGGCGGCATCACCTTGTTGTTGGGCGGCCTGCCGTTTCGCCTGTCGCAGCAATACTGGCGCTTCGCCGGGCTGTCAGACCTGGTGGGGGTAGTCGGCGGCAGCATTGCCAGCGCTTCGCTATTTGCCGTGCTGCTGGCGGCCACCGGCTTTCGTCTGCCCACCGTCACCTTTCCCATCGTGCATGCGCTGACGCTGATGGTGCTGCTGGGCGCCCCGCGCTTCGGCTACCGGCTGTATCGCGGCCGGGCCCGGCGAGCTTCCGACGACCGCTACCTGCAGCGTGTGGTGCTGGTCGGTGCAGGCAAGCCGGCCGATGGCTTCATCCGGGCAGCCGGTGCCGACGGGACGACGGGGCTGCGCATCGTGGGAATGTTGGCACTGGCCGACCACCAGGCCGGAAGGCGCATGCACGGCCTGCCCATCCTGGGCACGGTGGAGCAGACGCCCGCGATCTTGGCGGACCTGGCCCGCCGCCGCCGCCTGCCGTCGGCCCTGGTGGTGACCGAGCCGGAGTTCCTCGGCGCCCCGCTCGCCACGCTGATCGGCCAGGCCGAGCAGGCCGGCATCCCGGTTCGCCGCGCCCCGCGCCCGACTGCGCTGACCGCGGCCGAGCGCATCGCGCTGCGTCCGGTGGCCATCGAGGATCTGCTCAACCGCCCGCAGGTCAGCCTGGACCGTCCCGGCATGGCGCGGCTGGTTGCTGGCCGCCGCGTGCTGGTCACCGGCGCCGGCGGCAGCATCGGTGCGGAACTGGCACGCCAGCTTGCCGGCTTCCGGCCCGCCTGCCTCGTCCTGCTTGATCAGAGCGAGTACGCGCTCTGGCAGATCGACCTCGAACTGTCCGAATTGGCCGCCGACGTGCCGCGCCGCACGGTCATCGCGGACATAAGGGACGCGGTGCGCGTGGGCACCGTGTTCGCGCACGAAAGGCCGGAATTGGTGTTCCACGCGGCGGCTCTGAAACACGTCCCGATGGTGGAAGCCAACCCGCTGGAAGGACTGCTGACCAACGCCGCCGGCACCCGCATCGTGGCGGACGCCGCGTCCCGTGCCGGGGCCACGGCCATGGTGTTGATCAGCACCGACAAGGCGGTCAATCCCACCAGCCTGATGGGAGCCAGCAAGCGGGTAGCCGAGATGTACTGCCAGGCGCTCGACATCGCAGCGCGCGCGTCGGGCGGCTTGCGCTGCGTCACGGTACGTTTCGGCAACGTGCTGGGCAGCACGGGCAGCGTGGTTCCGCTGTTCCACCGCCAGTTGGAACGCGGCGGGCCGCTGACGGTGACGCATCCCGACATGCAGCGTTACTTCATGACGGTGCGCGAGGCGGTGAGCCTGGTCTTGCAGGCGAGCGTCGTCGGCATCCAGTCTGCCATGCCCGAGGACAAGCAGGGCGGCATCTTCGTACTCGACATGGGCAAGCCGGTACGGATCGTCGACCTAGCGCGACAGATGATACGCCTGGCCGGGCTGCGTCCGGAACAGGACATCGCGATCGAGTACACCGGCCTGCGCCCGGGCGAGAAGCTGTTCGAGGAGCTGTTTCACGGGCGCGAGCCGCCGGTGCCTACCGGCCATCCCGGCCTGCTGATTGCCGCTCCGCGCACCACGGACGTGCCGGCCGTGGGGGCTGCCATCGACGAGATCGCCGCGCTTTGCCAGGCGGGCGACCTGCGCGCGCTCGACCGGGTGATGGCGCTGGTGCCCGAACTGACCCGAGAGGCGACGCCCAAGATGGACTCTGCCGCATGATGACCGACGCCGTCGCCTTTCTCGACCTCAAGGCGCAGCAACGCCGGATCGAGCCTGCGCTGCGCGCGCGGTTGGAGGCGGTGCTCGCCCATTGCCAGTTTGTGCTGGGGCCGGAGGTGGGCGAGCTGGAGCAGCGCCTGGCCGCCTATGCCGGCGCCGCCCATTGCGTTGCCGTCAGCTCGGGTACCGACGCGTTGCAGATAGCGATGATGGCGGAGGGCATCGGCCGCGGCCACGCCGTGTTCTTGCCCGCTTTCACCTACACGGCGACCGCCGAGGTACCGCTGATGCTGGGGGCGACACCGGTGTTCGTCGATGTCGATCCCCACACCTTCCAGATCGATCCGGCCGACTTGGCGCGTCGCATCGCCTCGGTTCGAGCCGAGGGGGTGCTGCGCCCGCGCGCGCTGATCGGCGTGGACCTGTTCGGCCAACCGGCGCCCTGGCCGGACCTGCGGGTGGCAGCCGAGGCGAATAACCTGTTTCTCCTCGACGATTGCGCGCAAAGCTTCGGCGCCTCGCTGCACGGCCGCAAGCTGGGGGCCGAGGCCGATGCGACCGCGATCAGCTTCTTTCCGAGCAAGCCGCTTGGCGGCTACGGCGATGGCGGCGCGTTGCTGACCGACAATGAGGACCGCGCCGCGCTGTACCGGAGCCTGCGCACGCACGGTGAGGGCACCACGCGCTACGAGGTGCTGCGCACCGGCATGAACGGCCGGCTCGACACGCTGCAGGCTGCGGTTCTGCTGGCCAAGCTCGACGTGTTCGACGACGAACTGGCCGCCCGTGAGCGGATCGCTGCGATGTACGACGCTGTGCTGTCCGGCCATGTTGCCGTTCCGGCCCGTGTTCCAGACAGCCGCAGCGCCTGGGCGATCTACGCCATCCTGGCACCCGACGGCCCGGCGCGGGACCGCCTGCAAGCCACTCTCACGAAGGCCGGCATTCCTTCGGCAATCTATTATCCACGCCCGCTGCACCATCAGCCGGCCTATGCGCCCCACCACCGCGGCAGCCCCTTGCCGGTGGCCGAAGACGTGTCGACCCGTATCCTGGCACTGCCGATCCATCCCGACATGACCGACGCGCAGGCGCACCGCGTTGCGGCAAGCGTGCTGCAGGCAACCTGACCAGGCCCACCCTGTTGGTAATAGCGCAACGGAGGCAGGCGGATGGCAAGTATAAATAACAAGAACGATGGCAACCCCGATTTGACGGACGGGGCCACCGCCACCGAACACGGCGTTCCCGCCGGTGCTGCCGAGGTGGAGAGCCTGGGCAGCTGTGGCGGCACAGACCGCCTGCAATCCGAGGCAGGACCCCTGCACCCCGGCGCCGGCAAGGACCAGGCCAAGGACATCTGAGGCTGGAGCAAAGCGCGGCCGCAAAGCCGCCTTGCTTTCCCGTAATGCAGGGCCTAGATCGTACCCATTCCTACATCTTCCGCTCTCGGGGGGTGGCCTTCGCGGGCCGCCTTTTTTGCTTTGGACGAACAGAACGCATTACTGAACCACACCGGCCTGGAGGGCCGCATCGCGGCGATCGTGGGTCCCACGCTCGGCGCCATGGGCTATGAATTGGTGCGTGTGGCTGTGCTGGGGCGCGAAAAGCCGACCGTGCAGATCATGGCGGACCGCGCCGATGGCGCGTTGATCGCCGTGGAGGATTGCGAGGCCATCAGTCATACGCTTGGCGCCGTGCTGGACGTAGAGGACCCGATGCCGGGCGAGTGGACGCTCGAGATCAGCTCCGCCGGCATCGACCGGCCGCTGACACGGGCGAAGGATTGGAACCGGTTTTCCGGCCATTTGGCGAAGGCCGAGGTCAACATGCCGGTGGACGGACGCAAGCGTTTCTCAGGCATTGTCCTGGGCGCTGATCGCGACTACGGCCGGCTACGGTTGGAGGACGGGGCGGAAGTGTCGCTGCCGCTCGCCGATCTGAGAAAGGCCCGCCTGGTCTTGACCGACGAGCTCATCAAAGCGTCCGCTCCTCAAAGAACCGACAACTAGACACTGGAAAGCGATTGCATGGACACCGCCGTTTCCCGTCCTGAACTTCTGCTGGTCGCCGACGCGGTGGCGCGAGAGAAGAACATCGAGCGCGAGGAAGTCCTCGAGGCGATGGAGATGGCGATTCAGAAAGCCGGCCGCGCGAAGTACGGCCATGACAAGGACATACGCGCCACCATCGACCGGCGTACTGGCGACGTGCGTCTGTCACGCTGGACCGAGCTGGTGGAAACGGTGGAGAACGAGGAGACGCAGATCCCCGTCCACATCGCCAAACGGTTTCGCCCTGATCTGAACTTGGGCCAGTTCATCGTCGATCCGCTACCGCCGATCGATTTCGACCGGATCGCCGCACAAACGGCCAAGCAGGTGATCGTGCAGCGTGTGCGCGAGAGCGAGCGCAAGCATCAGTTCGACGAATTCAAGGATCGTGTCGGCGAAATCATCAACGGCGTGGTCAAGCGCACCGAGTACGGCAACCTGATGGTCGATCTGGGCAAGTCCGAGGCGCTGCTGCGGCGCGACGAGCTGATCCCGCGCGAGAGTTTTCGTAATGGTGACAGGGTGCGCGCCTATATCTACGACGTGCGCGAGGAGATACGCGGCCCGCAGATCTTCCTGTCCCGCACGCATCCGGCGTTCTTGGCCAAATTGTTCGCTCAGGAGGTGCCCGAAATCTATGACGGCATCATCGAGATCAAGGCAGTGGCGCGCGACCCCGGCTCACGCGCGAAAATGGCGGTGATCAGCCGGGACAATTCGATCGACCCCGTCGGCGCCTGTGTCGGCATGCGCGGCAGCCGCGTGCAGGCCGTGGTGCAGGAACTGCAGGGCGAGAAGATCGACATCATCCCCTGGAGCCCGCAATCGGCAACCTTCGTGGTCAACGCGCTGGCGCCGGCCGAAGTTACTAAAGTGGTGATGGACGAGGAGGCCGGCCGCGTCGAGGTGGTCGTGCCCGACGAGCAGCTGTCGCTGGCCATCGGGCGTCGCGGCCAGAACGTGCGCCTGGCCAGCCAGCTGACCCGCTGGGACATCGACATCCTGACCGAGGCCGAAGAAAGCGAGCGCCGCCAGGAGGAGTTCCGCCGCCGCACCGGCCTCTTCGTGGAAGCGCTGGACGTGGACGATGTGATCGCCGGGCTGCTGGTGACCGAGGGTTTCAACTCCATCGAGGAGCTGGCCTTCGTCGATCGCGACGAGCTGGCCGAGATCGAGGGTTTCGACGAGAGCGTCGCCGACGAGCTGATACGCCGCGCCGAGCAGTTCCTGGTGCAGCGCGACGAAGGGCTGACCGAACGGCGCAACGCACTTGGCGTGACCGACGAGGTGGCCGCTTTCGAGCTGTTCACCCCGCAGATGCTGGTGACGCTGGGCGAAAAGGGCGTCAAGACGCTGGACGACCTCGCTGACTTGGCAGGCGACGAACTGGTGGAGTTACTGGGCGCCGACGCGGTCGACGAGGCCACGGCCAACGAGGTCATCATGGCGGCGCGGGCGCATTGGTTTGCCGAGGACGGCGGCCCGGACGGTGCCTCTGCCACCGTGGAGGCTTCAAACGGCTGATCCGGCGCACCACATCAGTGACGTAGATGCCGATGAACCGGAGCGAGGCCCGCAACGGCGCTGCATCGTCACCCGTGAACACGGCGAGCGTGCTAGGATGCTGCGTTTCGTGGTAGGACCCGACCGGCAGTTGGTGGCCGACCTGACAGCTCGCTTGCCCGGCCGGGGATTGTGGTTGAGTGCCAAGGCCGATGTGGTAGAGACAGCCCGTGCCAAAGGCGCTTTCGCCCGCGCCGCCCGGGGCATGGTCAGTGTTCCTGCCGACCTGAATGCTGGCTTGCAAGCTGGGCTGGCAAGTCGAATTGCGGATCATGTCGGCCTCGCACGCAGGGCGGGCCAGGCCGTTGCGGGATTTGCCAGAGCGCGCGAGTGGGTGGTTTCGCAACGGGCTGGACTGGTGCTGCAAGCCAGCGATGGCAGCGAGGACGAGCGGCGACGGATGGTGTCGGGCGCTGCGGTTATGGTTGCGTGGCCTCTCGATGCCGCGGCGCTGGGCGCAGTATTCGGCCGCGAGCAAGCGGTGCATGTAGCGGTGGCGTCCGGCCGGTTGGCTGAGATGCTGATGACAGAGATCGAACGTCTGGCTGGAGTGTCTGGCCGGGTGTTGTACAAGCAGGCAGGTGAATGAGCGAAACGAACGACCGCGATTTGGGCCAGGATGGAGATGCCGCGCAGGAGGCTAAGGGCCGCCTGTCGCTACGGCCGGCAGGCCGTTTAGAATTGGGCCGGACCGTGGATGCAGGATCGGTCAAGCAGAGTTTCTCGCACGGCCGCACCAAGACGGTGCAGGTGGAAGTGCGCAAGACTCGTGCCGGCGCGCCGAAGCCGGCCTATCAAGCAACCCCGCAGCCCGCTTTGCCCGCCAATTTGGGCGCGCCACGGCCGGTTGCAGCTCCCGTGGCGCCTGCCGAATCTAAGGCAACTCCTGGCGCCGCGCGCACGGCTTCGCCGGCACGCCCCGGCATGGGCGGGCGGGCGCTGACCGCCAACGAGATGGCGGTGCGCCAGAAGGTGCTTTTGGAACAGCAGAAGGTGCTGCAGGAGCAGGCGCGCGAGAACGCCAAGCGCGAGACCGAGCGGCGCGAGCAGGAAAAGATTTCCATCCTGTCGGCCGCAGAGGAGGCGCGCCGGCGCGATGAGGACGTGCGGCGTCAGGCTGAGGAGGAAGGGCGCCGACTGGCCGCCGAGCAGGCCCGTGCGCGCGAAGCAGAACCGAAGCAGCTGGCGACCGAGACCAGCGCCACGCAGACCGAGGCATCGGCAGCCCGCCCTCCAGCTGCGGCACCGTCGTCGCGGCCGGCAGAACAGCTCGTCCGGTCACCTGCCGCGCCTGGCACGCCGACCGAAACGTTGCGGCTGCGCACCGGACGCGAGGAGGAGGAGGAGGGGCGTGGTGTCGTCCGCCGTCCTGGCGGTGTAGCCGCTCCCCGCCGCGTGCTCACCCCTGTCGTGGCCAAGAAGGGTCCCGGCGAGGGACGCCGCGCCGGACGCATCGACGTGCAGGCGGCCATTGAGGGCGAGGATGAGAAGACCCGCTCGCTGGCCAGCGTGCGCCGCCAGCGCGAACGCGAACGCCGCTCGGCCGAACTGGCCGCGCTGCGCGCCGACCAGGTGCGCGTGGTGCGCGACGTGGTATTGCCGGACGCGATCACCGTCCAGGAACTGGCCAACCGCATGGCCGCCCGCGCCGTCGACGTCGTCAAGACGCTGATGCGACTTGGCGTGATGGCGACCATCACCCAGGTGCTGGATTCCGACACGGCCGAGTTGGTGGTGCAGGAATTTGGCCATCGGGTGCGCCGTGTCTCGGAAAGCGACGTCGAGCAGGGTATTGAGGGCGAGGTCGATGAGGACACCGATCTGGTGCCCCGCGCCCCTGTGGTGACCATCATGGGCCATGTGGACCACGGCAAGACGTCGTTGCTCGATGCGCTGCGGGCAACGGATGTGGCGGCCGGCGAGGCCGGCGGCATCACCCAGCATATCGGCGCCTACCAGGTGACGCTGCCGTCCGGCTCCCAGATCACCTTCATCGATACGCCGGGCCACGAGGCGTTCACTTCGATGCGGGCGCGTGGCGCCTCGGTGACCGACATCGTCGTGCTCGTGGTGGCCAGCGACGATGGCGTGATGCCGCAGACCATCGAAGCGATCAAGCACGCCAAGGCGGCGCACGCCCCGATCATCGTCGCCATAAACAAGATGGACAAGGCGGACGCCAATCCGCAGCGGGTGCGTCAGGAACTCTTGAGCCACGAGATCGTGGTCGAAGACATGGGCGGCGACACCCAGGACGTGGAGGTTTCAGCCACCAAGCGGACGAACCTCGACAAGCTGGAGGAGGCCATCCTGCTGCAATCCGAAATCCTCGACCTCAAGGCCAATCCCGACCGGGCGGCTGAGGGTTCGGTGATCGAGAGCCGGCTGGACCGTGGCCGCGGACCGGTTGCCACCCTGCTCGTGCAAAACGGTACGCTGCACCAGGGCGACATCGTAGTCTGCGGCGCCGAATGGGGCCGTGTGCGCGCGCTACTGGACGACAAGAACAAGCAGATCAAGGTTGCCGGGCCATCGACCCCGGTCGAGATCCTGGGCTTGGGCGGCGTGCCCAGCGCTGGTGAGCCGTTCGTCGTCGTCGAGAACGAGGGGCGCGCGCGCGAGGTCAGCGAATTCCGCACGCGCAAGCTGCGCGACCAGGCGGCGGCGGGTGCCACGGCCGCACGCGGCACGCTTGAGCAGATGCTGACCCGCATCGCCGCTGGCGCGCAGAAGGAGGTGGCCGTCGTCGTCAAGGCCGACGTGCAGGGCAGTGCGGAAGCTATCCAGGCGACCGTGATGAAGCTCGAGCACGAGGAGGTGCGCGTCCGCGTGTTGACCGCCAGCGTCGGCCAGATAACCGAAAGCGACGTGCAGCTCGCAAAGGCATCCAGCGCCATCATCGTCGCGTTTAACGTGCGCGCCACCAGCCAGGCGCGCGAGCTGGCCCATCGCGACGGCGTCGATATCCGCTACTACTCGATCATCTACCAGGTGGCCGACGATATCGAGCAGCTCGTGCGCGGCAAGATCGCGCCCAAGTATCGCGAGAGCTTCTTGGGCTACGCGGAAATTCGCAAGGTGTTCGACATCACCAAGACGGGCAAGGTGGCCGGCTGCATGGTCACCGAAGGCCTGGTCAAGCGCGGCTGCGGCGTGCGTCTGCTGCGCGACAACGTGGTGATTCACCAGGGCGAGCTGTCGCAGCTCAAGCGCTTCAAGGACGACGTGCGCGAGGTGGCGCGCGGCTACGAATGTGGATTGTCCTTCGCCGGCTACAACGACCTGCGCGAGGGCGACATGGTGGAGTGCTACGAAAGCGAGCTGGTTCCGGCTTGAAGGCACAACGCAAGGAGACGCGCGGGAGAGTCTCGGGGGGTAACGGCGCGCCCCCGAAGCCGTCGCGTGCCAAGAAGGCCGGACCGAAAACACCAGGCCAGCGTCAGTTGCGCGTCGGCGAGGAGGTGCGGCACGTGCTATCGAGCCTGTTCACGCGCAGCGAATTCCGCGACCCGGACCTGGCCGACGTGGTGATCACCGTAACCGAGGTGCGCATGTCGCCGGACCTGAAGCACGCCACCGCGTTCGTCACCCGGCTCGGCCGCACCGACATCGAACAGAAACTGCCGGCCCTGCGGCGTGCGGCGCCGTATTTTCGTGCACAGCTGGCGCACGCCATGAGCCTGCGCGTAGCTCCCGACGTCTCGTTCCAGGCCGACACGGCGCTTGACTACGCAATGCATATCGACGCGTTGCTGCGTGCCCCCGACGTGGCGAAGGACCTCTGAAAGCAACCCGTTTTCAAGGCACTTGAGTGTCGCATCGCGGGCCTGATCGGACGGAAGTTTTAGTCGTCTTTTTAAGACGGACTGCTGTCACACGCCGTGCCGCGTGAGGTCGTCCAGCTCGCAGTACTGCAGCGCCGCCATGTGCGTGGCTTCGAGCACCACCGTCGGCGCGCAGCCGGCCTGCATCGCTTCCTGCCAGCGTGACGCGCAGAGGCACCAGTGGTCGCCAGGGCGAAGGCCCGGAAAGGCGTACTCGGGGCGCGGCGTGGACAGGTCGTTGCCGCGCGCGCGGCTGAACGCGAGGAAATCCGCCGTGACCACGGCACATACCGTATGGCTGCCAGCGTCGCCCGGACCGGTCTCACAGCAGCCGGAACGGGTGAACCCGGTCATCGGATCGGTCGAGCAGGTTTTCAGCGTGCCGCCGAGCACGTTCTTCGCGGGGATCGGCTGGCCGCCAGTGCTGTCCAACGGCATGCAATTCTCCTTGTCGGTCCGTTAGATCAATCTCACGCAGACTGGAACAGTCGAAGTGACTAAATTGCTGGTTCGAACATATATTTGGAGCGCGCTGACCGTTTACGGTCAGCCTGAACGCGCTCTGGGCATGATCGCATCACGTTGCCTTCAACTGCGATAGACAGGCTCGCTAGAAAAAAAGACCTAG
>CAXUHU010000046.1:0-24751 GCA_964250925.1 uncultured Acetobacteraceae bacterium
TGCCGGGCGGCCCTTCCTCATACTGCATGAACACCAGGTTCCAGATCTCGATGAACCGGTCGCCGTCCTCGCCGGGGCTGCCGGGCGGGCCGCCCGGAATGGTCTCGCCATGGTCGAAGAAAATCTCCGAGCATGGGCCGCAGGGACCGGTGTCGCCCATGCGCCAGAAATTGTCGGCGGTGGGGATGCGGATGATCCGCTCGTCCGGCAGGCCGGCGATGCGGCGCCAGAGGGCGGCCGCGTCCTCGTCCTCCGAGTACACCGTCACCAGCAGCTTTTCGCGCGGCAGCGCGAAATCGCGGGTCAGCAGCGTCCAGGCAAGTTCGATGGCGTCCGGCTTGAAATAATCGCCGAAACTGAAATTGCCGAGCATCTCGAAGAAGGTGTGGTGGCGGGCCGTGTAGCCCACGTTGTCCAGGTCGTTGTGCTTGCCGCCGGCGCGTACGCATTTCTGGGCGCTGGCGGCCCGTATGTAAGGGCGGCGCTCCTGCCCGGTGAACACGTTCTTGAACTGCACCATGCCGGCGTTGGTGAACAGCAGCGTCGGATCGTTGCGCGGCACCAGCGGCGAGCTAGCGACAACCTGGTGGCCGTTTTGGGCAAAGTAATCGAGGAAGGTGGCGCGTATGTCGTTGCTGCTGGGCATGCCGCCACGTAGCCCAGCGCCGGACGGGAGGAAAGGCCGGCATCCCGGCGGCCGCTACGTAGGGATCAACCCAGCAGCAGCGAAACCGGCGTGCCGGCCGGCACGATGCGGAACGCGCCCGGATCGCTGGCGCGCGCGGTCGTCACCGCACGTTTGGGACAGATGCCCACGCAGCCGATCTCCAAAATGCCGACCTCGCCGCGCCTGCCGCCGGCACGTAGCGCGTCGCGCACCGCCTGGCGCAGCGTCAAGCGTCCGTCCGGACCGAAGCCGCCGCGGTGAAGCTTCTTGCTGCATTTGCGGCACACTAGCAGCGTGTCGCTCCAGCCGGTGCTCACCACGGCGATCTCGCCGGGGGGCAACCGATGTTTGCTCACCCGGGGCCTGCTACAGCAGGTCCTCCACCTGGATCGGGGTCTTGCGAACCCGCAGGCCGGTCGCGTGATAGACGGCGTTGGCGATGGCCGCCGGCATGCCGACGATGCCGATCTCGCCCACGCCCTTCGTGCCGATCGGGTTCGTGCGCGTGTCGTTCCCGTCGAGCGTCTCCACGATCACCTCGCCGATGTCGGCGTTCGTGGAAAAATGGTAGCCGGCCAGGTCGCTGTTGGCGAAACGTGCCTGCTTGCGGTCGATCTGTGTTTCCTCCAACAGCGCGAAGCTGGCGCCCCAGATCATGCCGCCCGCCAGGTTGCTGTGCGCGGTGCGCGGGTTGATGATGCGGCCGCAATCGAACACGCCCACCATGCGGGCCACGCGCACGGTGCGCAGCAGCGGATCGACATGCACCTCGGCGAACTGCGCGCCGAACGAGTAGGAGGCGTATTTGCCCAGCGCCGGCGTGAACGCCATGCCGCCGGCCAGCCCCTTCACCGCCTGCTCCTGGCTGATCGCGTCCGGCTTCCACATGCCGGTCTCCTCGAGGGATCCGCCGGTACAGTCCTTCAGAACCTCGGTCGCACTCCGCGACCGGCCATCGGGCCCTACGACCATGCCGTCGCTCCACCGGCTGCCCGCGCCGGCCGCGCGCAGCAGCGCGTCGCGCACCTGCAGGGCCGTCACGTGGACCGCCGACCCCGACGAACTCGTCGTCACCGATCCGCCCGCCAAGATGCCGGAAGGCAGGGTGCTGTCGCCCAACTGCACGCGCACCAAGTGGTTCGGCACCCCCAGCACGTCGGCCGCGATCTGCCCCATCACCGTGTAGGCGCCGGTGCCGAGGTCGTGCGCGGAGAGCGAAACGACGCAACTCCCATCGGCGGACAACCGGATCCGCGCCGCCGATGGTCCGCAGGCGGAGGGATAGCAGGCGGTAGCCGTGCCGTAACCCACGAGCATGCCATCCTGCTTCATGCTGCCAGGTTCGGGCGTACGCTTATGCCAGCCGAACAGCTCGGCGCCCCGCGCAAAGCATTCGGTCAGCCGGCGGGTGCTCCATTCCAGCCCGCCCACCGGGTCGCGCGCCGGTTCGTTCTTGGCCCGCAGCGCGATCGGGTCCATGCCGAGCGCCGTCGCCAACTCGTCGACCGCGCACTCGAACCCGAAAAACCCCGGCGCCTCGGCCGGCGCGCGCTGGAAACCGGGCGTGTTCACGTCCGTCTCCACGATCGCCTCGCGCACCCGTATGTTGGGCGAGGCGTACATGCGCGCCGTCACCTCGGTGACCGCGAAGGCCACGTGGTCGATCACCGCACTCTGGCCGGCCTGCTCGTGGATGACCGAGGTGATCGTGCCGTCGCGCTCGGCCGCCAGCCGCACCCGGCTGATGGTGGCCGGGCGGAACGAGCCGACGGTGAACATCGCCTCGCGCGGCACCACCAGCTTGACCGGCCGGCCCAGCCGGCGCGCGGCCATCGCCACCAGCACGGTATGCGGCAGGATAGTCGCCTTGCCGCCGAAGCCGCCGCCGATATAGGGGCTTTCCACGTGGATGTCCTCGGCCGGCACGCCGAATATGGTGGCCAGGCCGGTGCGCGTGCCCATCACCCACTGGCTGGGCAACTGCACCAGCAGCTTGCCGTCGCGCCACTCGGCCGAGGTCGCGTAGAGTTCGATCGGGTTGTGGTGCTGGGCGGGCGTCGTGTAGGTCGCGTCGATCCTGACCGGCGAGGCGGCGAACGCGGCCGGAGCGTCGCCCACATCGACCGACTTATCCTCCATCGGCGTCTGCGTCCGGTCCGGATCGTCTATCGCGGCCGAGGCGGGCTTCGCGTCGTAGTCGATCTCCACCAGGCGCGCGGCTTCCTCGGCCGCCTCCTGCGTGTCGGCCACCACCAGTGCGACGATCTGGCCGGCGTAATGCACCTCGTCGGAGGTGAGCGGCATGAAGGAGCTCTGCATGTGGCCCCCCTTCATCGCGAACGTCTCGCGGCCGATGCCCTCGTTCAGGCTGCGATGCGACAGCACCAGCTGCACGCCTGCCACCGCCTCGGCCCGCGCCGTGTCGATGCGCGTGATGCGGCCCTTGGCGACCGCACTGGTGGTCAGCGCCGCGTAGGTGGTGCCCGCATGCGGGAAGTCTGCGGCGTATTGGGCGACGCCGGATGCTTTCGCGGGTCCGTCGCGACGCGCGACGGGAAGGCCGATGCCTCCATCCATGAGCTCAGTTCCTTTGGCTTGCGGTAAGTGCCGCGCGGGCGACCACACGGCGGCCCAGTTCGATCTTGAACGCGTTGTGCCGCCGGGGTGCGGCACCGGCGAAAGCTGCCTCGCCCGCCTCCAGCCCTACCGCCTCGGTCAGCCGCCGACCCACGAGCGCCGCCTCGGCCGCATGCGACCGCCAGGGCTTGCTGGCAACGCCGCCGAGCGACACGCGCGCCGATGTCACGGTGTCGCCGTCCATCTCGAGCGTCACTGCGGCCGAGACCAGCGCGTACGCGTAGCTTTGCCGGTCGCGCACCTTCAGGTAGGTCGAGCGGCGCCCGGCCGGCGTGGCCCGCACGCTGATGGCGGTGACGATCTCGCCCGGCTCCAGCACCGTCTCGCGTGCCGGGTCGTCGCCATAGGGCAGGTGGAACGCCTCGAAGGCAACCGTGCGCGTGCCGGTCGCCGAGCGCAACTCGACCTCCGTGTCGAAGGCAGCCAACGCGGTGCCCCAGTCGCCGGGATAGTTGGCCAGGCAACGGTCCGACGTGCCGAACAGCGCCATCTCGCGGTCCTCGCCGTCCAGCGCCGAGCAGCCCGAGCCAGGCACGCGCTTGTTGCAGGCCGAAACGCCGTTGCGGAAGTAAGGACAGCGCGTTCGCTGCAGGATGTTGCCGCCGAGCGTCGCCGCGTTACGCAATTGCTGGCTGGCGGCAAGCTGCAGACTCTCGGTCAGCGCCGGGTAGTCCCGCAACAGCGTCGCGTCCTCGGCCGCGTCGGCCATGCGGGCCAGCGCGCCAAAACGCAGCACCGGTCCGGCGGTCTCGATGCCGTCCAGGCCCGGCAGGTGGCCGATATCGACCACGCGCCGCGGCGCCGCCAAGTCGCCGCGCATCAGGTCGACCATGGTGGTGCCGCCGGCCAGAACGGCCGCACCCGGCTGCGCCGCCTCGTGCAACGCGTGGTCCAGGCTGTCGGCGCGCACGTAGGTGAAGGGCTGCATCTCAGGCAGCCCGGTCGAACGTGGCTGCCGATCCGGCAGAGGCCACGTCGCGTACGGCGGCCACGATGTTGGGATAGGCGGCGCAGCGGCATAAATTGCCGCTCATGTATTCGCGTATCTCGTCGTCGGTCCGTGCGTGTCCCTCCTCGATGCAGGAGATGGCCGACATGATCTGCCCGGGCGTGCAATAGCCGCATTGCAGCGCGTCATGCGCCACAAACGCAACCTGCATCGGGTGGGGCGTGCCGTCCGCCGCCGCCAACCCTTCGACCGTGCGTATGCTCCGTCCGCTGGCCGATCCCGCCAGGATCAGGCAGGCAAGCTGGCGCCGGCCGTCCACATGCACCGTGCAGGCCCCGCACGTGCCGTGGTTGCAGCCGACCTTGGTGCCGGTCAGGCCCAAATGTTCCCGCAACGCATCCAGCAGCGTGGTGCGGGGGTCGAGTTGCAGAGCGTGGGTGTGGCCATTCACGTCCAGCGTCACAGCGCAAGTTTCAGTCAAGTTTGGTCTCCAGAACCCATAAGAGGTGGGATTGCCGCACGTGTCGGCTAGACGCTGCCATGAGACTGGCGGCAGCAGGGCGATATCATAGCCTCGGACGTTCAGAGGTCGATACGCTCGCTTTTTTCCAACGTGCAACCGGCAATACGCCAGCTTCCGTCGGCCTCGTGTTCCATGTCGTAGATGCCCAGCGCCGCCTTCCCGTTCGGCCCGACGAACTCCACCTTCTGCTGCACCGTTCCGCTGTAGGTCGAAAGACCGCCGAAACTGAACGATTGCGGGTGGAACACCGGTGGGTAGGCGGTCCGCACCATATCGAGAAAGTGCGGCCCGTCGCCGAACTGCGCGCGTATGCCGGGTGCGGCGAAGGCCAACGCAGCGGCACCATCCTCATGACGGAACGCCTCGATCTGGGCGGCGATCACGTGCTGGATGGCAGACCGTTCGACGGGCGGCACCGTCTGCGCCAAAGCCGGCCAGTTGAGCAGACAGGCGGCAACGACAGCTGGAATGCGCATGGCGCAGTTCCTATCGGCGCGGGGTCAGCCAGGCAACAAGGGCGACCAGCAGCACCAGCCCGCGCGACGCGGCAAGCCTGCTGTCGCCATGACGCAGTTCGCTGGTCAACACGAGCCCCGAAGCCGCGGCGACCAAAGCCGCCCCCAGGTGCCGAGTGGGCCGCGGCACCATAAGCAGCCCCCCTGCCAGCTCGGCGGCCGCCACCGCCTGCATGTCGCCGCGCGACCAGCCGAGATGGCGAAACATGCCGGCATAGGCACGATCGCCGGCCAGCTTGTCACCGCCGGCAATCGCGACGGCGGCACCGAACATGGGAAACAGGGCCATTGGCGATCCTCCTGGTGGCTCCAACGCAAGCCGCGAGAGGACGTTCGCCGGCTTTCGCGCGATAGGTCCAACCGGCGCAGCCGGGCCACACACTTCGTCACGGCCTGTCACACGGGCCGATGCTATATGCTGGGCATGGACGAGGCAGCGATCATTGCGTTCAACCGTTTCGGGTTGGGCCGCGGGCCGGCCGACGCCTTGCCGGGCGACCCGCGCGCCTGGCTGCACGGCCAGCTTACGGCACCCGACCCCACGCCGGTGCAAGGCCAGGCGGATACGGCAGCGGCCCTCGGCGTCGTGGCCGATCGTATCGACATGAAGAAGGAACAGGCTCAGGCGGGCATGACCGCCGGGGCCGCGCCCGCGGGGGCGCAGCCGCCGAACCCGATCTTCGCGCTCGCCAAGCGTGAGGCGCATGATTTTCTTGGGCGCGCCCTGGTCACGCCCGCGCCGTTCCGCGAGCGCCTGGTCTGGTTCTGGGCCAACCACTTCACCATCGTCGCCCGCACGCAGATACCGGCAGCCTGCTGCGGCGCCTTCGTGCGCGAGGCCATCCGGCCCTACGTCACCGGGCGGTTCGCCGACATGCTGCTGGCGGTGATGCGGCACCCCGCCATGCTGGCCTACCTGAACCAGGAGCGTTCGGCCGGGCCGGACAGCCCCGCCGGGCAGCGGCGCCACATGGGACTGAACGAGAACCTGGCGCGCGAGAGCCTGGAGCTGCACACCGTCAGCCCCGCCGCCGGCTACACCCAGGCGGACGTGACGAACTACGCCCGCATCCTCACCGGCTGGTCGATCAGCGTGCGGGAGGAGCCGCGCGGTTTCGTCTTCCGTCCCAATTTGCACGAGCCGGGCGAGATCGAGGTGATGGAGCGATCCTGGCCCGCTGGTGAGCAGGGTGGGGTGGCCATCCTGGCCTGGCTGGGCACGCACCCGGCCACCTTCCGCCACCTGGCCGAAAAGCTGGTGCGCCATTTCGTGGCCGACGATCCGCCGCCGATACAACTGCGCCGTATCGAGACGGTGCTGCGCGACACCCAGGGCGACCTGGGTGCCGCCTCGGCGGCGCTGGTAGAGTTGCCCGGCGCCTGGGTGCCGGCCACCAAGCTGCGGACGCCGCAGGACTTCACTATCGCCTGCCTGCGCGCCGTGGGTGCGGCGCCGGACGGCGTGCCGAACCTAGTGCCGATCGTGGCTGGGCTGGGGCAGGGCGTGTTCCAGGCGCCGTTTCCGATCGGCTGGCCCGATCGTGCCGCCGACTGGGCAGGGCCGGAGGCGATGCTCGACCGGGTGGATTTCGCCTACGGCCTGTCGGCCCGTGCCGCCGCGTTCGATCCCGAACAGTTGGGCCGCAGCGTGCTCGGCCCGTTGCTGAGCGACGACACGCTGGGCCAGGTGCGCGCCGCCGGCTCGCGCCGTGATGGATTGACCTTGCTGCTGTCCTCCCCCGAGTTCCAGAGGCGCTGAGATGAACCACACCGATCTATGTCCCGACCGCGGCGGCTGGGCGCTGACGCGGCGCCAGGCGCTGATGGGGCTGACGGCCGCGTTCACCCTGGGCCGCACGTCGATGGCGCTGGCCGCGCCCGAGACCGACCGGCGCTTTGTCGTCATCCTGCTACGCGGCGCGCTCGATGGGCTATCCGCCGTGCAGCCCTATGGCGACCCGGCCTTTGCCGGCCTGCGCGGCCCGCTCGCCCTGGGCGCCCCCGGCACGCCGGGCGGGGTGCTCGACCTCGGCGGCATGTTCGGCCTGCATCCGGCGCTCCAGCAGGTGCACACGCTCTACACCGCCGGCCAGGCGTTGCTGATCCATGCGGTGGCCGGGCATTACCGCAGCCGCAGCCATTTCGAGGCGCAGGACTGCCTAGAAAGCGGTGCCGACCAGCGCTTGAACAGCGGCTGGCTGAACCGCGCCGTCAGCCTGATGCCGGTCCAGACGGGCCGCGACCTTGCCCTGTCGGTGGGCCTGTCGGCACCGCTGCTGTTGCGCGGTCCGGCCACGGTGGAAGCCTGGGCGCCGGACCACTTCGCCAAGCCCACGCCCGACCTGTACCAGCGCCTGCTCCACATCAGCGCGCGCGACCCGGTAATCGGCCCGGCGGTGGCCGAAGGACTGAAGCAACGCGGTTTCGCCGCCAACGCCCTGAGCGGGCAGGCGGCCGACCCCGCCCACGACCGCAGCTTCGAGGTGCTGGCCGGCAGCGCCGGGCGCCTGCTGGCCCAGCCGAACGGTCCACGCGTCGCCGTGCTGGAAGTCGGCGGCTGGGACACCCACGCCGCCCAGCAGCCCAGGCTCGCCGTGGCGCTGGCTCAGCTGGATGCCGGCCTGGCCGCCCTGCACGCCAGCCTGGGCGAAGCCTGGCGGCAGACGGCCATACTGGCCGTCACCGAGTTCGGACGCACCGCGCATGTGAACGGCACCGGCGGCACCGACCACGGCACGGCCGGCGCGGCCTTCTTGCTGGGCGGTGCGGTCGCCGGCGGGCGCGTGCTGGCCGACTGGCCCGGCCTGTCGCCCGGCCGGCTGTTCGAGAACCGCGACCTGGCGCCCACGGCCGACCTGCGCAGCGTGATCAAGGGCGTGCTGACCAGCCACTTGGGGATGGCGCCGTCGTCGATGGACCGCGTTCTGCCCGGCAGCGCCGACGCCCAGCCGACGCGAGGGCTGATCCGCGCGTGATGGTGCATCTGGGCAACGGCACGGTGCCCCGGAGGGGGCTTGCAGCCGCAACGCGTGCCTGGGCATAGGAGTCTTGCGCCCGCGTCTGCAAGCGGATGGCAGGGCAGTTACACAGGGCCACTCATGACCGCAGCTCATATGAAATCCGCTCCCATTCTGGCGAGCGCCGCCCTGGGCCTCGCCCTGGCCGTCTCCGGATGCGGCAAGTCGGGGCCGAAGCCTTCGGATGCCGACATCGCCGCCTACCTTGCGCAGGGCCAGCCCGGCTACCTTCGTCTGGGCCAGGTAAAGGCGACGTTCGAACCGATCGGCAATCTCGGCTCCAGCAAGCTGCCGGATGGGTCCTGGCGCGTGCACGTGCAGTTTGTCCTGCACGCCCAGCAGGACCTCTACACGCCCACCCAGGCCGGCCGCGCCCAGCGGGCCGCCTTCGACAGGGCTGTGGCCGGGGTGGAAGAGTTCAGGACCGCCCGCATCGCCGCCGTCGAGCAGCTCGGGCGGCAAGCCGGCCTCATGGCGCAGGGCGCGGCCTCGCCCGAGCCGGCCATGCCGGTCAACGTGACGACGCACAAGGGCCAGGACCTCGACGACCGCGTCACCCTGCTGGCCGAGCCCGACGGCCACGGCTGGAAGTTCTTTCAGACGGACGCGCAATCGTTGAGCGACGAGGCGATCGGCGCGCCCCTGGACACGCTGAAGCAGGACAGCCCGAAAACCGTCTTCGTGACTGCGGGTTCGGACGACGAGCGATCGTATCGGGAGCGCGAGCGGCGCTTTCTCGATGTCTTGTCGAAGGCGCCGAAGTTTTAAGCAGTCGTTTGTTGAAAAAGGACCGAAAGACTTTCGGAATATAGTCCGTGACAGCGATCTACAAAGTTTTTTGCTTCTTTTCTTCAAAAAGAAGAAGGCTTGTTATGCCGGTTCTTCCTCCCGCAGAACCTGCGCGGTCTGTGGCGGCACCAGCTCCCACGGCACCACCAAAACACTGACGTCGTGCCCGCCATGGCGCAGTATCTGCGCGCGCAGCCGGCGGGTGCGGCCGGTGTGCAACGCCGCCTCCCACCAGCTCCCGCCTACCAGCTCGGCTAGGATCACCACCACCGGCCGCTTGGGGCAGCGCTGACGCAGCGTGGCCATCTCGCGCATGAGCGGCGCCAGCAGGCTGCGGTAGGGGGATGCTTCGAAGACCAGCGACGGTTTGGCCAGGCCGGCCGCCGCGGCTGGTCGCTCCACCAGGTCCCGCCACTCGGACCGCAACTTGGCTTCGTGCTCCTCTGCATCCGGTCCCTCCAGATCGGTCAAATGAAGGGCCACCACGTCCGGCGACAGGCGGGCGGCCAGGTGCACCGCGCGGTGAGCGATGCGGTCCCAGCGTTCCAGCGGAATCACCACGCTCGGCGGCGCGTGCTCCGCCAGGTCCATACGCCGGTTGCTGCCGGCCAGAACCTGCCGTTCCAGCCCCGCGTAGTAGCGCCGTATGAGCACCAGCAGACCCATGGTCAGCGGGATGATCACGATCGTCAGCCAGGCGCCCTCGGCGAACTTAGCCACCAGGATGATGGCCAGGGCCAGGCTTGTGGCCATCGCACCCAGCGCGTTGATCGCCAGCCGGCCGCGGTCAGCCCCGGTGCGGCCCAGCCTGCGCCAGTGCATCGCCATGCCCGCCTGGCTCAGCGAGAAGCTGAGAAACGCGCCCACGGCGAAAAGCGGGATAAGCCGGTCGGTGATGCCGCCGAACACGCTCAGCAGCGCGCCCGCGCCCGCCGCCAGGAACAGGATGCCGATGGTGTAGACCAGGCGTCGCCCGGACACCGCGAACGCCTTGGGCAGGTAGCCGTCTGCCGCCACCCCGCGGCACAGGCGCGGGAAGCCAACGAAACTTGTGTTGGCCGACAGCGACAGCACGGACAGCACGCTCGCGATGGTCACGTAGTACAGCCAGCCGCGGCCTGTCACCGCGGCCACCAACTGCGAAATGACGCTTTGGTAGCCGGGCTGGTTTTCGTCCATCGCCATGATGCCGTAGCCGTGGGCAAGGTAGGCGATGCCGGCCAGCAACAGCCCAAGCACCCCCACGATGGCGGCCAAGGTGCGGTGGGCATATTTCACGGTGGGGTCGCGGAACGCGCTGACCCCGTTGCTGACCGCTTCCACCCCCGTCATCGCCGTGCAGCCGGCGGCGAACGCGCGCAGCAGCAGCCACAGCGTGATCGGGGCGGTGGCGCGTGCGGCTGGCGGCACCGGTGTCACCGCATGCGGCTGCCCGCCGCTATGCACCATCTGCCAGATGCCGGCGCCCAGGATGAACACCAGCGTGCCGATGAACAGATAGGTGGGCACCGCCAGCGCCAGCCCCGATTCCTTGGTGCCGCGCAGGTTGACCAGCGTGAGCGCCACCAGGATGCCCAGGCACAGCGCCAGCGTGTGGCTGTGCAGCGAGGGCACCGCCGAGGTCAGCGCGCCCACGCCGGCCGAGATGCCCACCGCCACGTTCAGCATGTAGTCGACCATCAGCGCCGCGGCGGCCAGCAGCGAGGCCCGCTCGCCCAGGTTCTCGCGCGCCACGATGTAGGAGCCGCCGTTGCTGGGATAGGCGGCGATGGTCTGCCAGTAGGAGGCGAACAGGATCGCCAGCAAAGCGAGGATGATCCAGGTGATCGGCTGCACCACGCCCAGGCTGGCCGCCCCGCCCACGGCCAGCACCGTCAGCATCGCCTCCGGCCCGTAGGAGGCCGAGCCGAGGCCGTCCAGCCCCATCGCCGGCAGGCCCTCCAGGGCGCCGATCTTGCGGCTTTCCGCCTCGCGGTTGGCCAGGCGCCGTCCGAGCAGGAAGGTGATGATCGACATGGGCGTGAGGGCCTTTGCGGTGGGCGCGGCGCTGCAACGCCCGGCTACGCTGCAGGATTACCTGGGCCCGAGGCGGCCTTCAGCCAGCGCGGCGCTTTCGCCTGGCATCGCCAGGCGCGCCACTGCCGGCCGGTGGCGGCGGCGCACCACGCCCCAGCGCGCTCAGCGTGCCCTCGGTGGACGGCTTGTCGCCCGCGCTCCCCTGCAGCGGCAGCACGTAGGCTTGCAGGGTATGTGTCGCCAGCGCCACCGTCACGCTGTCATCCGGCGTCTTCTGCGCGTCGCCGTCGCTGGCGGGGTGGTACTCGATGCGCAGCTGGTTCGCGTCGGCCAGGATGCGCAGGTAGCCGTAATCGACGTCGTCGTAGTTTTCCAGCACCACCTGGTCGTCGCCGTCCTGCACCACCATCGGCGTGCGCAGCGGGCCGGTGGTGCGCTTGGTCAGCCGCGTCACCCCGTGCCCGCCGTTGCCGGCAACGATGTAGGGCGTCTGCCGTCCGTCGCGCCGGCGCGTGAAACGCTGGTAGTTGTGCGCGTGCGCCGACAGCACGGCGTGCGGCCACACGCCCACCTCACCGCAGATCGCATCGACCTCGCTCGTCAGCTCGATGCTCCAGCCGTGCTTGTTGCCGGCGGTGTAGCTGGGGTGGTGGTGCGCCAGGATCAGCGCGCCCGCATAGTTCTCGGCCTTGGCGCGCGTCAGCGCCGCACGCAGAAATTCGAGCTGCACGTCGGTCAATTCGGCGAAGGTGCCGCCCTGCGATGAGATCACGCCGGGGTCCTCCAGCGTGTTGCTGTAGAGCGCGATGATCCGCACGAACGGCGCGTCGAAGGTGAAATAGACGCCGGGCTGGATCTGCGCGGTGCGGTCGAGCCCGCCCGCCTCCTTGGTGGCAGCGAACCCCGCGCCCGGATCGGCGCAGAAATTGCGCAGAAAGGCGGCGAGCGGCACCGCATCGGTGTCGGGGGCGACCATGCCGTCATGGTTGCCGGCCAGTGCGAGGATCGGCACCGGGATGTTGCGGTAGGGATCGTAGAACTGGTCGTAGTAGTATTGGGCTTCGCCGAAATTGTAGATCACGTCGCCGAGGTGGAAGAAGAACTGCGGGGTGGCACGCGCCTGCGGGTCGTCGTAGTCGGCCAGCATCTTGTCGGTCACCTCGTTCTGCGGGTTGACCGATTTCACGTTGCCGGTGTCGCCGACCGAATGGAACACGATCTGGCCGCTGGCCTGGATCGCCGCCGCGGTCGCCTCGCCTGCAGCGCCCAGCGTTTGCGCCAGCGTCAGCACCGGCTCGGCGCCGCCGCGCGACGGGGCAAACGGCAAGGGCAGCGTCTTGTGCTCGCGCGTCTGCTCGTCGATGATCGTGTAGGCGGCATTGTCGGACGGGTGCGGCACGATGAACTCGGCAGGGTCCGGCGTGTACACCGGTTGGGAAAACTGGGGCGCGTCCAGCGCCGCTGCCGTCTCGCCGGTCGATGCCCGGCCATCGGGCATGGCCGACGGTGCGGGCAGCGTGTCGTCTGCTGGCGGCTTCGGCGGTTTCGGTTTGCGTGCCATGGCTCGGCTCACGTCTGCGTCGGGCGCCAGGATTCCGCTGAAAACGGTCCAGCGCAACGTCGCAGCGACGCCGTCGCTGAAACGTTACGTCCTGCCGGGGATGCCGCAGTGCGGAGCCACCTGCTAGCACCGGCCGGGGACAGGTTTTCCGAAGGAGCGCAGGATGGGGCGGTATCTGGTCACCGGGGGCGCCGGCTACGTAGGCAGTCACCTCGTACTCGCCTTGCTCGACCGCGGAGACGAGGTCGTCGTCCTGGACAATCTGCGCCAAGGCCATCGAAGCGCGGTGCCGCCGGCGGCACGGCTGGTCGTGGCCGAACTCGCCGACCTGCCCAAACTGAACGAGGTGCTGGCCAGCGGTCCATGGGACGCCGTCTTCCACTTTGCCGCCCTCTCGCTGGTGGGCGAAAGCATGCAGCGCCCGTTCTACTACCTGGCCGAGAACGCCGGCCTGGGCATCGGCCTCATCGAGGCCTGCGTCCGCCACGGCGTGGACAAATTCGTGCTGTCCTCCACCGCCAACCTGTTCGGCCGTCCGCAGCGCATCCCGATCGACGAGGACGAGCGGATCGAGCCCGGCTCGCCCTACGGAGAGAGCAAGCTGATGCTGGAACGCGCGCTCCACTGGGCCGGCGCGATCCACGGCCTGCGCAGCGCGTGCCTGCGCTACTTCAACGCTGCAGGTGCGGACCCGGCCGGCCGGCTGGGTGAGGACCACAACCCGGAAACCCACCTGATCCCGCTGGTGATCGACGCGGCACTTGGCCGCCGGCCCGAAATCGCGGTGTTCGGCCAGGACTACCCCACGCCGGACGGCACCTGCATACGCGACTACATCCACGTGGCCGACTTGGCCGTCGCCCATACCAGCGCGCTGGCCGTGCTCGATCAGCGGTCGGTCACCTACAATCTGGGGAACGGCGCCGGTCATTCGGTGATGGAGGTGATCGGTGCGGTGGAGCGTGTGAGCCGCCGCCCTGTGCCCGTGCGAATAGCCGGAAGGCGCGCCGGCGACCCCGCCGTGCTGGTTGCGGGCTCGGGCCGGTTGCGAGCCGAGACCGGCTGGCTTCCGCGCTACGATGCGCTCGACACGATCGTGGCGCATGCGCTGGCCTGGCGGCAGTCCCACCCGGACGGCTACGGCGATCATTGACCATCACGCGGCTTTTCGTCCGCAAGGACGGGTGGCCGTCTTCCAGCCTCGTCCCGGGCTTGGGGACCTGATCTGGCACCTGCCGATCATCCGCGCCATCGCCGGTGCCAGCCAGTCCGGACAGGTGACGCTCGTCACCAAGCCCAGCACGCAGGCGGACACGTTGCTGGCGGACGACCCCGCGATTGAGCGCATCGTCTGGTTCGACCGCAACCCTCGCCAAAGCCAGGGTGGAGGCAGGGGCCGGCACGACGGGCCGCTCGGCACGTTCCGCCTGGTGGCCCAACTGCGCGCCTGTCATGCCGACAGCTGCGTGCTGCTTCACCATGGCGCCTCGCTCGCCGCTTGCCTGGCGCTGGCCGGCATACCGCACCGCTACGGTTACGGCTACACGCGGCTGCAGCGCGTGTGGCTGAACCACGGGCCGCACCTCGGCAATGCGGCGCCCTTCACCGAAGCCTTCGACCAGGCCGCCGCCTTCGCCCGGGCCGCCGGGCTGTGGCCGTTGCCGGAGCCCGCCATCGCCGTTCAGCCTGCCGCCGTCCAGGCGGCTCGGGCATGGCTGGGCGATGTGGCGCGGCCGCTCGCGATCCTGGGCATCGGCGGCCACGGGGCCGACCGCCAATGGGGTGCAGCGCGTTTCGCGGCGCTGGGCGGATGGCTGCTGGGATCGGGATACGGCACCGTCCTGCCGATGGCGGCCGCCCACGAGGCCGACCTGGCACAAGCCGTGTGCCTCCGCCTGCCGCAGGATCGCCGCGTGCGCCCCGTCGTCGGACAGAGCCTGTCGCTGGCCGCGGCCTTGCTGGCCGACGCGGAGATGTTCGTCGGCAACGACAGCGGGCTGATGAACCTGCGCGCCGCCACTGGCCGGACCGCCTACGCCCTGTTCGGCGCTTCGGGCCCGCTGTCTCACAGCGCGCACATCCGCTCTGTTGTGCCACCAACCGGCCCAAGGTCCGGCATGGGGGCGATTACAGTGGACCAGGTGACAGGCCTGATAGCTGCGCCTTAGCTGGACGCGCTCGGATCTCCGGCGTGCTATCGGACGGGCTGACCCCGACGCCCTATCGTCCGGGCTCCGCGGCGCCCACGGCCGTTGGGAGACACTCAGCTTACGCGACTGCGTAGTTACACGCTGATGATGTTGGTCAACCGTTCGACCGTGACGTGTCGATGAAGGTCTCAGCAATCGAACCGAAGCTCGATTGCCTGTGCCTCCCTTAAGTTAGGCGAGCTTGAGAGCCGACGCCGCCTGCTTGCCGCGCTCGGTCACCACTTCGTAGCTGACCTTCTGTCCGTCCTTGACCGTCGTCAAACCCGCTGCCTGCACCGCAGTGATGTGCAGGAAAACGTCCTTGCCGCCGTCTTGCGGGGAGATGAATCCAAACCCCTTGTCCGGGTTGAACCACTTTACCGTCCCGATCGCCATAGATACGCACTCCTGTTGGAACCGCAGCCTATAGACCCCTAAGCCCGCCGCGAATAGCCCCCGCTGAACCAGCCGTCCGCCTGTCAACACTTGATGTTGCCGAGCCCCGCCCGATTGCTCATATCCTGATCACGGGACCTCGCATGACCCGTGGACGATCCAGGAGGCCGGATGGACACCATCATCGTTGCCGCGATGCTCGCCATCGTGCTCGCCGCTGCCGGAGGGCTGCTGACCGACATCGGCCCTTGGTATCGCAACCTGCGCAAGCCTCGGCTGCAGCCGCCGGATTGGCTGTTCGGCCCTGCATGGACGGTGATCCTTACCCTGACGGCCGCCTCCGCCGTGCTCGCCTGGCGCGGCGCCCACGGCCCGCACCAGCATCTTCAGGTGGCCGTGTTCTTCGGCGTGAACTGGGTTTTTCACCTGCTGTGGAGTCCGCTGTTCTTCAAGCTCAAGCGTCCGGATTGGGCATTGGTGGAGAATGCCTTCCTGTGGTTTTCCATCCTGGCGATGGCGTTGGGCCTGCGCCAGTTCTCCCCGGTCGCGAGCTGGCTGGTCGCGCCCTACCTCGTCTGGGTCAGTTTCGCGCTCTGGCTGAACTGGGCGATTGTCCGGCTGAATGCGCCGTTCGCCAAGGGCTCGGAAACCGTCCCCGCACTTGCGCCGACGGCTTAGAGCGTGGTCGCATTTATTCTCGTTCGACTGCGTGAACTTGCCCGCCAAAAATAGAAATTAGAAGCTGTAGTGTCCTAGGGCCAAGGCTGTCGCAGGGCGTGGCGTGCGGGCGACCTCACGTTGCAAGCAGCGTCGACCGCAGGTTAGGCAAACACGTCTGCCGGCGTGTCGGCCTTCAACGACGCTCCCAATTCTTGACCGATCCGCTCGGCTTCCTTGGGCAGCCCTTCCAGCGTGCGCTTCAACAGGAACGTCCCGTCCGGCCGCGCCACCAAGCCGGTCAGCCGTAGCCGTCCATTGGGCAGGATACGTGCGTGCCCGCCGATTGGCGTGTGGCACGTGCCGTCCAGCACGCCCAGCAGCGCACGCTCGGCGCTCGCCACCGCACGCGCCTGCGGGTCTTCGATGGCCGCCAGCATTTCGAGCAGCTCCACGTCGTCCTCGTGCACCGTCACGCCCACGATGCCCTGGGCGGCGGCCGGCACCATGACGTCGGTATCCAGGATCACAGAGGCCTCGTGCTCCATGCCCAGCCGCTTCAACCCCGCCAGCGCCAGCAAGCTCGCTTGGCAGTGGCCGGCGCGCACCTTCGACAGCCGCGATTGCACGTTGCCGCGTATCAGCGCCATGCGCAGGTCCGGCCGCGCGTGCAGTAACTGCGCTTGGCGCCGCACCGACGACGTGCCAACCAGCGCGCCATAAGGCAAGGCGGCATAGGGGTCATCGGTCTGCTCGACGGGGTGGCCGAAGATCAGCGTGTCGCGCGCGTCCTCGCGCGTCAGCGTGCAGGCCAGCACGATGCCGTCCGGCAGCTTGGTTTCCAGATCCTTGAGGCTGTGCACCGCGAAGTCGATGCGTCCGGCAATCTGCGCCTCGTCGATCTCCTTGGCGAACAACCCCTTGCCGCCGATATCGGCCAAGCGGCGATCCTGCACCGCGTCGCCCGTAGTCTGGATCGCATGCTCCTCGAACACGTCCATGCCGCGCAAAACCGGGCACACGCCGCGCAGCAGGTCGAGGAAGTTTCGTGTCTGCACCAGCGCCAAAGGCGAACGCCTGGTGCCGACGCGCAGCGGCAACGTGCGGGAATGGCGTTTCGTGCGGCGCTTGGGAGCGGGCGCGACCAGGACGTCGTCGTCGGTAAAGAGGGCGGTATCTAGCAGCACGGCGGAGGCTCCCTGATGTCTTTGTAAGGCCTGGGGCGTCATGCGAAGCACGCTAGCGCGCGACACCCTTGGACCCTGCTGGGGCCAGTCGGCCCAGGTCCATTGTTAGGGCGTGGCGAAACCGCAGAGGTGGGCCAGGTCTTTGAAAAAGATCTTGACTTGGGCTACCGGCTTCTTGCGCGTGATCTTCTTGTTCATGTAGGAATCCCAGGTCATCTTCTGGATGTCCGGATCGCGGCACAGCGCCACGAAACTCTCGCGCCTCTTATCGGTGCTGTACCAGAACCACTGCATGATCCCGAGCACCAGGAACACCTGGCCATGCGCCTTCATGAAGCGCTTTCTCGGCTCGCGCAGCACGCGCGCATTGCCGGTGGCACAGAGTTTTTCCACCGCCTGCGCCGCCAGCCTGCCGCCTTCCATGGCGTAGTAGATGCCCTCGCCGGACGCGGGTGCAACCACACCGGCCGCATCGCCGGCCAACACAACATCGCGCCCGTTGTCCCAGCGCTTCATCGGCTTCATCGGGATCGGCGCGCCCTCGCGCCGTATCGTCTCCGCCTCGCCCAGCCCGGAGGCCGCCCGCAGCGCCGTCACCGAGCCGCGTATCGAAAACCCTTTCTGGGCCGAGCCCGATCCCACGCTGACCGTGTCGCCATGCGGGAACACCCATCCGTAGAAATCCGGTGACAATTTCCCCTGGTAGAAGATGTCGCAGCGTCCCGGTTCGAACAGCCGTCCCAGCGCGTCCTTGGCGTGCTCCGGCGCGCGCAGTATCTCGTGATAGGCGAACACGTAGGGCACACGGTCCGCCCCCTTCACGCATTGCTTGGCCACGGCCGATTTCGCACCGTCGGCCCCCACCACGACACGTGCCCGCAACCGCTGCGTGGCACCCGCGCCGTCCTGATATTCGACCGCCGCGACACCGTCGGCATCTCGGTCCACGCGCTTGAAGAAACCCGTGTGGCGCAGGGCGCCGAAATGCGCCGCGCGTTCGCGCAGCCACTCGTCGAAATGTTCGCGATCCACCATGCCGACATAGCCGCCGTCGATCGGCATATCGACCTGTGCATCCTTTGGCGAGACCATTCGCGCCGCCTTGATGCGTGCCACAATCTGCGAATCCGGAATGTCGAAATCGCGCACCAGACGCGGCGGGATGGCGCCGCCGCACGGCTTGATCCGCCCCGCGCGGTCCAGCAGCACAACGCTGCGGCCGGCGCGCGCCAGATCGGCCGCCGCCGTGGCTCCAGCCGGTCCGCCACCCACCACCACCGCGTCGTAGGTCATCGCCTCGGTCATCCCCGGCTCCTGTTTCATGCTGCTGCCGTCGCCAAAATCTGGCTTTCCGCCGCCGGCGCATCGCGGCCGAACACGCCACCGGCCAGCCGTGCCGCCACGACGAACAGGCCGGCCTGGCCCACGAACACCATCGCGTAGGCGAGGCCAGGCGCACCGAACAGCGCGCGTGCCGCATCGCTCGCCCCGGTGCTGGCCAGCCCGCCCAATCCCATCGCCGCCGCCTGGGCTGCGCCCCACAGGCCCATGCGCAGGCCCTCGCGCCCGCCGCGGCCACGGCTTGCCAAGCCCAGCATAGCGCCGATGGCGGAGACGGCGAACACGCCGTTGGCGACACCAAGTGCGAACAAGGTGCCCCGCAGCGGCCAGCCCGGCCCGGCCAAGCCGGCCATGGCCAACCCCAGCAGGCAGACGGCCGAACCCGCGCAACCGCCGATGGTCCAGCCCCGCATCGCCCGCGGGCGCCCCGCGCCGGCCAGCGAGCCGGCAACGGCTACCAAGATCATGCCGGCCAGCACGCCGCTCTGGTGCAGCCCGGTCAGCCCCGCCGTCTGCGCCGGGCTCAGCCGGAACACCGCGCCCGCGAACGGCTCCAGGATCAGCTCCTGCGCGCTGTAGGCGAGCATGGCGGTGAACACGAACAGGGCAAAGTGGCGCGACGCCGGCTCGCGCCAGATTTCCGCCAGCGCCGGGGCGAATGACGGCCGGCCTGCAGCGGCAGGGGCACGACCGGCCTGCTCCACGCCCCAGATCGCGGCCACGCCGACCAGGAATGCCACCGCGGCAATCTCCGCCGAAACGCGCACTAGGATTTCCAGCGAAAACGGCTGCAGCAGATGGGCCGACACGCCGGCCGTCAGCACCGCGCCCACGATCATCAGCAGCCAGAACGACGTCGCGGCAGCCGCCCTGCGCGCCGGCGCCACCTGCACCGCCATCAGAGCCAGCGACGACGTGCCCACCGCGCCCACGCCGGCGCCCACCATGCCGTAGCCCGCGACCGCGAGCCCCGCGCCGGCCAGGCGATGCGCCCCCATCGCGGCCACCGCCAAGGCCGAGGCCATCGCACCTGCCGACAGCACGGCCAATCCGCCGATGATCCACGGCGTGCGCCGCCCGCCCGAGTCCCCGCCGAGGCCCAGGCGCGGCCGTGCCAATTGCACCGCATAGTGCAGCGCCACCAGCGCGCCCGGAACGATGGCCGGCAAAGCCAGCTCCACCGTCATCACCCGGTTGAGGGTGAACGTGACCAGCGCAACCACCGCGCCCAGCGCCGCATTCACCACGCCCAGCCGTAGAATAGCGACCCAGCCGAGCGGCATCATGCCATGCCCCGCAGCGCCAGGGCGGTAACCAGCATGCCCAGCACATACAGGCTGGTGCCGGTGGCGTTGTACCACGGCGCCCGCTCGCGCGGCTGGGCGAGCAGCTTCGTCATCAGGGCACCCTGTCCGGCCAGCAAAACCGCCACGCATGCCGCATAGGCCGGGTGGCCCCAGTTGATCAGCAGTCCAACCACCGCAGCCTGCGGCACGGCCATCACCCAACAGGCGAGCCGGGCCGCACGGTCCGCGCCCAGCACCACCGGCAGCGAGCGTACGCCCATCTGCCTGTCGCCTTCGATCGCCTTGAAATCGTTCAGCGTCATGATGCCATGCGCACCCACGCTATACAGGGCCGCCATGACGATGACCCCCCGGTGCGGCAGCCCGCCCGACATGATTGCGGCCCCGGTGAACCACGGCAGCCCCTCGTAGCATGCGCCGCAGGCCGCGTTGCCTAGCCAGCCGTTCAGCTTCAGCCGCAGCGGCGGCGCGCTGTACGCCCAGGCCAGCGCCAAGCCCATGACGGTGGCGCCGAACGCCCAGCGGCCCAGTGCGGCCGCCATCGCCAGCGACAGCATCGTCCACAGCCCGGCCAGGTACAGCCCGCCATGGCCCGGCACGCGGCCTGACGGAATGGCCCGCCCCGGCTCGTTGATGGCGTCCACGTGCCGGTCGTACCAGTCGTTCGCCGCCTGGCTCGTGCCCGTCACCAGCGGCCCGCACAGTGCCACGCCGGCCGCCACCAGCGCCCAGCGCGCCGCCACCGGCCGCCCGGCCGAGACGATGCCGCAGCCGAACGCCCACATCGGCGCGAACCACGTGATCGGCTTGAGCAGCTCGCCGCAGGCGGCCAGCCCGACACGCGGGGCAGGGGGCGCGCGCCCGGCCAGAACGCTATCGTCCAGAACGGGCGCCCGGGCGCCGTCCATGGTGCTAATTCTGCTCATTGGTCGCCAGGTCGCCCAGGCCGTAGCGGCGCAGCTTCACGTAAAGGCTCTGCCGGCTCAACCCCAGCATCTCGGCCGCCGAGGCGCGGTTGTCGCCGGTCAGCTCCAGCGCCGCCTCGATGCAGAGTTTTTCGATCACGTCGGTGGATTCGCGCACCAGGTCCTTCAGCGGCACGCGCCCGATCAGCTCGGTCAGCTGCTCGATGGAGCGCGGCAGTGCCCTCGCCGCACGCGGTTCGGTCTGCAGCCGCGGCCCGATGTTGCGTATGGCGAAGCCGAAGGATGGCTGGCCGCCATTGCCGATGGCCACCGCCGAGATCTCTACCTGCGCCGCACCGCCGTCCTCGCTGCGCACGATGGTGGTGAAGAACCGAACCGATCCGCGCTGGCGCAGGCTGGTGATCAGCACGTCCAGTTCCACGCCCGAATCGCCCACCCAACGGTCGAGCGACTCGCCACGCGCCAGCTCTTCCTCGGACAGGCCGGCCATTTCCAAAAATGCGTTGTTGGCCGTCAGGATGTTGCCGCTGCTGTCGGTGACCACGAACCCGTCGGGCGCGCTCTCCACCAGCTTGAGCAGCTTGCGTTTCACGTCCGGCACGCGTGCGGCCTCCTGCGGCATCGGCGAGATGCGCACCAGGAACAGCGTCGCGGTCTCCTGGCGAAACAGCGACGCGGCCACCATCACTTCCGCATGGTCCGCGGCCAGGCGTGCCGAGAACTCCTCCGCGCGGCCATCGGCGCGTATGGCGCCCAGATGCGCGGCCACGCTCTCCAGCGTATCGAGGGCGAAGATGTCGGTTAGGCTCTGGCCAGAGGCCTGCTCCGGCTTTCCGCCGAACAGCGCGCGTGCCGCCGGGTTGGCCTCCACGACGCGGTGGCGGACGGTGTCCAGGATCAGCACGGCTTCCGACGACATCTGGAACAGCAGCCGGTAACGCGTCTCCACTTCGCGCATGCGCGAGTAGTCGCGCTCCAGTGACTCCTGCGCCGTCATCAGGCGCTGCTGCAAGGACGACATGGCGCGCAGGTCGCGTCCGAAGGCGACCATGCGTCCGTCTTCGCCCACCTGCACGGCGCAATACAGCACCGGAACCGACCGGCCGTCGCCGGCTGCATGGTTCAGGTGTCGCCATTTCGGCTTGGTGTTGTGCAGGGCGGCGTCGGCCAGCAGATGCGCAACCTTGGCGCGGCTGTCCGGAACCACCGTCTCGCTCAGCTTGCGGCCGATCCACTCGGCGCTGGTGTCCAGGTCGTCCGTCAGCTCCTCACTTTGAAAGGCGACGTCGCGGATCGTGCCGTCGGCATCGACAACCAGCGCAATATCGGAAGCCGTCGCGATGAGCGTTGCAACCGACTGCGCATCCAGTTCGCCCAGCGAGCTGTCAGGGGAGACGAAAGTTTTCACGAGAGACGAGATCCTCCACTGCATTCCCGTTTCCCGCCTACACGCGCATTCTGTTTGTTGTGCTTTCCCCAATGCAGCGCAGCGCTTCCTTCATGCGACACGCCGCGGCATGTGCGGCCAAGGGCGCGCTGGCTGGCACCTTACTCATCTCTGCACGGCTCGAAGGCCGTTCATGCCATTGGCGTCGGCCCTTGCTGCCGCCAGGCCGAAGCGCGTTCCGCCCGGCAACGAACGGCTCGCGGGTTGTGCTTCAGTCTCGCTCGAGCGGTCGTGGGCGGTGCGCTGCGTCATGGAGGCCGTCATCTGCTTGCCCCCTCATTGTAAGCCTGGGTTCCCCATAAGGTGTCAAGCCAGATTTACGTAAACCTAGCTTGACACTCCCTCTTCCGCCGCCCTAGCCTTCCCATCGGCGAGGCGTGTCGGCTTACACGGACATTGCTGCGCAGGATCACGGCGCGTCTGTCGAGAAGGGTTGTCACGCGATGGTCTCACACTCTGTTCTGGGCCGCCTGGTAAATTCGGTTGACAGCTGCCCATGGGGCGCCGCCACCGGACGCCATGTGCATCCCGCCTCGGCGCGTGTCCCGGCCGCGTGGCAACGCAGCACAGCACCACGGCCACTCTACACGCCCGAGGAGAAGCGGAGGCGGGATGCCTCGCCCTGGACCCTGGTTCAGGGCGTTCTGGCTCCTCTACAGTTCGCCGTCTTCGCCGTCAGCCTGGCGTTGGTGATACATTACTTGCTGACCGGCGCGGGCGAGCAGGCGGCGACAGCCTCCGTCGTGATCAAGACTTTCGTTCTCTACGCCATCATGGTCACCGGCGCGGTTTGGGAGAACGCGATCTTCGGACGTTACCTGTTCGCTCCGGCCTTTTTTTGGGAAGACGCGGTCAGCATGGTGGTCATCGCCTTGCACACCGCCTACCTCGGCGCCCTTCTGTCAGGTGCGCTGGACAGCCACGGCCTGATGTTGCTGGCGCTGGCCGCCTACGCCACCTACGTCCTGAACGCCGCCCAATTCGTGCTGAAGCTGCGCGCCGCCCGCTTGGCCAGCCAGCACCCCTGGCACCAGGCGGCACAGGGCCTGAGGCAGGCCTGATGAATGCCGTCATGCCCATCGCCTCCTCTGCTGGCTGCACCGACGCGCCGGTCCTGCGCGAGCGCGGCCAGCGCGAAGTTTTTTGCGGCCTGACCGGCATCATCTGGCTGCATCGCAAGATACAGGACGCATTCTTCCTGGTGGTCGGCAGCCGCACCTGCGCGCACCTCATACAATCGGCTGCCGGCGTCATGATCTTCGCCGAGCCGCGTTTTGCCACCGCCATCATCGACGAGCGCGACCTGGCCGGGCTGGCCGACGCCAATGACGAGCTGGACCGGGTGGTGGCCCAGTTGCTGGCGCGCCGGCCGGAGATCAAGCTGCTGTTCCTGGTCGGCTCCTGCCCGTCCGAGGTGATCAAGCTCGATCTGTCGCGCGCCGCCGAACGCCTCTCGCAGACGCACATGCCGCAGGTGCGCGTGCTGAACTATTCGGGCAGCGGCATCGAGACGACGTTCACCCAGGGCGAGGATGCGTGCCTGGCGGCCCTGGTGCCGATCATGCCAAAGCCTGCCGCCGCCGCGCCGAAATCGCTGCTGGTGGTGGGCGCCTTGGGCGAGGTGGTGGAAGACCAGATGCGCCGCCTGTTCGGCGCAATGGGTATCGAGCATGTCGGCTTCATGCCGCCGCGCCGCTCGGTCGACCTGCCGGCCGTCGGTCCGGATACCGTGCTGCTCCTGGCGCAGCCATTCCTCGCCGAGACCGCGCGCGCGCTGGAAGCGCGCGGCGCCACGCGGCTCGCCGCGCCGTTTCCGCTCGGTGCCGAGGGCACCACCGCGTGGCTGCAAGCCGCCGCATGCGCCTTCGGCGTGCCCCCGTCGCGGTTTCAGGCGGCCACCGCACCCTCGCGCAACCGTGCCGCCGGCGCGCTCGAAAAGTTCCGCGCCGAGCTTTCGGGCAAACGCATCTTCTTCTTCCCCGACAGCCAGCTCGAGCTGCCTTTGGCCCGCTTCTGCGCCCGGGAGCTGGGCATGGAGCTGATCGAGGTCGGCACCCCGTATCTGCACCGCCAGCACATGACCCCCGAATTGGCGCTGCTGCCGGAAGGCACGCTGCTCAGCGAGGGCCAAGACGTGGAACGCCAGCTCGACCGCTGCCGTGCCGACAAACCCGACCTCGTCGTCTGCGGCCTCGGCCTGGCGAACCCGCTGGAGGCGGAAGGCATTTCGACGAAATGGTCGATCGAGCTGCTGTTCACCCCGATCCAGGGCTACAACCAGGCGCCCGACCTGGCCGAGCTGTTCGCCCGTCCGCTGGTGCGCCGCATGAAGCTGGCGGTCTAGCCCGATGCAATTGACGTTGTGGACCTACGAAGGCCCGCCGCATGTCGGCGCCATGCGGATCGTCACCGCCATGCAGGGCGTGCACTACGTGCTGCACGCGCCGCAGGGCGACACCTATGCCGACCTGCTGTTCACCATGATCGAGCGCCGCGCTGCCCGCCCGCCCGTCACCTACACGACGTTCCAGGCGCGCGACCTGGGCGGCGACACCGCCGAGCTGTTCAAGAACGCGGCGCGCGAGGCCTACGAAGAGGCCGGCCTGCGTGGGCAGATCGGCCGGCGC
>CAXUHU010000047.1:0-24719 GCA_964250925.1 uncultured Acetobacteraceae bacterium
ACCAGCGTGCCGCCGTTCAGATACACTCCGGTGCCGCCTGCGCCGCCAACCCCGAAATAGGATGCGCCGCCTGCCCCACCGGTGATCGTTCCGCTGTTGGTCAGCACGGCACCGCCCGCAAGCGAGACGCCCACCCCGCCAGTGCCGTAGCGGCCATCGTTGTAGGTGACGAAGCTGCCTACCCCGCCGGCGATGCTGCCACGGTTGACGATGCTGCCGCCCTGCGAGGATGCGCCAGCACCGGCGCCATCCGAATTGTAGTCGCTGGCGCCGGCTGTGCCGCCCACGATGTGGCCGGTGTTGACCAGGCGGCCGGCTGCGCGAAGTGCCACGCCGGTGCCGCCTGCGCCGCCGGTGCCGTAATAGAAGCCGTCATTGCCGAACGGCGCGTACTGGCCGCCCGCGCCGCCCGTGATCACGCCGCTGTTGAACAGGGTGCCACTGTTGGACAGGGTGGTGACGCCGTAGATCTGAACGCCCGTGCCGCCGGCGCCCGATTGGCCATACGGGTTGTCACCGCCCGTCCGGTCCACGCCACCGGCGCCGCCGGCGATGGTTCCGCCGTTGGAAAGGATGCCGTTGCCCAGGGTGACGCCGGAGCCGCCCATGCCGCCAGTGGCGTAGTAGCCATAGCTTCCCGCTCCGCCCGTGATGCTTCCCGTGTTGCGGACGAGGACCCCATTATCAAGCGCGGCTCCGATACCGCCATCGACCGTGAAGGTCGATTGGCCGTTACCGGCATCGCCGCCGGCGATCGAGCCGCTATTGTCCAAGCGGCCGCCCTCCAACACCACTCCGGCCCCGCCAGGGCCGCCAAAGGTGGACGATTGGTGGGTGCCGGCTTGGATGATACCCTGGTTGACCAGCGTGCCGCCGCTGGCAAGCACCCCGTCGCCGGACGAACCGCTCAGGAAATTGTATGATTGTCCACCCACGCCGCCCGATACGCTGCCGCGGTTGAGCACGTAGGCGCCCGCGGCGAGTTCCAGCCCGTTGCCGCCGGCGCTGCCGATACGGCCGAGGTTACCCTGGGTGCCTCCTGTGCCGCCGACGATGACCCCCGCGTTGCGCAGCACCGACCCGCTTGTCAGGTCAACGCCTGAGCCGCCACGGCCGCTCACATAGGCGAAGCTGCCGCCCGCGCCGCCGTCGATAGTGCCGGCGTTGGACAGGACGAAGCCGGCGCCGATCTCCGCACCCAGGCCGCCGTTGCTGTATCCGGCTGCCGAGTCGCCGGCGCCGCCGGTGACCAGGCCCCGGTTTACGAGCGCGCCGTCGCTGCCGGCGACGCCGGTGCCGCCGGTACCGCCGGAATAGTAGTACGAACCGCCGCCGACGCCGCCGGCGATCACCCCGTCGTTGGTGGCCGTGGCACCGCCGGAGAGCTGCACGCCCGATCCGCCCTGGCCGCCCTGCAAATATCGGCCGTATCCGCCGGTCCCACCGGTGATGGTGCCCGCGTTGGACAGCGCGCCACCCGAGAGGTTGACGCCCACGCCGCCGGCGCCGCCGATGTAGTAGCAGCCCCCACCTACGCCGCCGGTGATGATGCCCGTGTTGGTCAAGCGACCGGAAGCCTGGAAGTCCACGCCGATCCCGCCGGCGTAGCCTTGGTAGCTGAAGGTGTAATAGTTGCCGGCGGCGACGATCTGGCCCTGGTTGAGCACGCTGGCCGAACCCACGCTGGCGGGCACCTCGACACCGTTCGAGCCGTAATAGCTGGGCGCCACCGTTCCGGTCTTGGTGATCGTCAGGGCGTCGCCGTAACCCGATTGGCCGAGGATGACCGTCGAGTTAACCTGGCCGGATATGACGTTGCGCATTTTGCTTCTCCCCAACGAGGTTTTTACCGCGAGCATATAGAGGGACAAGATACGGCGCGAGCATTCTCGACAAGCGTATCAAACGGAATTGAAGCGATTAAGGCGCTTCTCTACGCGGCTCACAACACACACATACGCACGTACTACATGTGCGCTAACAGCCACGTGATTGCCGATATGTTTGGCGAATCAGACGGGACGATCGATGCCTTGTCTACTCTCGCCGCTGCGGCAGCGGGTAGGAGCGCCGTGAGGAGGAGGTCGATACGTCCCACCTCCTGATCATTCAAATCCGACGATGCCGGCGCGCAGACGATCCCTAATAACGCGCCGTCTTCGTCACCGTGCCTCCGACGCGGTCCAGCGTTTCGACGATCGCGGCCGACTTGGCCATTTCCTCGGTTGCCCAGGTTTCGGGGCGAATGCGGACGATGGAGGTGGCAGGAAGGATCACGGTCTTGCTGACGGCCTGTCCACCCGCGACGCCGCTTTGCAGGTGCAGCCCGATTGAGGTTTCGGCGCCGCTGTTCTGGACGATGAGGTGCTCGCCGGCCGACTCCAGGTGCGTGGTGACGGTGTGCGTCGGGCCGAGGTCGATGTCGGAAAGAGTGAAGAGCCGGGCGCTGGCCGCGTCCTGCCGGGCACCGCAAACGGTGATCTGCGCCTTCCTGCCCGCCTCGCTTCTGATCGAGACGCTTTGGCCGGGTCGTCCGATCTGCTCAACCTGGATCGTGTCACTGCCGCTGCCGCCGGTGAGCGATACGACCGTTGACCCGCCCGGTCCCTTCACCGCCCATTGATAGGCGCCGGTTGCTGCCACCGTGTGGGTGTAGGCGAGGGTGGCGGCCGGCAGGTCGGTCGCAGCGGTCCGGTCGGTTGCTTTTCGAAACGGAACGGGGCTGCCGATGCGGTAAAGCTCGGTGCGGGCACCTGCGGGCGGCGGATTGAACAGCATAACGGGGGCTACGTTTGGACGCCCGGCTGGATCGGTCTTGAGTTCCGAGGCGACTTTGGCCCCGCTTGCGCGAGCGCGCGAATTCGGCGGCCGGAAGGCGGTGGCACCGTGGCCGTCGGCGATCTGCGTCGTTGCGTCGTCATCGCCGGCGAAGATCAATAAAACCAGGGTCGCCGCAGCGAGTGCGGCTACAACGTCCCAAAACGGCGTTGCGGGCTCGCTCGACAGAATGTGGAATGGCACGCTGAACAACATTCCGGGACCGTCGCGGCCACCCTGCCACAACTCCGGGTTGCCAAGCTTATCGTTGCCGACAACAAAATGGAAGCTGTTCGTATCCGGGTCTATGAACAGCACGTTATGCGAGTCGTTGTCGTCCGGTATCGTCGATGCTGGCGCGTTTGGGTTCGCCACCCAGATGCGCCAAGGCTTGCTGCTGTCGTCCCAGCGATAGGGCATGATGGCGTGCCCTGGCGAGCCCAGCCCGCCGGACGTCAGCGACAATATCGGAAAATCCCCCTTTGTGTAGGCGTCGCGCGATTCACGGAAAGCCGTAACCGGGTCGTAGGTGCCGCCGGAGAGGAACTTACCCATGGCAAAGTCGATCATCGAATGCCCGAGCTGGTAGCCGAACTTGATCTGGCACGGCTCCTTGAACCGCGCAGTGTCGGCCGGCTTCTCTGTAGAGGCGTCGAGCGCGTCTCCGCCGGCGAGCCCGGGCGGATAGGCGATGAGCGGGTTGTCGAAAATCGGCTCTGCAAAGACAGAGCGGTCGACGCGGGCGTAGATCGCCTCGAGGCACATGCCGAAGCAGGTGCCGCTCTCGCCGCTGCGTTGATAGACGTATTTATAGAAGAGATTGTCAAACGGATGCCAGAAGTTCGTTTCGTCCTCTGAGACGTCGGTGAAGGTTTGTGCCATTTGATGCTGGCTGAGGAACGGCGTATCGAAGTTGTGGAACGGCCACCACAGCGAGCGGCGCGGGTCAGGCGAGTTGAACAAGCCGCGGGTCTTGATCGCGACAGTCGTGTTGAAGTGGAAGCTGGGGTTGGCGTTCTCGGTCGCCGGGTGCAGAGCGGACGTCTGCGTCTGCTGAGCCGGTATGCCCCAAACATTGCGGGCGTTGTAGACGCCCTTGAACGTACCAAGGCGCTCGTCATGGCCCAACGTATGGTCGCCATACCCCGTCGCCGTGACTGTGACCTCCGTGGCCAGGCGCAGTAGGCCGATGTTGACGTGATGGTCGGCGACAGGATTGCTGGCGTAGCCGCTGGACGGAATCCAGAAATGCTCGTGCTGGTTTGGATTGGTTACGGCTACATCGACTTCGACATGGATGTCGTCGAAGTTGCTCTCGAATTGGCCGACATAGACATCGAGATCGAAGAACGGGAGCGTCTCGCTTGGGGTGAACACCACGAGGCCGCGCTCGAACTCGGCCAGGGTCGTCCCGCTGATGTTCCAGAGTTCGCTGGTCGGCAGGCCAAAAATTCCTGTTGCCCCGCCGTGCTGCCGCCAATAGTCGAGGACGTAGCTCGGCAGGTCGTGCGCGCCGAGCGAATTCGTCCACCAGATGCCTCCGCCGGCGAACAGGCTGAAATAGCCGAGTGTCGTCCCCCGGACGATGAGCGGCTCCTCGTCGCTGATGGGAAGGCCGAGGTAGGACGCGGCCGTCCCGAGCGAATCATACTTGGCCAAGATGGCGTGGCGGACGAGCTTGGCGCCGGACGTCGCGGACCAGAACAGGGTGCCTCCGTCGAAATCGGAGAAGCGGCCCCCATTGGCGGTCCCTGTCTCGTCGCTCTTCGGCCAGCCGAGCGTGCCCGTTATCCCGCCAAGCTGAAGGTAGCGCGCGTAGATCTCGCCATAGACGACAAAGCAGCAGCCGTCGGGTCGCACCGCGATCACGCCTCGCTCGAAGGTTTGCGCCTGTCCCAGCTTGCCGGCCTCGGTGTAATGCGCGGCTCCGCCTAACGGCGCGCCCAGAACGTCCTGAACTGAACTACCGAAAGCGTCGCCCGTGCTAGCCAAGCTGTCCCACTTGGCCAGGATTGGACCGGCCAAGGTAACGACCGGGAACGACGTGTGGGACAGCACGGCGCCGTCGGCTGTGCGTTGGACACCCACAAAGAGTGGCGCAGGCAAGGATTCAGCAAGGCTCTGTTTTGGAACCGAAGCTTGGGCGACGTCGCGGCCGTCAAGTGTTGTAGATTGCGACATTTTACTTCTCCTCCGGTAGATATCCGTTGGAATCAGACGGTCAGCCGACGCCTGCTTCGGCGCCGAACTGCTGTTCGAGATCAGTTGTGTGTAGAAACAGCGCGATGCCGTCCGGCCAGGCATGCGGATGGCTGTCAAAAGCGGCGCGCATCGTGACCTCGCGCCAATTCCTCGTGCCCGCCATCGTGACCTGCGGCCCTTTCTCGAGTGAGAAGGACGGGCTTTGCGGCCGCACGATCACCACGTGACCGGATTTTTTGACCCCGTCGACGTCGGGCTGACGATACCCGGCGATGACCAGCTTGCCTTCGTTTGCCGCACTTACCGCCGCATTGAGATTGCCGGCGTCCGACGTGTTGCCAAGGCTCGACCACCCGGACGCCGCCGCTGTCGGCCCGGGAAAAGTCGTGCTTTCCAGCCACTCCACTTGCGCATTGGACAGCAGCTCCTGCGAGTGATGCGGCGGCCGCAGAACGTAGATGTCCAAGTAAAGCGCAACGGCGGCGACGAAGGCGCTGCAGTGCGTATGGTCCTCAGGTCCGACGCCGTCCGGCCCGTTCTGCTGCCCCGTCTGCCAAACGATGCGATGCCCGGCCAGCCACTCCGATTCGACCGATAGCCCGTCGAGAAAAGCCAGCAGCCGCGCACCGCCTTCCGTAAAATCCGCCATGATGTGTCTCCAACGACATTCTCGGAAACCAAATTCGCTCCTCTACGCGCGACCCTCAACGGGCGGAACACATAATCGGACACGTCGGCATGATGATTCGGAGAGTTCGCGAGGCTTCACGTTTTCACAGATAGGGAGGTGCGTATAGACCGTTCACGCCACGCATGAAAACTGGTTTTTGCGTCTCAAGTGCGGCTGTAACGACCATGAAATCATGGGCACAGACGAATACATTAGTATGGGCATTACCCAAAGTTTTCGGCAATCGCCACTCTCCGCTTGCCTGTCTGAACGGCACAGCGATAACCCGTCGCGGCCAAAAGGACGTGCGCAGGCCTGCTCTCGCGCCTGCCGACAACCGCGTGATGCAGCTGATCTGCTGGCTAGACTGGTATGTCGACCCGGTCGGTTTCGTGAGCAGCGACAACAACGCTTGGTTCGCATCAGCAGCCGACAGGCCGCGTGATGGGTCGCTCCCGTCGAGAAAATCATCGTTTTGGGATAGTCGGTTCCGGGCGGTATCGTCTACATCGGATGGTTTCCGGGTATGGGATTGCGCCTGACCTGTTCCGTAGAAAGTCTTAGTTTTTTACGTACATGGTCCGCAATTCTGTGCCATATTTACGGTCCATTCACCGTGCGGGGACTCACGATGACTAATGAGTCGCAAGATCAGAAGGGTTGGAATGCTAGAAGAAGCCGGACTTTCATTTAAATACGTTTTACGTTGTTCGCCGCTCTGTTTAGCTGTATTGAATTCGGAAAGCGTCAAGGCTATTCCAGTCTGGAAACAGCGCAGTACCTGGTAGCGGTTCTCTGTATCGCCGGTCTTGTTTGGTTTTGGATGGTTGCGACCCCCGAAGAGCGCCTTTCGTCGCGAAAGACAGTCGCAGCAAGGAAAAGATCGCGCGGCCGAGTTCTTGACTTGCGGCTGATCTATCAAGCAGCGCGTTGCTGTTCCATAGCAGCCTGCGTTACATTCAGCGCATGATCACGCTGAACCAGTTTCAACTCGATTATTTTTTGGAGTCACCGAGCGTGAGTAATCGATCATGATCTCGCGTCCGAGTCCTCGACCCTGTTACGTGTTCTGCAAGCTTCGTTGGCTTTCGGCGGTCACGCTGATCGTCCTGTCCGGTTGCAAGTTCATCACGCGAGACGCCGGAGCTGATCAAGCTGCTCGGAGCCTATTCGAAGAGGTCAGCCAGCATCAGACGGAGGCGTTCACAAACCGCCTCGATCCGGCCCTGCGGAATACGGAGGCGCAGTCTCAAATCGCGGCCATCGAGACGTTGATTCCGGCCTGCGCCCGTTGCCGATGATGAGCACCGGCGACGTGTCGGTCGATCGATGCTTGATGGATTTGTCGTAAATTGGACGTCGTGACGCTCGTCGCTCGGCCGGATCTCGCGCGGACCGTTTCGGGTTGGCTCTGGAACGAGTTCTGGCGACGCGACGGTTATGCACTCGATCAGACACTCGCCGTGGTCAACGCGTCAGTCGCCTCGTTCGGGCCGCCGCAGACGTTCGTGCTGCTGGTTGGAGGCCAGCCCATCGCGACCGCAAGTCTCGCGGCGCAAGACTTGGACGAGCGACCCGACCTCACACCGTGGCTGGCCGGCGTGTATGTCGTGCCGGAAGCGCGTGGTCGTGGATATGCGAGCCGTTTGATCGAAGTGGTGGAGGAAGCGTGTTTGGCCGCCCGCATCCCGACCGCATGGCTTTACACGAGCACGGCCGAACGACTGTATCAGCAGGCCGGTTGGCGCGTCGTCGACACCGTGCAGCGTTCCCACAGGGGAGCGGTGTCGCTCATGCGCAAGGATTTCCCCATGCCTGCCCTGATGGCCGGGTCGCGCTGATCCCTGCCTTCCAGGATCGTGTCGGCCGGCGTCCCGGCGGAACTCGGACTTGGCCGCGCCCGCGCTCAGGCTACGCCGACGATTAGGCGCAACGAGCCGTCGAACTCGGCTTGCCGGCGCAACGCGCCGTGCCGCGCGTCCCATTGGCCGTCCTCAAGGTCGCTCCGCAGGTGGTCGACGTAGCGGGCCTGGATATCCGGCGCGACGAAGCTCCATGCCGAGCACGCCCGACGCGCACCGACCTCCAACAGACGTTCCGGCCGGCCATAGTAAGCCTCGTTGAAGCCGTCGGCGCAGTCCAGCGGTATCGGCACGTTCCACACGGCGGTGCCGCCTCCGAGCGCCGCGTCGATGCGTTGTAGGGTGGGGTAGCGCCTGGCCTCCGCCGTCAGCACGTCGGGCGCGTATTCGTCCAACCAGAAGCGTCGCACGAGGCTCGGGTCGCACGACAAGATGACGACGGGCCCGCGCGTCACCCGGCGCATCTCGGCCAGGCCGGCGTCGAGGTCGTTCCATTGGTGCACCGTGAACGTCGCCATGCTGGCATCGAAGGCCCCGTCCGGGAACGGCAGGTCTTCCGCCACCGCGTCGATGGCGGTGGGCAGGGTAGGCGGCCGCTGCGCGCGCATCGAGGCCGACGGTTCGACGGCCACTGTCTCGCGGTCGAACGGTTCATAGGACCCCGCGCCGGCGCCGACGTTGAGCACGCTCCGCGCGCTTCCGAGTGCACGCCCGATCAGCTTGGCGATGCGTGGCTCCGGTTGCCTGAAACGGGCGTAGCGGGCGCCGATGACGCCGTAGTCCGCGTCGCCCGCGCTGCCATCGCGCCGTCTTCCATCCGCCATGCGGTCAACCTCCCGTCTCCGGCTACGAGCCGTCGTCTCGATGCGGCGATTACAGCCGCGGGTCCACCGGCTCGCTCTCGAGTGCCAGCACGCCGAACACGCACTCATGCACACGCCTGAGGGGCTCGCCTTCGGTGAACCGGTGCAGCGTCTCCAGCCCGAGCGCGAACTCGCGCAGTGCCAGCCCGCGCTTCGCACCCAGGCCACGATCGCGCAGACGCTCCAGGCTGCCCGGCACGTGTATTCCGCGCCGTAGATTATTTGCAGGTCTTCGCGGCCGCGTACTCTCAGCGCCGGCTGCACCAGGCCCTTGGCGCCTCGGGTGACGTAGGCCGACGGCCTGATCACCACCCCCTCGCCGCCGGAATCGGTCAGCTCCCACGAGGCGGCGACGGCGCGGACCGCTGCTCATGCCCGCACGCATGTCCGCATCATCGCAGGATGGCAGCCGCTGCCCGAAGCTAAACCCAGCGGCACGGTCGTGCCTTTGCAACGGCGGTAGATCAGCATGCGCCCATACACTGGCCTGGTGACGGCGCGCTTCTGGTCCACACCCCTTCCCTCAACCGGCTACTGACACAGCTCCGGTTTAGGAACGCCGGTGCCGGTAAGCGACCATGAACATGGGAAAGCGGCTCGGTGCCACTTCGCCTCGTGGGTCAGGACGCGCCACGCGCCGTAGCCCATGCCTGCGCCAATGCCCGCCAAGCTAAAGCCGAAAACAGACCACATGACCCTGTTGGTCGAACCGGGCGTCCGAATGGTATCAAACAGCGACCCGTCAACGTCGGGGTGCCCTTCGGAGCAATAGCACGGTTGATCCTGATCTACCTGCCGTCCGAGGCGCTCCGCGCGCGCAGCCGTGACGTGGAACTCGGCGGCCTTGGGCGGCTGCTCGCCAGATCATGAGATTACGGCGAAACGAAGAAATGCCTTTGCAATAAGCTCGTAAGTCTGCCGCTTGAACGGCACGGCCAAATCCGGGAGTTCGGCGAGGTCCGCCCACCGCCACGCGATGAATTCGGGATGTGGCTCACGGTCGAGCACGATGTCGGAATCCTCGCCGTCGTAGCGCAAAGCAAACCACTTCTGGCGCTGACCGCGAAACCGTCCATGGAAAGCAGACTGCGCGATGTCGGCCGGCAACTCGTATGTAAGCCAATCGGGGTGTTCGGCCAGGATGGTGGCAGCGTCCGTCCCGATCTCTTCGCGCAACTCACGCAGAACGGCCGCGGCCGGGTCTTCGTCCCCGTCGATGCCACCCTGGGGCATCTGCCAGGCCGCCGGAACGCCTGGCGCGACGTCGGTTCGGCGCCCGATGAACACGCGGCCGGCACGGTTGAACAGGGCGGCGCCAACGTTGGGGCGGTAGGGAAGGTCGGTCAGGGTAGTTTCTCGCCTGAAAATGGAAGGCGCGGCGGCGGGATGGCCGTTAGCGGCGCCAGCACGATGCCGCGTGCTGCCAAGCCGTGCGCCCAAACCGCAATCCGGTCCAGCAACACCGGGCGAGGCGGACCCGCAAGTCCGATGGCCGTGCCATGACGCGCGGCATCCTGCTCCAACGCCGCCAGGTTGCGGTCAATCGCCTGCGCATCGGCCGGCTCATCAGGAGCAGTTGCCCGATCGACGATTACGTCGGCCACGCGCGGCGGAGCCTGACCGGGCGGCAACAGCAGCGGAGCGGTTCCCGAACGAGGGTCTAGGTACAGCAACCCACGCCGGTCCAGCGTGGCCAGCAAAGCTGCCATAGCCTGGTTGCTCTCGGCGAATCGCTCACCGTTCAAGCCGTCCGAGCCGCCGGTGGCGCCCACGCACCCAGCTACATTAGACAGGTCCCATTCCAGGTTCTGGACGTTTTGCGCGGGTATGGCCGCACTGCTCAGTGCCCGCGGCCCCTCCTCGAAATCCGGAAACCCGGTGGGCTCCATGGGAATGGAGACCAGACACTCACGCCCGGCCCGGCGCCCGGCCCTGGCCAGTTCACCCGCACTTGCAGCCGGGGCGTAAGCGGAGAACGCCAGATCGACGGCGAGCGGGAGCGTATCGATGGCTTGACGCGTCAAAGCGCGATCCAGCCCTGCCCCGTCGATGACGATCGAGACGCGAGGATGCCGTTCGGCAGGATCGAAAGCAGCGGCGTAGAGCATGGCCGGTGTGCGGCCATCGCCGGCCACCCGGGGCAGCATGCGGTCGGGCAGGCCGGCCGCAGCCTCCAGCATGGCAGGATCCGGGTCCGGGATGGCTGCACTGACGAGCGGCAATGCCGGTGCAGGGTGCGTCACGCTGGGCGGCACGGCCGCCGGCCAAGCGGTGGAGAGGGGGGCCCGGAACACTGCTCGTGCGGGCGCGGCGTGCGTGACCGGGCCGGCGAGTTGCAACGCCATTGCCGTCGTGGCCATCAGGCCGGTCATAACGGCCCAAAACACCATAAGCGGGCGGAAGCTCCGCAAAGCCGCCTCGGCAAAGTGGCGCCGCTCTTCCGTTGCGTTGGCTGCCATGCGCTCCTAGCGAGAGGCGTGGCGCTGCGCGGCCATGTCCTTCGCAACCAGGATGGCTTGCTGAAGTTGATAATCGGTTTCCGGCTTGGACAAGTCGAATTTTGGCCAGGTCGCCGGCGGCTTCGCTTCGATCTGCTTGGCTTGCGCAGGGATGTCGTCGCGCGGGGCCGGTGGCTTGGTGGGGGCTGACCCGCCCTCGTTCTTCAGCGCATGGTTCAGGTCCGCCTCGCGGTCGGGCAGGTAGTGTATCTCGTCCTCGCGCGTCTCCTGCACCGGCACATCGGGCGCTATGCCCAATCCCTGGATCGAGCGGCCGGACGGCGTGTAGTAGCGCGCCGTCGTCAGCCGTATGGCACCGTCGTTGCCCATCGCCATGACGGTCTGCACCGATCCCTTGCCGAAACTGCGCGTGCCCACGATCACCGCCCGCCTGTGGTCCTGCAGCGCGCCCGCCACGATCTCGCTGGCCGAAGCCGAGCCGCCGTTGATCAGCACCACTAACGGCAACCCGTCGGTCAGGTCCGATCCCTTGGCATCCCAGCGCTGGCTGTCCTCGGGGTGACGCGCCCGTGTCGACACGATCTCACCGTCCGGGATGAAGTCCTCGCAGACGTCGACCGCCTGATCCAGCAGCCCGCCCGGATTGTTGCGCAGGTCGAACACCACGCCGCGCAGCGCGCCGTGGCTCTGGTCTTTCAGCTTGGCGATCGCATCGCGCAGCTTCGTGTCGCTCTCCTCGTTGAAGCTCGACATGCGAATGTATCCGACGTCGCCATAGAGTGCCGACTTGACCACCTGAATGTGGATGACCTCGCGCGTCATCGTCACATCGATCGGCTTGTCGATGTGCTCGCGCTTGACGTTGAGGGTGATGGTGCTGCCGGCGTTGCCGCGCATGCGGTCCACCGCCTCGTTCAGCGACAGACCCTCCACCGACTTCCCGTCCAGCGACAGGATCAGGTCGCCCGGCTTCATGCCGGCGCGGGCGGCCGGCGTGTCGTCCATCGGGCTGATCACCTTCACCAGCCCTTCGTCGGACGTGACCTCCAGCCCAAGCCCGCCGAACTTGCCGGTGGTGGTCACCTGCATGTCCTTATACTGCTTGGCATCCATGTAGCTGCTGTGCGGGTCGAGTCCGGTCAGCATGCCGTTCAGCGCGTTGTCGACCAGTTCGCGGTCCTTCACCGGCGCCACGTAATCGGCCCGCACGCGCTCGAACACCTCACCGAACAGGTTCAGCAGGTGATAGGTGTCCTGCGGGCCATCGGCCGCGCCTACCATGTCATCGGCATAGGCCCGCTGCAGGTGCAGGGCCGGCAACACGCGGTGCAGAACGGGGCCGGCGGAAACGCCGACCGTGAAGGCGGCGCCGAGCAGAAGAGCGGTGCGGAGTTTCATGCCGTGAATCCTTGGGTCGCATGCGTCTGAAGCTAGATGGTGTGCCGCACGGTTCGTGGAAGCGCGAGTTAAACCTAGTCAAGCCGGCCTAGGAAGGTGCTGCCGGACTGCGGCCGTACTACGACCGGGTGTAAGGCATGCGAACTCCGGGGTCGTCGGACGGGAATCCGGGGTGTTGCGCCTGACCAGCAGCATGTCGCGGGCTTGGGCGGAGGCCCAGACGATGGCGTCCGGCAGCTTCATACGATGCCGCCACCAGCGCCGTACGGGACTGGTTGCGTTCCCGATCCAGCGCATTGAGAGCGCGTATGATCGACATCGTATATCACCTTGGCTCATCCAGCACTAACGCTCGTCAGATCTTGCGAAGCATGCCCTGCCACAACGTCTCGCGCGTCACTCCCTGTGCTGGGTCCGATGCCACGGCATCGGTATGCTCGCGCATTTTTCGCCATTGATACCCGGCCGCGAACATGAAGGCGGACAGGCAAAGAAAAATGATCAGGCTCGTCACGTGCGCCTCCAGCTTGTGCCAACTCTACAGGCCGCCGCGCCGGGTGGCCGCACCCAGATTACCCCAGCAGCGAGCGGCCCGTCATCTCCCCGGGCTGCGGCATGCCCATCAGGGTCAGCAACGTGGGTGCAATGTCGGCCAGCCGGCCTGGGTGCAGGCGGGCGCCTGGTAAGCCGGTCAGCAGCACCGGCACGGGATTGGTGGTGTGGGCGGTGTGCGGGCCACCGGTGACCGGATCGCCCATCATCTCGCAATTGCCATGGTCGGCCGTGACCAGCAGCGCACCGCCGGCCCGGTCGACGGCGTGTGCGATGCGGCCCAGGCCGGCATCGACCGTCTCCACCGCGCGAATGGCAGCAGCCAGGCTGCCGGTGTGGCCCACCATGTCCGGATTGGCGTAGTTCATCACGATCAGGTCGTACCTCCCCGATCCTATGGCCGTCACGGCACGATCGGTCAGCTCAGGGGCGCTCATTTCCGGTTGTAGATCGTAGGTGGCGACCTTAGGGCTGGGTACCATGATGCGGTCCTCGCCCGGATAGGGCATCTCCGCCCCGCCATTGAGGAAGTAGGTCACGTGCGGGTACTTCTCTGTCTCGGCCATGCGCAGCTGGGTTCGGCCGGCGGCTGAGACGACCTCGCCCAGGATGCGGGTGAGCGGCACTGGCGGGAACAGTGCATCCATTCGGCCGGCCAAGTCGTCGCTGTATCGTGTCAGGCCGGCAGCGCCAGCCAGGCGCGGATACACGGGGCGGTCGAAGGCGTCGAAATCGGGGTCCAGCAGGGCAGTCAGGATTTCGCGCACGCGGTCGGCGCGGAAGTTGAAGCAAAGCAGCACGTCGCCATCGCGCATACCCTGGTAAGGGCCGATCACGGCGGGGGCCAGGAACTCATCAGTCACCGCCTGCGCGTATCCGGCAGCAATCGCGTCATCGGCGGTGGCGTAACGGTCGGCATCGGCCAGGGCCATGGCGCGCCAGGCGCGCGCCACGCGCGCCCAGCGGTGGTCGCGGTCCATCGCGTAGTAACGCCCGCTGAGCGTGGCGATGGACGCACCTTCAGGCAGCGCGGCTTCCAGGCCGGCCACGAACGCAGCTCCCGATTGCGGCGCTGTGTCGCGGCCGTCGGTGAAGGCGTGCACGGCCACCGGGATGCCGGCATCGGCCAGGATGGCGGCCAGTGCGGCTGCATGGTCCTGGTGAGCATGCACGCCGCCGTCGGAAACAAGGCCCATCAAGTGGCAGGTGCCGCCGCTGCGCTTGGCCGCGGCAACCAGCTTCAACAAGGCGGGCGCTTGCGCCAGGCTGCCGTCGCGCACCGAACCGCCAATGCGGGCGAGTTCCTGGCGCACTACGCGACCGGCACCGATGTTGAGGTGGCCGACCTCGGAATTGCCCATCTGCCCGTCGGGCAGCCCCACCGCGTCCCCGTCTGTGCGCAGGAAGGCGTGCGGACACCCGGCCCAGAGCCGGTCGAAATTGGGCGTGCTTGCCTGCGCCACGGCATTGTCGTCCGTCTCCTCGCGCCAGCCGAAGCCGTCGAGGATCAGCAGCATGACGGGGCGCAGCAGGGCGGTCACTACGGTCACCATGGCCGGTCGTATCGCCAGTGATGGTTAGACCAGTGCGGCTTCCTCTCGCAACTCGGTCGGCTCCGGCGGGGGCGCCTTGTAGGCCTCGAATTCGGCTCGGAGGGCGCGGGCCTCGGCGTTTCTGGGATCAATTTTCAATGCAGCGCGAAGCAGGTTCCTGGCGGCTTGTTGGTCACCTTGCTTGAAAAGCAGGCGTGCCAGTTGCACACGGGCCTCGACGTTGTCGGGAGCAAGATCGATCCGCTTGGCCAACTGGTTACGCAAGCGGGTTTCATTGGCCAACGTCTCCGGATTGGCAATTTTCTCTTTAGCGAGCTGATCTTCAAACAGCGTCACCTTATTGCCCATCTGCAAAATCATCCTAAGATAGGCATCGTGCATGTCTGCGGAATCTATAGTCAGCGGCTCTTCTGGCAAATCACTGAAATCGGTTGAGAAAAGCGATGCGCGTTCCGCGAACCAGCGTCGGCGAACTGCTTCGTGGTTGTCGGCGAAACGCTCGACGAAGGTAGCCGCTTCCTGACGCGTCGGTTTCCAACTTGCGCCCGGCATGGCTGCCAAGGCTGCCTGCGTCAGGTGTTGCCAAACTCTCGAATAAACAGCACCTTTCCTACTGCCGCCGACACGCTTGCCGAGTTCCACGAGCATCATCTGCGCCGAAAAGCTGAACGCCGAATTGGCGTTGGGGCCGTCTTTCGGCGACAACTGCGTCAGCGTCAGCCCGCAAAGGCTTGCGAAGTGCGTAACGATGTCGAACGTTTGGCCAGGCAAACGCTCGTATATCTGTGGTTTAATTGCCGTTTCCCCAAAAACCGAAGCCCATCGGTCGAGCAGTCCGTCGTAGTCATAGCCGTGCGCCGGGGGTATTTCAGCATTCAAGATATCGGGCATCTGCACATCGCCCCACCGCAGCATTTCGCTGTAAAGGCTCGCAAAATGCTGATCCGGACGCCGCAGGTAGGCTACGACGGTGATTTCGTCAAAATGAGGCGCCAGCATGTCGTGAAGGTTTTGCACTCCCTGCCGATCCTGCAGCATCATGCTGAACTGCTCGGCCGAGATGACAACCAGCCGCACCGCATCCGGCAACGCCTCCATCTCGGCCTTGAACTCGGAACGGAATTTCTCAAGACGATTGGCCGGGCTGGACAGCGATCTCTTGTCTAGCTTCTCAACACGCCTGCGATCCGTTGTGGTCGCCATCGCCAAATAGACATGCCGCTCGTTTCCTGGCGACCGTGGGTACACGACGCCTTGCTCCATCATCTCCGGCCGTCGGCGAGAGAGAACTCTCTGAATCGCCGTCGAACCCGTTTTGCTGGTGCCGATGTGAAGTACAAGGTCCCGTGCCATGTCTGCTAGATCATCCTGTTGTGCACGTAGCCGGGAACCCGAACGTGCGTAGCGCCACACGCCACGTCGGCGGAGGGTTGTGCAATACATTGGCAATGTGACTTTAGTCGGGACGCGCAGCAATCAAAAAATGGATGGGCAACCGGCTTACTGGTCCTGTGCGGCTTCGATCGCCGCCTGGACCGAGGCTAGGGACGCCGGACTGAGGCGGCGCTGATGGGCGGCGAACCTCGCATTGTCGGCCGCTTGCTGGTCGGCCATCAGCCGATGCGGGCGATACGGTCCGACCGGCTGGCGGGCTGTGGCCATGACGGGATGCAGCAGGGCCTGTGCGGCCAGCGCCGGCACGATGGCGATCACATAGGGGTCGGCGGCCGGCGGCGGCGCGGCGGCGCCATCGGGCAGCGTGGCGCTGCGGGCCAGGCGGCTGCCGGTGCTGCCCAGCCAGGCAATGGCGCGCGTGCAGTAGGCAGCCGAGAGCGGCGTCATGACCTCTTGGCCCAGGCCGGCGCGGTATTTCATCAGCGACCGACAGACATCGCCGCCGCCCAGCGCCCAGGCACGAGCCAGGTAGCGTACGCCCAACGCTATGTTGGTGGCCGGGGCGGCAAGCTCGGCCGTCGTGCCGCGAAAGCCGAGCTGGCGGGCGGTGGCGGGCATAATTTGCATCAGCCCGACCTCGCCCGAGCTGCCGATGACGTCCGGCCGGTAGCCGGTTTCGACCATTGCGACGGCGTCGGCCAGTTCGGGCGGGATGGCTTGGGCGGCGGCCTCCTGCACCACCAGCGGCAGGTACTGCGTGCGGCCGCCTTCCAGCCCGGGCAGTGCCATGGCGGCGGCCGGCAAGGGAAGCGCCAGGAGGATGGCGAAAGCCTTGCCGGGGGTTTGGCGAACACGGCGCATGACCCGCAATACGATACGATATAGCAATGATCAAGCGACGGGGTAAGCTGGGCTCGGCCTTTCTTCCGCACGCTGCCTGCATTACTTGGTAGGATCACCTTTCAGGAGCGCCCGATGGGCAATATCGACCTGCTCGCGCGCCGCAACGCCGCCGTGCCGCGCGCGCTCAGCCACGCGACCCCCGTCTATGCACACCGTGCCCGCAACGCCGAGGTGTGGGACGTGGAGGGGCGGCGCTACGTCGATTTCGCGGGCGGCATCGCGGTGCTCAACACCGGCCACTGCCACCCGCGGGTGATTGCGGCAGCCACCGAGCAGATGAGCCGGTTCACCCACACCTGCGTGCAGGTGCTGGCCTACGAGCCGTACGTCGCACTCGCCGAGCGGCTGAACGCGCTGGCGCCGTTTGCCGGCCCGGCCCGCACCATCTTCTTCACCACAGGGGCCGAGGCGGTGGAGAACAGCATCAAGATCGCCCGCGCCGCCACCGGGCGCAGCGGCGTGATCGCGTTCGCCGGCAGCTTCCACGGGCGCACGATCCTGACCAGCGCGCTGACCGGCAAGACCCTCCCCTACAAGCGCGGCTTCGGCCCGTTCCCGGCCGAGATCTACCACCTGCCGTTCCCCATCGAGCACCACAACGTCACCGTCGCCGAGAGCCTCAAGGCGCTCGAATTCCTGTTCCGCGCCGACATCGAGCCGAGCCGGGTGGCCGCCATCATCGTCGAGCCGGTGCAGGGCGAAGGCGGGTTCTACGAGGCGCCGCACGAGCTGCTGGCCGCCCTGCGCCGCATCTGCGACCAGCACGGCATACTGCTTATTGCCGACGAGGTGCAGTCGGGCTTTGCGCGCACCGGCCGCATGTTCGCCATCGAGCACAGCGGCGTTGAACCCGACCTGGTGACCGTGGCGAAATCGCTGGCCGGCGGCTTCCCGCTGTCCGGCGTGATCGGACGCGAGGCGGTGATGCAGGCGGCCGAGCCGGGCGGCCTGGGCGGCACCTACGCCGGCAACCCGATCGCGTGCGCGGCGGCGCTGGCGGTGCTGGACGTGATCGAGGACGAGCGGCTGATGCACCGCGCCGTGGAACTGGGCGACCGCATCAAGGCCCGCGTTCAGCGTATCGCGGAGCGCAACGACACGCTGCCGATCGGCGCTATACGCGGTCCGGGCGCCATGGTGGGTTTTGAGATCTTCCGCGAGCGGGGCGGGACGGAGCCGGACGCGGAGGCCACCAAGCGGGTGACGGCGCGCGCGTTGGAGGAGGGGCTGGTGCTGCTGTCCTGCGGCGTGTTCGGCAACGTGATCCGCGTGCTGGTGCCGCTGACGGTGGAGGATACCGTGCTGGAGGAGGGGTTGGATCGGCTGGAGCGCGCGCTGCTGGTCTGACGCCGCGCGCGACGGCTACGCTGTGGCGGGTTGCAGCCATCCTGCCGTCCGGTCAGGGATAGAGCTTCTCCGTCGCCCACTGGCCATCGCGGCGGGCGTAGATCGTTCGATCGTGCAGGCGATACGGCATGTCCTGCCAGAACTCGAAGCGGTCGGGGCGGACGCGGTAGCCTGACCAGTGGGCTGGGCGCGGAATGGTATTGCCCGGATGACGTTGCTCCAGCTCGGCGACCCGCGTTTCCAGCACGCTGCGGTCCGGCAACGGTCTCGACTGGTCGGACGCCCAGGCACCCAGGCGTGACATACGCGCCCGGGAAGCGAAGTAGGCATCGGCCTCGTGGGCCAGGACCGGTTCGGCCAGTCCTTCGACACGGACCTGGCGGGCCAGGCTCTTCCAGTGAAACAGCAGCGCTACCTCGGGGTTGCGAGCCAGCTCGTCGCCCTTGCGGCTCTGCGTGTTGGTGTAGAAGACGAACCCGTCGCGGTCGGCGCCCTTTAGCAGAACCATGCGCGCGCTGGGCCGGCCATCGGCCGTGGCGGTGGCCAGCGTCATGGCGTTCGGGTCGTTCAGCTCGCTTCGGGTCGCCTCGGCCAGCCAGCTGTCGAACAGGTCGAATGGGTCGGCGTCCGGCATGAGGCAGGTGGTGCCGCAGCAACGGCCGCTTGACAAGCCTGCGTGCAGGGCGCGCGGGGAGGGGTGGCCGCTTGCCTGCGCGCGCCCCCGTGTGTCACCACCTTCCTCTACAGCGCTAGCGCCAAGGACCCTGATGCCAGACATGACCCAGCCATCGCCTGTGCGCGGCACGCTGATGCAGGGCAAGCGGGGCGTGATCATGGGCGTGGCCAACGAGCGGTCCCTGGCTTGGGGGATTGCCGCGGCTTGTGCCGCTCAGGGCGCCGAAATCGCCTTCACCTACCAGGGCGATGCATTGGGCAAGCGGGTGCGGCCATTGGCCGAAGGCGTGGGGGCGACGCTGGTGTTGCCCTGCGACGTGGCCGACGAGTCCAGCATCGACGCTGCGTTCGACGCGGTGCGGGATCAGTGGGGCGGCATCGACTTCGTGGTCCATGCCATTGGGTTCGCCGACAAGCAGTATCTGCGCGGCCGCTACGTGGACACCCCGCGCGAGGCATTCCTGCAGGCTCTCGACATATCGTGCTTCTCGTTCACCTCGGTGTGCCGGCGGGCGGCCGCGCTGATGCCGCAGGGCGGGTCGCTGCTGACGCTGTCCTACCTGGGGGCCGAGCGCGTGGTGCCGCATTACAACGTGATGGGTGTGGCCAAGGCGGCGCTAGAGGCTTCGGTGCGCTACTTGGCGATGGATCTGGGGGCGGCGGGCATCCGGGTGAACGCCATCAGCGCCGGGCCGGTCAAGACGCTGGCAGCCAGCGGGATCGGCGATTTTCGTTACATCTTGCGCTGGAACCAGTTGAACGCGCCGATGGAGCGTAACGTGAGCGTCGATGAGGTGGGTGGCGCGGGGTTGTACCTGCTGTCGAATCTGTCAACCGCGGTGACCGGCGAGGTGCATCATGTGGATTGCGGTTACCACATCATCGGGATGAAGAACCCGAAAGCGCCGGATATCGCTGCCGTCTCCGACGGATGAGACTGTTACCCTCGGCGTATCCCCACGTTATTTCTGCCCAGAAATGAGCCACAACACGTTTGGCCGTCTTTTCCGTGTCACCACCTGGGGCGAGAGCCATGGGCCTGCGATCGGTTGTGTCATCGACGGCTGCCCGTCGCGCATTCCGCTCGCCGAAGCCGACATTCAGCCCTTCCTCGACCGCCGGCGTCCCGGCCAATCGAAGTTCACCACCCAACGTCAGGAGCCGGACCAGGTGCGTATCCTGTCCGGCACGTTCGAGGGGCGCACGACGGGCACGCCGATCGCGTTGCAGATCGACAATGTGGACCAGCGCTCACGCGATTACGGCGCGATCGCGCACCAGTACCGGCCGGGTCATGCCGATCTGACCTACGATCTGAAATACGGCGTGCGCGACTATCGCGGCGGCGGGCGCAGTTCGGCGCGCGAGACGGCGTGCCGGGTGGCGGCCGGGGCGGTGGCGCGGCTGGTTCTGGGCCCGGGCGTCACTATTCGCGGGGCGATGGTGCAAATGGGTCCGCACGCCATCGACCGGGCTCGGTGGGATTGGGCGGAGGTGGATGGCAACCCGTTCTTCTGCCCCGACCCGAAAGCGGCCAAGGTCTGGGAGGTTTTTCTGGCCGAGCTGCGCCGCGCGGGTTCCTCGGTGGGCGGGGTCGTCGAGATCGTGGCGCTGGGCGTGCCACCCGGGTTGGGCGCCCCGCTCTACGGCAAGCTGGATGCCGACATCGCCGGTGCCCTGATGGGGATAAACGCCGTGAAAGGAGTGGAGATCGGCGACGGGTTCGCCGCCGCGGCCCTGAGCGGGGAACAGAACGCCGATGAAATGTGGATGCGGGAGGGGACGCTCCAGTTCGGCTCAAACCACGCCGGCGGCGTGCTTGGCGGCATTGCCACCGGGCAACCGGTCGTGGCCCGCTTCGCGGTCAAGCCCACCAGCTCCATTCTGACCGCGCAACGGAGCGTCGACGATGCCGGGCAGGATGTGCAGGTCAGCACGCGTGGACGCCACGATCCATGCGTGGGCATCCGCGCCGTGCCGGTCGGCGAGGCGATGGTGGCCTGCGTGCTGGCCGATCACCTGTTGCGACACCGTGGCCAAGCAGGCGCGGCTAAACTGGACTGAGCCAAGAAATCTGGTTCACTCACGCTAATGTGGGTAGGTCGGGCATAAGGCGATACGCATTGTAATATTGCATGACCACACCGGAGCCAGATCAGCTTTCCGCAGCCCTGAACGCGCTTGTTGACCGTATTGGTCGTCGGGCGTGGCAAGCGCGGATGGTGGAGCTGAAACGTGGCCATGTGGATACCTATGCCGGCCGTGCGTTGGGGCAGCTCCACGCGCTGGAGCTGACGGTCGAGCGGCTGCGCAGGCCGGGCCGCAACACCCCGCTGACCGCCATCGACCGGCGTGTCGCCTGCCTGGCCGGGCAGCTTGCCGGTTTGGCCGATAGGCTGACGCCGCCTGGCCGGGTGCGGCTTGATGCGGCGCTGGCCTCTGCCATCCGCGGCTCGGGCAACCTGATCGCGTTGTTCCACCTGATACGGACCGCGTCGGTTCAGCACGGCCGTGGCTTCGACATTGCCTATGCCGGTTTGGAAGACGGCGCACCGTTCGACCTGCTGCTGCACAGGATGGGGCTGGAGGCCGAGATTGCCTGCGACGTGATCTCCGCCGAGGCAGGGCGCGACCTGCACCGGCGCGCCTGGTCGCAGCTGATGGACCGGGTGGATCCCGACTTGCAAAGCTGGCTGGCCGCCCACCCTGGCCGCTACCTGCTTAAGATGACGCTGCCGCAGGGCTTGAAAGGTTCGGGCGCGCCCTCGGACGCGGCCCCGCTCGCGGAGCTGCACCGGCGCATCACCCAGATGCTGTGCGAGCAACGTCGCGCCGACTACGACGAGGCGGCCGTATTGCGGCTCGACCCGCTGATGCTGGCGGCGGCTCAGGCGGGCGACGCCCCCTCCTCCGCTGCCAGGGCCTGCGAGTTCGGGCTGATGCCGCGCCTGCGCCGGGAGTTCGGCCCAGAGGCGCATCTGGCCGTGACCTCGGCCGGACAGGGCGTTTTCGTGATGGCCGCCCGGGCGGGGCGCGAGGACGAGGTAGCGGCCGCCGTGCATCGCCGGATGGCCGAGATCGCACCGCTGCGGCTGACCGGCGTGCGTCCGGGCATCCTGGCGATGTTCATCGAAGACACCGATCGCCTTGAATGGCACCATCTACGCGCGCAATTGCGCCTGGAGGGTGAGGCACGCCATTTCATGACACGGCCGGAGGCGCGTGCGGTCGTCGCGGTGACATGCTCGTCCAGGCTTGAGCTTCTAGGGCCCGTGGAGGAGCAGGGTTCGGCCTGTGCCGAGCTGCGGTTCCGCAACCCCAGCCATCCAGCCGCCAAGCAGGCGGCCCTGGCGCCGGCGGTTACGTCGTCGCCTTGAGTTCGCCCCGCAACCGTCATGAACGTGTCACGTTGTGTGTCCATAAGGCAGCATCGTACGCGGAGGCTGAGACATGACGGATCGTGATTATCAGCAGAAGCTCGAACAGCTCGATCGCTTGCTCAACGATCCGGACGTGACGATGGAGCCAAACCTGGTGTGGTCCTTGCTGGCGGAAGTGTCGCGCAACGAGGCAGCTGGGGCGGCCTGGGCGATCGACAACGCAATCCCGCTGCGGCGGGCTGAAACCCAGCCCGTCGTCAGAACGTGACGCGCACGCCACCGAAGCCGCTGACCGGGGCGGCAAGCGAGTAGCTGCGCGGGTTGGTGGCGTTGGGTGCTTGCGTGAGGAACACCGAACTCGTTGGCGAAAACGTACCGTAGGTGTAATACCGTGCGTCGCCGATGTTCTGGATATTGCCGAACAGCTGTATGTGCGACGTTAGCTGATAAGACGTGTAGAAATTGGCGGTGACGAAACCGGGCAGGCGCGGCGTCAGGTTGGCATCGTCGCCGAACAGGTATTGGCCGCTCTGGTAGATGCCGCTGCCGCCGATCAGCCACTCCGGCGTGAGGTGCAGGCTGGCGCCGAATTTCAGCTTGTTGGCCGGCACGCCAGGCAGCCGGTCGCCAGGCCGTATGGTGATGTTGCCGTTTGCGTCGGCGGCTGGATTGCTGCCCGAACTTTCCATGTAGCTGGTTTGGTAGGTGGCCTCCGTGTAGCTGTAGTCGAGATACACTCGCCAGCGGTTCGTCTGTAGCGCGGCATCGGCATCGACACCTTGGCGGCGCGTCTGGCCGACGTTCTGGAAAAAGGCGCGGCCGAGCGTCGGGCTGTTGATGAAGGCGATGTCGTTGTCGAGGTTGGTGCGATACAGGCTGACATCGTAGGTCGCCTTTATGCCCCGAGGTGCATGCGCCGCGCCACGCAGCCCGGCTTCCACGCTGTGGGCGACCACCTGCTTCAGATCCGGATCCCCGGTGAAGAAATTGGCCAGGCTGCAGGACTCGCTGGGGTTCGCGCATGACAGTTCAGCCGGTGTCGGCGCCCGGTTGGCCTCGGAGTAGCCGGCGTAGGCCGTCAGCCAGGGCATAGCCTTGTAGGTGGCGCCGATGGCCGGGTTGAAGCGGTTGTAGCTGTGCTGGCCGGTCAGGTCGCCGCCGTTGCGGTCCGTAAGGTCGATCTCGGCATTGTTGAATCGGCCCGATGCGGTGATCGCCAGAGCCGATGTCAGGTTTAGCGTGTCAGAGACGTAAGCGCCGACATAGGCATCGCTGACGCCCACGCGCACCGGGACGTCGTTGCCAGGCTCGTCGATGATGATTCCGGGGCCGATATAGATGCGGGTGTTGGGTGTAAGGCCGCCGAGATAGCCCGCCGCGGTGAAAATGGTCTGCGCGCCATCGAAGCTGACGCCGCCAACCAAATGGTTCTTCAGGCCGAACACGCCGCCGGTGTCGGACACCTGGGCAGACGCGCCATAGCCGTTGGTGTTCGTGGTCTGCACGTCCAGCTCGGAGTAAGGGCCGCCATGCAGGAAATCGGGAATGGTGTTGCCGTTGCGGGTGGTGGACGGCACGCCGGGATCGCTGCACAGCAGGCCCGACCCGTCGTCGCAGGGACCGTCATCGGCCGAGTTGCCGTTCACCACGCGCTGCAGCAGGTATTGGTAGTAGGCGACGGCCTGCACCGACAGCGCGTCCGTCACGGCATAGGTGCCGTTCAGGTTGGCGTCGATATACCGGTTGGCGATCAGGTTGGGCGCGGTAAACTGCGCGGCCGGATCGGCGGCCAGCAGCTCGATCGGGGCAGTGCCTGGGCCGTTGAGGATGGAGTTGGCCAGCGACAGGCTGGCGTGGAGCTCGGCGCGGTCGTTGCGCCATCCGACGTCGCCGTAGAAGTTCTGCACGTCGGTCGATTGGAGGTCGCGCCAGCCGTCCTGGTGCAGCTCGCTGCCGGCCAGGTAAATGCTCATGTTACCGCGCTGGGCGCCATATTGCAGTTCGCCCAGCACTTGGCCGAAGGAGCCGCCGGAGATGTCGGCCTCCCCCCCGTCGTAGCTGAAGCCGTTCTTCAGCTTCACGTTGAGCGAGCCGCCCAGCGCGTTCAGGCCGAAGACCGGGTTGGCGCCCTCCACGTTCAGCTGTCCGATGGCGATGCTCGGGATCACCTCCCAGTTCACCGTGTCGCCAAAGGGCGAGTTGAAACGGGCGCCGTTTACATAGACGGCGAGCCCCTGCTCGGTGCCCTGCAACGGCGAGGCCTGGAAGCCGTGATACAGCAGTGATGGCTGGTACGGGTTTCCTGAGGCGGACTCCAGGTTGATGCCGCCGACCTGCTCGTTGAGCGCCTGCAGCAGGTCGGGCGTGCCGTCCCTGGCGATGTCGGCGCTGCCCAGCACGCTGGTTTCGGCCGGCACGCTGTCGCGGTCCACGCCCGCGCCCAGCAGCGGCGACGTGCCGATGACGGTGATCTGCTCCACAGGTGGAGCTGCCGGAGCGGTCTGCGCCAAGCCGAACGACGGCAAGGCTGACGCTGTGGCGATGGCGGCGAGGCGGCTTATGGCTGACATAGCGGCATAAAGCCGTGCCGACGCCAGGCTGGCGAGAGGCCGTTTGCCCGGTGCGGTCAGGAATCACCGCCTG